>JAIUOX010000010.1 GCA_020160955.1 Pseudomonadota bacterium
TGCAGGGTAAAGGTCGGACCGCCCGGTCCGCGCCGCCAGCCCGGCCGCGCCCGGCGCGGCTCGAAGCGCGGCGGCGGCTCGCCGGCGGCGGCGATCGGCTGGCCGTCGGGCCGGTACAGCGCGATGTCGAAGCGCAGCTTGCGGTGCAGGCTCTCGACCGCGACCTGCTGTTCGCGCGGTGGCGCGGCGGCGTCGGGCAGCAGCGCGCCGGTCAACTCGGCGGCGATCTCGAAGTATTGCGGCGTGCGGCCATCGTCGTCGGCCAGCCGCCACAGCACGGCGGCGGCGCCGACGAACACCGCCAGCACGACCAGGATGGTCAGGTAGAACTGCAGGTAGAGCCGGTTCATCAGCGGTCCTGGTCGCGGGCGAACACGTAGCCCGCGCCGCGCACCGTCAGGATGCGACGCGGCTTCTTCGCGTCGTCCTCGATGGCGGCCCGGATGCGCGAGACGTGGACGTCGACCGAGCGGTCGAAGGCCTCGAGCTTCTCGCCCTTCAAGAGGTCCATCAGCGCGTCGCGCGACAGCACGCGGCCGGCCCGTTCGGCCAGCACCAGCAGCAGCGCGAACTGCCAGGAGGTGAGCGGCCGTTCCTCGCCGTCGACCCGCACGACGCGGGCGCCCTTGTCGATCTCGAGCCGGCCGAAGCGCAGCGTCTCGCCGCGCGGCGCCGTGCTGCCCCTGCGGCGCAGGATGGCGCGCAGCCGGGCCTGCAGCTCGCGCGGCTCGAACGGCTTGGCCAGGTAGTCGTCGGCGCCGACCTCGAGCCCGACCACGCGGTCCATCGGCTCGCCGCGTGCCGTCAGCATCAGGATCGGCACGTCGGTGGTGGCGCGCAGGCGGCGGCACAGGTCCAGCCCGTCGCCGTCGGGCAACATGAGGTCGAGGATCACGGCATCGTAGGTCTCGCGCCTGAGCTGCGCCTCGCCGTCGCGCGCGCTGCCGGCCACGGACACGCGAAAGCCCGCCCCGCCAAGATAGTCGGAGACCATCGTGGCGAGGCGGGTATCGTCGTCGATCATCAGGATGCGCTCGGCCATGATCGCAGTATCGGCCGGGGCAGCCGCTTCGTCATCCGCCCGGCGTTAGCCGTGACGGCGGCCCTGGCGCTCGCTCCAGGCCTTGAAGAAGGCCTGGCGCTGCGCCGGGCTCAGCACGTTGCCGGCATCGACCAGCGCCTGGGTGAAGCGCTTCGAGCTGGCGTCGGTGATCTTCACCTGCTCGGTCCGCAGCTGCTCGATCTTCGCCGGGTCGATGGTCGGGGCCTGCATCGCCGCCTCCAGCGCCTTGCGGTTCTCGACCCGCTGGTCGCGGAACGGCTTCATGTCCTTCATCGCGGACTGCAGGATCTCGGCCACCTTCTTCTTCTGCTCGGCGGTGGCGTCGGTCTTGGACAGCGCGCCGTCGACGCGCTTCTCGATGCGCTCCTGGAAGCGGGCGGGGTCGAAGCCCGGGCCGTCGGCCTTGGCGAAGGCGGTGCCGCCGGCGGACAGGGCGAGGCTGCCGGCCAGAAGGGCGGCGAAGGCGGTGGCGAGGGGACGATTAACGGTCATGTCGGTCTCCTTTGCGTTTCACCGGGTGTGATCCCGTGGCTCCTATATCGCGCGGCACGGTTTCGCCTTCCTCTCGGTCCTGTAAAGTTCTGTAAAGATGACGATCCTCACCACCGAGCGCCTGGTCCTGCGTCCGCTGCTGCCGGACGATGCCGAGGCCTATGTCGCGATGCGCTGGCACCCGGCGGTGGCGCGCTGGCTGCCGCCGGTCGCGGGCGATCCGCTGGACGGCGCCCGCGCCACCATCGAGCGGTTCGCCACCGGCTGGCGCGAGCGGCGCCATGGGCCGTGGGGCGTGTTCCGCGACGGTCGGCTGATCGGCCATGGCGGCCTCAACTTCGTGCCCGAGTTCCTCGAGACCGAGGTGCTGTGGGCCCTCCATCCGGACGCCTGGGGCCATGGCTATGCCACCGAGGTGGCGCGGGCCGCGCTGGCCTTCGGCTTCGACACGCTCGACCTGCGCACGATCTTCGCCATCACGCTGCCCGACAACCGCGCGTCGCAGGCGGTGATGAAGCGGATCGGCCTGACCTATCGCCGCCGTGTCGCCTACAAGGGCTACGACGACGTCGTCTGGTTCGACATGGACCGCGAGACCTGGAAGGCGCGCTAGCGATCGGCGGGCAGCGGTAGCGGCTCGAACCGCGCGTCGGCCACGTCGAATCTCTCCAGGGCTTCGGCGAAGCTACGCACGATGCGGGGGCTGGCCTGTCCCGCGAGGTCGCGGTGGGTCGAGAACTGGCGGCTGATGCCGAACGAGACATCGGTCGGTGCGACGAACACCTTGTAAGCGGTCGGCAGGGCCGGTCGGCGCTTCGCCCGGTCCGCCAGGCCGGGGCTGCCGACGCGGATGTCGGTGACGCCGCCGAGATCGACGATGCAGCGCAGCGAGGCGGCATCCGGCAAGCCCGCGAGAGTGCGGTCGATGGTGGCGAAGTCGCCGGCATCGATGCTGTCGACGAAGCGGACGACGACGATCCGATTGGCACGATCGATCGACAGCTCGATCATCGGCGCGCTAGTCCGTGCCGTCCGGGGCGGCTTCGGGCAGGTCGATCCGGAACGCCGCGCCCCGGTCCGTCGGCAGGAGGGACAGCGTGCCGCCGGCCTCGCGCACCAGGCCGTACGACAGCGACAGGCCGAGCCCGGTGCCCTGGCCGGGCGCCTTCGAGGTGAAGAACGGCTCGAAGATGCGCTCGCGCATCGCCGCCGGTACCCCCGGCCCGTTGTCGCTCACGGTCACCAGCACGCGCCCGTCGACGACGTTGGCCTCGACGGCGATGCGCCGCTCGCCGACCGGCTGCTCGCGCACGGCGTCGATGGCGTTCAGCAGGAGGTTGACCAGCACCTGCTCGGCCAGCTGGACGTGGGCGCGCACCCGCAGCGGCCTGTCGCCCAGCGCCTCGGTCACGACGATGTGCTCGTTGCGCAGCCGCTGGGCCAGCAGGGACAGGGCGTCGCGGCAGACCTCGCGCGCGTCGATGATGCCCGGCCGTCCCTCGGGCCGCCGCCCGAATACCCGCATGCGGGCGATGATCGAGGCGGCGCGGTCGACCTGCGCCATGATGCGGTCGAGCTTGCCGCCCAGGAACCGGCGCAAGGCCGCGTCGTCGAGGACTTCCGTCGCGGCCTCGCCGGCCTCGGGCACCCCCGGCCGGACCTCGGTCAGCGCGTTCTGTGCCGCCATCCGGATGACGTTCAACGGCTGGCTCAACTCGTGCGCCATGCCGGTCGTCATCTCGCCCAGCGTCACCAGCTTGGAGGTCTCGGTCAGTGCCTTCTGCGTCTGCCGGCGCAGCGTCTCGTCGTGGCCGACCAGGATGGTGCAGGCGCCGAGATCGGGCAGGTCCTGGGCCGAGACCGAGAAATGGAGATAGCGCGGCGCTTCGTTGGCCCGCCGCACCTCGAGGTCGGCCTCCTGCGGCGCGCCGGTGCCGCGGGCCGCGAAATCGAAGATGGTGCCGGCGTTGCGGATCGCCGGGTCGTGCAGGCTGCGTCGCGGCTCGCCACCGCCGGCCACGACCTCGCGGAACCGCTCGTTGCAATAGAGGACGAGGCCCTGGCGGTCGACCACGGCGGCCAGGGCCGCCGGCGTGTCGATCAGCGCGGCCAGCATGCGCCGCTCCGCCGCCACGCGCTCGGATCGTTCGGTGCGTACGGTGAGACGCATCACCTGCGCCGTCACCAGGCCGGCGGCGACGCTGATCGCGAAGGCGAGGCCGGCGATCAGCCAGCTGCGCTCGGTCCAGCGGGCGAGGATGACCGCTTCCGCGATGTTGACCGAGACCAGGTAGGGGAAGCCCTCGACCTGGCGCGGCGCGACGAGGCGGGGCGCGGTGTAGGACGGGCTCCACCAGGCCGGTCCCTCCACCATGGTGGCCTGCCCGGAAAAGCCCTGCCGCATGAGCCGCAGCGGGATCGCGTCGTGATAGGTGTGCCCCATGAGGTGGTGGTCGCTCAGGCTGGTGGCCAGCAGGGCGCCGTCGTCGCGGAACAGCGAGACCCAGCTGCTGTCGCCCAGTGCCAGCGAACTGAACAGCTTGCCGAAATAGGCGCTGTCCAGGCCGACGACCGCGAGCCCCAGCAACGTGCCGTCGGCGGCGCGGATCTTGCGCGAGATGTAGAAGGTCCACTGGCCGCTCATCCGGCCCTGGCGCGCCTCGGTCGTCACGACGTCGGGTCCCCGGGGATCGAGCATGGCCTGGAAGGTCGGCAGCGTGCCGACGTTGAGGTCCGGCGTCGGCCACGCGAACGACGTGGTCAGCAGGGTGCCGTTGTTGTCGTACACCGAGGCGACTGGGACCTGCGGCAGGCCGCCGATGCGGTCGCGGAGGACGTCGTGGAACCGCTTCTCGCGCAGCACGACGCGGAATTGGCCCTCGCTCGTGAGGTTCTCGTCCTCGAGCCAGTCGAGGATGCTGCGCAGCAGCAGGTCGGCCGAGCCGACCGCGTGCTGGGTGTAGCCCGCGGTGGTCAGGCTGAGGTTGGTCGCGACCGCCTTGGCGTCTTCGATGGCGTCGCGGTGGCCCTGCCAGACGATCGAGCCGGCGACGATCCAGACCATCGCCACGTTCAGCAGGCCAAGGACCATCGTGCGCCGGGCGGCGACGCTGCGACGCGATGCGCCGCGGGCGAACAGGCTGGCGTGACGATCGAGCAGGACGTCGAGTTGAGCCACGGAGGCTCGCTCCCTTGGTGAGGCTGTGACGTTGGTCTAGTATGCACCGAAGGGAGACGCCGGGCGGGGCGATTCAATCCGTTCCGGATCGATTGCAGTGGAGCGGAACGATGGAGCCGTCGAACGCTGCCGACGCCGAGAAGGCGATCGACGTGCTGGTCGTCGATGACGATGTCGATGCCGTCGAGGAACTGGTCGAGTATCTCAGCAAGGCTCACCTGCGGTGCAGGCCGGCCCACGATGGCTGGGCGGCGTTGCAGGTCCTGGCCGACGGCTGGCGGCCGCAGGTCGTGGTCACCGACCTGCGCATGCCCGAGCTCGACGGTATGGAATTCGCCGAGCGATTGAGCCGGCTGGGCGATGCCGACCGGCCCGAGATCATCTTCGTCAGCGGCCATGCCGGCTTCGACGATGCCGTGCAGGCGATCCGGATGGGCGCCCGCGACATGCTGGCCAAGCCGATCGATGGCCCGCGGCTGGTCCGCGCCGTCAAGTCGGCGCAACTGGCCCGCAAGGTCCGCTTGCGGACGGCCGAACCGGCGCCTGGCGACGGGGCGGCACAGAGCCCGGACCCGGTCGTGCGCAAGCGCGCGGCGCTGAACGATCTCAAGAAGATGCGGCGGCTTCGCAGCCAGTACTTTCCGGCCGAACTGTTCTCGGATCCCTGCTGGGAGATGCTGCTCGACCTGTACGATGCCTCGCTGGCCGCCGCCGAGGTTACGGTGACCAGCCTCGGCGCGGCCTCGGGCGTGCCGCAGACCACGGCCTTGCGTCGCATGGAGACGCTGCAGGGGCACGACCTGATCGTGCGGGTCGAGGACAAGACCGACAAGCGGCGCACCATCATCCGGCTGTCCGACAGCGGCATGCGTGCCGTCGAGAATTTCTTCGAAACCTACCTCGCGCGTCGGGTTTAGTACGCTACCGCTCCAAGTGTGATCTCGATCACCGGGGCCGGCGGAAAGAGTCGTTGACCCTATTCCGCGCGGACGCGCTTAATGGTTGCGCGTCGATTGAGGGGATCGGCCAGCAGAACGGGTGTCATGAAGATCCTGGTCGTCGAGGACGACGCTGACCTTCGCGTCGAGATCGTCGAATACCTGGAACGACGCCGCCACGAGGCGACGGGGTGCGCCACGGTGGCCGCGGCGCGCGCCGCGCTGTCCGGCCCGCCCGCCGCGCTGTTCGAGGCGGCGATCTGCGATGTCGGGCTGCCCGATGGCGATGGCCTCCAGTTCTTTCTCGAAAGCGCCGCGCGCACGCCCGGGTGCCGCTGGATCCTGATGTCGGGCTCGCACGACCTCGGCCGGCTGCGCGAGATGCTGCGCAACCGGGGCGCGCGACCGGTAATCCTCGAGAAGCCGATGCCGCTCCGGACCCTCAACGACGCGTTGAGCGGCAAGCCGGTCTCGGAACTCGATCCCGAGGACTGAGACGGGCATGGCCCCTGCCTCCGCCCGCACGTCCGCGGCACGCGCCGAGGCGGACGCGCGCCGGCTGGCGACCTTCGTCGAGGGCCTCGCCGACTACGCGGTGCTCCTGCTCGACAGCGACGGCACGATCCGTACCGCCAACGAGGGCGCCACCGCGATCCTGGGCTACGCCGCCGGGGAACTGGTCGGGCAGACGCTGTCGTGCCTGCACCTGCCGCAGGACGCCGCCGACGGCGCCCCGCACCGCCTGTTGCAGCAGGCGCGGACCGGCCGCTTCGAGGAATTCGGCCTGCGCCGTCGCCGCGATGGCAGCCGCTTCACCGCCGATGTCATCGTCACGCCGGTGAACGACGCGCACGGCCGGCTGGCCGGGTTCGGCATGATCCTGCGCGACATCAGCGCGCTGCAGGCCAGCGAGTCGCGGCTGCGGTCGCTGGTCGACACCGTGCTCGACACGCTGGTCGACGGGCTGATCATCATCGATCGCCACGGCCGCATGCAGCTCTACAACCGGGCCTGCGAGCGGCTGTTCGGCTACAGCGCGGCCGAGGCGCTGGGCCACAACGTCAAGATGCTGATGCCGCCCGACATGGCGCGCCAGCACGACACCTTCCTCGACAACTACGAGCGCACCGGCGTCCGCAAGATCATCGGCATCTCGCGCGAGGTCACCGGGCAGCGGCGCGACGGCTCGACCTTCCCGATGCACCTCGCGGTCGGCGAGACCAGCCACGACGGCCAGCCGATCTACGTCGGCATCATCCGCGACCTGTCGGAGCGCAACCGCACCGAGGAGCAGTTGCGGCAGGCGCAGAAGATGGAAGCGGTGGGCCAGCTGACCGGCGGCATCGCGCACGACTTCAACAACATCCTGATGGTCATCATGGCCAACACCGACGCGCTGCTCGAGCGCGACCGGCTGCCGCGCGCCGTGCGCGACCGGCTCGACCAGGTCGGCCGCGCGGCGCAGCGCGCCGCCGACCTGACGCGGCAGCTGCTGGCCTTTTCGCGCAAGCAGCCGCTGCGGCCGCAGCCGACCGATCTCAACGGCCTGGTCGAGGGGACCAGCCGCCTGCTGCGCCGGACGCTGGGCGAAAACATCGACATCCGCTTCCGCCCGGCCTCCGGCCTGTGGAGCACCAGCGTCGATCGCGCCCAGCTCGAATCGGCGCTGGTCAACCTGTGCCTCAACGCGCGCGACGCGATGCCGGGCGGCGGCCGCCTGACCATCGAGACCGACAACGTCGCGCTCGACGAGGCCTACGTCGCCGGCCATCCCGACGCGGTGCCGGGCGCCTACGTGCTGCTGTCGGTGAGCGACGAGGGCACCGGCATGCCGCCCGGCGTGCTGGCCCGCGTCTTCGAACCGTTCTTCACCACCAAGGAGGTCGGCAAGGGCACCGGCCTCGGCCTCAGCATGGTCTACGGCTTCGTGCGCCAGTCCAACGGCCACATCGCGATCGACAGCGTGCCGGGCGAGGGCACCATGGTGCGGCTCTACCTGCCGCGCGGTGAGGCGGCCGGCGCCGCGCCGCGGCAACGCCGCGAGGCCGCCCCGCCGGCGGGAAGCGGTCGCATCCTGGTGGTCGAGGACGATCCGCAGGTGCGGGCGGGCGTCGTCGAGCAATTGTCGTCGCTCGGCTACCGCGTCACCGAGGCGACCGATGGCGAGGCTGGGCTGGCCGCCTTCGTCGAGGCGCGCCGGCCGTTCGATCTGGTCGTCACCGACGTCGTCATGCCGGGCGCGATCGGCGGCCGGGCGCTGGCCGAGGAGGTGCGGCGGAGGTCGCCCGCCACGCCGGTGCTGCTGATGTCGGGCTACACCGAGGACGCGGCCCTGCCGCCCGGCGCGCTGGGCCCCGGCCTGCACCTGATCGAGAAGCCGGTCCGCAAGCGCGATCTCGCGCGGCTGGTCCGCACCATTCTGGATGGGTCGCGCTGAACCGGGGCCCTTCAACCATCCGGTCTGGACCCATTGGGGCGTGACCCGTCGCGACGGATTGCCGACAGTCCGGTCGAAACCGGAGAGCACCCATGTTGACCTTCGATCGAGCCGTTCTCGCCTTTGGCGTCGTGTCCCTGCTGGCCGTCGTCGCCTTCATCCACGTGACCGGCGTCGCGGCCTAGGCGTCAGCCGAGCCCGCGCGTCCGGCCCGCCGGTGCCGGGATGGTGCCGTTGAGCACGTCCGCCGCGGCGCGATGCACGGCCGGATCGCCGGCCGCCAGGACCGAACCGTCGGAGTGCATGTCGAGGTCCTTGCCGGCCCAGTCGGTGATCAGGCCGCCGGCGCCCTTGATCACCGGGACCAGCGCGGCGAAGTCGTAGAGCTTCAGCGAATTCTCGACCACCAGGTCGACGTGCCCCGCCGCCAGCAGGCCGTAGGCGTAGCAATCGCCGCCCCAGCGGAACAGCTTCACGCGCTGCGTCAGCGCCTGGTGGCGCTGCTCCAGCGCCCCGGGGAACATGATCGGCGCCGTCGAGTACATGTAGGCCTGGCCGAGCGTCGCGCAGGCGCGCACGGCGATCGGCTGGCCGTTGAAGGTCGACGGTTGGCCGGCGACCCCCAGCCAGCGCTCCTTGAGGATCGGCTGGTCGATGATGCCGAGCACCGGCACGCCGCGATGCAAGAGCGCGATCAGCGTGCCGAAGATCGGCAGCCCGGTGATGAAGGCCTTGGTGCCGTCGATCGGGTCGAGCACCCAGACATACTCGGCGTCGGTGCGCACCGCGCCGTGCTCCTCGCCGAACACGCCGTGCTGCGGCACGTGCTCGGTCAGCAGCGCGCGCATGGCGCTCTCGGCCTCGCGGTCGGCGATGGTCACGGGGCTGGCGTCGGTCTTGTCGTCGACCATGACGCCGGTGCGGAAGTAGCGGCTGGAGATCGGCCGGGCGACGTCGGCCAGCCGGCCGGCCAGCGCGACCAGGTCGGCGGGAACCGGCCCGCTCAACGAATGCCCCGCCTTACGGCAGCGGCTTCGGCGACGCCGAGAGCGAACGCAGGTAGGCGATCACGTCGGCGCGCTCCGGCTCCTTGGCGAGGCCGGCGAACGCCATCTTGGTGCCCTTCACGTACGCGGTCGGCTTGAAGACCATGTGGTTGAGGTCTTCGTAGGTCCAGTCGCCACCCTTGGCCTGCAGGCCGGCCGAGTAGCTGAAGCCCTCGTGGCTCGCCTTCTTGCGGCCGACGATGTCCCACAGGTTGGGGCCGACCTTGTTGGCGCCGCCCTTGTCGACGGTGTGGCAGGTCGCGCACTGCTTGGCGAAGATCGCCTTGCCGGCCTCGACGTTGGCGCCGGCCAGCTTCGGTCCGATCGGGGCCAGATCGGCGGCCGGGGCGGCAGCCGTGGCCGCCGCGGCGGGCGCCTCGTCGGCGACCGCGATCGCCGGCTTCTCGAGCTTGTGCGGATGGACCAGGGCATTGGAAACCTTGCCCACCACCATCGCGAACAATGCCGAGGCCAGAATGCAGCCCGCAACCGTGTTGAAACTGGCCATCTTCGGATCCCAGGACACCAAAATTCAGGACGTTGCTGTAGCACGCCCACACCGTCGTCAGTAGTATCCAATCCAGCCCGGAACCTCGCGCGGCGGAACGTCGCAAGTGCCGGATATTGCGGGGTTTTTCGCCTATCCGTGGGGCGATTGACGGGAAAGGGTCCGGGGGGCGAAACGGCTCCGCGGCGAAAACCGGCTGAGGCGGGGCGAGGAATCGGCAAATGGCGAAGGCGCGTACGACATCCCGTGGCCGCGGGGCGGCGGGAAACACCATCTCGTTCCAGGGCGAGCCCGGGGCCAACTCGGACATGGCCTGCCGGTCGGCCTTTCCCTACATGACCACCCTCGGCTGCCCGACCTTCGAGACCGCGATGGCCGCGGTCCAGGCCGGCAAGGCCGAGCTGGCCATGATCCCGGTCGAGAACTCGATCGCCGGCCGCGTCGCCGACCTGCACAGCCTGCTGCCGCACACCCGGCTGAAGATCGTCGCCGAGCATTTCCAGCGCGTCGAGCACTGCCTGGTCGCCCTGCCGGGGGCCAGCCTGAAGTCGATCAAGACGGTGAAGAGCCACGTCCAGGCGCTGGCCCAGTGCCGCAATTTCCTGAAGAAGCACAAGCTGTCGCCGCTGGTCCATGCCGACACCGCGGGCGCCGCCCGCGAGGTCGCCGAGATCGGCGATGCCTCGGTGGCCGCGATCGCCTCGTCGCTGGCGGCGCGCATCTACGGCCTCAAGGTGCTGGCGAGGAACATCGAGGACGCCGAGCACAACACCACCCGCATGCTGGTGTTCTCGCGCGAGGAAGCCTCGCCCGACTGGCGCACCGTGCAGTGCATGACCGCCTTCCTGTTCCGCGTGAAGAGCGTGCCGGCGGCGCTGTACAAGGCGCTGGGCGGCTTCGCCACCAACGGCGTCAACATCGTCAAGCTGGAGAGCTACCTGTCGGGCGCGCACTTCGAGCAGGCGCAGTTCTACGCCGAGGTCGAGGGCCACCCGGCGCAGCGCAGCCTCGCGCTGGCGCTCGAGGAGCTCGCCTTCTTCTCGCGCGAGTACAAGCCGCTCGGCACGTTCCCGTCGAACCCGTTCCGCCGCAAGGGCTGGGAAGCCCCGACGCGGCCGGGCACCTGACCGGGGCCGCCGCCATGCCGCAACAGCCCGTCCGCATCGCGCCGTCGATCCTGTCGGCCGATTTCGCCGCGCTCGGCGCCGAGGTCGCGGCCGTGACCGCGGCCGGCGCCGACTGGATCCATGTCGACGTCATGGACAACCACTTCGTGCCCAACCTGACGATCGGCCCGATGGTGGTGAAGGCGCTGCGCAAGCACAGCCCGCTGCCGTTCGACGTCCACCTGATGATCTCGCCGGTCGACCCGCTGGTGCCGGCCTTCGCCGAGGCCGGTGCCGACATCATCTCGTTCCATCCCGAGGCGGGGCCGCACGTCCATCGCACGATCCAGCTGATCCGCGGGCTGGGCAAGCGGCCGGGCCTGGTGCTCAACCCGGCGACGCCGCTCGCGCTGGTCGAGCCGGTGCTGGGCGACATCGACCTCGTGCTGGTGATGAGCGTCAACCCGGGCTTCGGCGGCCAGGCCTTCATCGAGACCCAGCTGGCGAAGATCCGCGCGCTGCGCGCCGCGATCGACGCGCTCGGCAAGCCGATCGATCTCGAGGTCGATGGCGGCGTCAATGCCGAGACGGCGCGGCGCTGCATCGCCGCCGGCGCCGACGCGCTGGTCGCCGGCACGGCGGTGTTCGCGGGCGGTCCGGACCGCTACGCCGACAATATCCGGACGCTCCGGGCATGAGCCTCGCGGCTCAGGCGCTGGCCGTCGCGCGCCTGCAGACCGGGCAGGGCACGCCCGACGAGCGGGCGCGGCTGGCGGCGTGGGATCGCCTGCACGGCCTGCTGTCGACGCTCGATTCCAAGACCTCGGTGCTGCTGCGCTTCAACGCCATCGTCGTGGCGGCACTGGCCTACGTGCTGATCGTGAGCGGCGCCGACCCGTTCCAGGGCGGCAACGTGCTGGTCGGCACGATCGGCAAGACGGTCGGCCATCTCAGCCTGATCGCCACCATCGTCAGCTGCGGCTTCGCCTTCCCGGTGATCAACGTCGAGAGCGGCTACGTCGGCGAGCTCGACGACGCGACGCTCGAGCGCAAGGCCGCGCTGGTCGCCCGCCGTACCGGCTACTACGCCTGGGCGTGGCGGCTGGCGGTCGCCGGCGGCGCCGGCTTCGCCGTGCTGGTCGGCCTGGCGTCGCTGCATCTCAAATAAACACCCGTCATCTCGACCGAGGGGCGAAGCCCCGAGTGGAGAGACCTTGCGTCAGCCTCAAGGTCGCTGCCGGTTGAGAGCAGGTCCCTCCGCTACGCGCTACGCGCTCCGGTCGGGATGACGGTTATAAGGAGAGTTCCCCGCTGAGCACCGGCACGCAGGTCCCGCCGACGCTGGCCCGCACGCCGTCGGCGGCGCGCCAGGCCGAGCAGACGAGCAGGCTCGGCCGGCCCATCTCGACGCCCTGCACGATGTCGAAGCGAGCGCGCGGGCGCGCGTCGAGCGACAGCAGGAGCGCGGCCAGCGGCGTCGCGGCGCTGCCGGTGGCGGCGTCTTCGAGCGTGCCGCTCAGCGGCGAGAACATGCGCGCCCGAAGCTTCGCGACGTCGCCCGCCGTGCCCGCCGCGGCATGGAGGTAGAGCGGCAGGCGGCGCGGTCCGAGCGCCGGGAACGCCGCCAGCGCGGTCCGGAAGGCCGCGAGGTCGGGCGTCGCGCGCGCCAGCGCCGCCGGCGTCACCTCGGCGATCACGAACGAGTTGCCGACCGACGCCACGACCGGCGCGTGGCGGTCGAGCACGACGTCGTCGGCGGCCAGCCCGACGCAGGCCGCCAGCAAGTCGACCGGCATGGTCTCGCCCAGCGTCAGCGGCTGCGGCGCGGCGATGGTGACGACGCCGTCGCCGCCGGTCGCCGCCGAAACCTCGACCTCGACCAGCCCGGCGATCTCCTCGAAGCGCAGCACGGCGGGGCCGCCGCCGCGCTGCCGCGCCACCACCCAGCCGGTGCCGACGTTGGGATGGCCGGCGAACGGCATCTCGGACGTGCGGTTGAAGATGCGCACGCGCGCGGTGTTGGCCGGGTCGTCCGGCGGCAGCACGAAGGTGGTCTCGCTGAGGTTGAACTCGGCAGCGATCGCCTGCATCTCGGCGTCGGAGAGGCCGCGCGCGTCGGGGAAGACGGCCAGCGGGTTGCCGCCGAACCGCCGGTCGGTGAAGACGTCGACGGTGACGAAGGCGAACCGGCGCATGCGCTCAGACGACCTCGACGCCGATCTCGGCGGCGATGCGCCGGAAGCCGGCCACGGCGCGCGCGGTGGCGGCGCGCGGATCGTCGAAGCAATGGGTCTCGATGCTGGCCAGGATCTCCGGCGCCTTGGCCCGCGACAGCAGGCGGCGCAGCTCGTCGGCCCACGGGATGTCGCCCTCGCCGAACGGCACCGCGCGGCCGGTCTTGAGGTCGCGGTCCTTGAGGTGGATCGCCGTCACCAGCGGCCCCAGCGTGTCGAGGTCGGCGTCGCTCGCCCGCTCGCCGGCGGCGTAGGAGTTGGCGAAGTCGATCAGCGGCTTGAGGTAGATCTCCTCCTCGCCGACCGGGCGCTGCTCGAACTCGTCCTCCGACGCCGACAGCAGGCGCGCATCCTCGTACCAGCGGAAGAAGTCGGCCAGCTGGGCGATCGTGCCGATGTTGCAGACCGGCTCGTTCTCGAGCTGCAGCGCCACGTCGTAGTGGCTGGCCAGCCCGTACAGCTTGACGAAATCCTCGTGCATCATGTGCGCGTTCTCGAAGCCGCGGAAGCGCAGGAAGCTGAACAGGCGCATGTGCGGGGCGCCGAGGATCACCGCGATCTGCACGGCGTGGGCAACCATCTCCTCTTCCGGGCACTGCGCCGGGTCGAAGCCGAAGTCGGGCTTGTCGCCGGTGCCGACCGCGTCCTTGGGCAGCCACTTGAACAGCGGCGAGACGAAGGCCGGCACGGTGATCCCGGCCTTCTCCAGGGTCCGGCTGATCTGGATGACTTCGTCGTCCGTCATGGCCAGCAGGTTGCGGCCGCCGACGGTCCGCATGTCGAGGTGCTTGAGCCCGTGTTCGTGGGCGAAGGAGATCATCTCGTCGAGGGTCGGGCCGATTTCGTCGCCGATCACGGACAGCTGGAGGCGGGGCAGAGTCATGGCGCGCACCCTACTAGAACGGCGCCGCTTTGGCTAAAGTCCCGGGTGCGACCGATAGAGACGGGTTGCCCGTGACGGGTCGCCCGAGAGGGGCAGGAGAGCCGGCATGACCGAGAACGCGATCTTCGTCGGGGCGAGCGAGGCCGACCAGTTCCTCCTCCTGAAATACGCCAACCGCCACGGGCTGGTGGCCGGCGCCACCGGCACCGGCAAGACGGTGACGTTGCAGACCATCGCCGAGGGCTTCTCGGCCTACGGCGTGCCGGTCTTCATGGCCGACGTGAAGGGCGACCTGTCGGGCATCGCCAGGGCCGGCGGCGACAGCCCGCGTGCCGTCGAGCGGGCCCGCCAGCTCAAGATCGAGGGCTATGGCGGTCGCGCCTTCCCGGCGATCTTCTGGGACCTGTTCGGCGAGAAGGGCCATCCGGTCCGGACCACGGTGAGCGAGGTCGGCCCGGTGCTGATGGCCCGCCTGCTGCAGCTCAACGACACCCAGGAAGGCGTGCTCAACATCGTCTTCAAGGTGGCCGACGAGCAGAACCTGCTGCTGCTCGACTTCAAGGACCTGCAGTCGGTGCTGCAATGGACGGCGGAGAACGCCGGCACGCTGACCACGCGCTACGGCAACGTCAGCAAGCAGAGCGTCGGCACCATCCAGCGCGCGCTGCTGACGCTCGAGCAGCAGGGCGGCGAACGCTTCTTCGGCGAGCCGGCGCTCGACCTCAAGGACATGATCGGCCGCGACGCGTCCGGCGCCGGCTACGTCAACGTGCTGGCCGCCGACCGGCTGATGCAGAGCCCGCGGCTTTACGCGACCTTCCTGCTGTGGCTGCTGTCGGAACTGTTCGAGGTCATACCCGAGGTCGGCGACCTCGACCGGCCGAAGTTCGTGTTCTTCTTCGACGAGGCCCACCTGCTGTTCGACGACGCGCCCAAGGCGCTGCTCGACAAGATCGAGCAGGTCGTGCGGCTGATCCGCTCGAAGGGCGTCGGCATCTACTTCATCACCCAGAACCCGCTCGACATCCCCGAGTCGGTGCTGGGCCAGCTCGGCAACCGCGTCCAGCACGCGCTGCGCGCCTTCACGCCGAAGGACCAGAAGGCGGTGAAGACGGCGGCCGACACCTTCCGGCCGAACCCGAAGTTCAAGGCCGCCGAGGCGATCGTCGAGCTGGGCGTCGGCGAGGCGCTGGTCTCCTTCCTCGACGACAAGGGCGTGCCCGAGCCGGTGCAGCGCTGCCTCGTCGCGCCGCCGCGCGGCCGCATCGGGCCGCTGACCGACGCCGAGCGCGCCGCGGCCGTGGCGGCGAGCCCGCTGGCCGGCAAGTACGACCACGCGATCGACCGCGACTCGGCCTACGAGGAGCTGGAGCGCCGCGCCGCGTCCGGCAAGGCCGGCCCGTCCGACGTGCCGCCGCCGCGCGTGCCATCGGGCCGCCGCGGCCAGTACGACGCGCCGCCCGCTCCCGCGCCGCATCCTCCCGCGCCGCACGACGGCCCGTGGGGACGCTCGCCGGTGCCGCAATCCCCGGCGCCGCCGCCATCGCCCGCGCCGGCCCGGCGCAGCCGCGTGCCGCAGTCGGCGCCCTCCGAGCCGCGCGCGCCGTCGCGGCGCAGCGACACGCTCGGCGAGACGATCGCCAAGTCGGCGGCCCGCACGGCGACCACGGTCGTCGTGCGCGAGGCCTCGAAGGTGGTGTTCGGATCCGGCCGCAAGGGCTCGGGCGGCGGCCTGCTGGGTGGCCTGATCCGCGGCGTGCTGGGCGGCCTGACGCGGTGAGACCGGCTCAGGAGAGCCGGTCGAGTTCCTTGATGATGGCGTCGCCCATTTCCTGGGTGCCGACCTTCTTCACGCCGTCGGCCTTGCCGCCGGCCAGCAGGTCGGCGGTGCGGTAGCCCGCCTTCAGGACGTTCTCGACCGCCGTCTCGACCAGGTCGGCTTCCTTGCCGAGGTCGAACGAGTAGCGAAGCATCATCGCGTAGGACAGGGTCTCGGCCAGCGGGTTGGCGAGGCCCTTGCCCGCGATGTCCGGCGCGCTGCCATGGATCGGCTCGTACAGCGCCTTGCGCCGGCCGGTCGCGTCGGGCGCGCCCAGCGAGGCCGACGGCAGCATGCCGAGCGAGCCGGTCAGCATCGACGCCTCGTCCGACAGGATGTCGCCGAACAGGTTGTCGGTGACGATGACGTCGAACTGGTTGGGCGAACGCAGCAGCTGCATCGCCAGCGCGTCGGCGTACATGTGCTCGAGCTTCACGTCGGAGTACTTCTCCTTGTGCAGCTTCGAGGCCTCCTCGCGCCACAGCACGCCGGTGTGCATGACGTTGGCCTTCTCCGACGACATCACCTTGTTCTTGCGCTTGCGCGCCAGCTCGAAGGCGACGGCGCAGACGCGACGGATCTCGGGCGCCGTGTAGCGCTGGGTGTCGAACGCCTCGACCTCGCCCTTGGCGTTGGTGTGGCGGCCGCGCGGCTCGCCGAAGTACACGCCGCTGGTCAGCTCGCGGATGATCATGATGTCGAGACCCTTGACGATCTCGGGCTTGAGCGAGCTGGCGTCGATCAGCGCGTCGAACACCTTGGCCGGCCGCAGGTTGGCGAACAGGTCCATTTCCTTGCGCAGGCGCAAGAGGCCGCGCTCGGGCTTCTTGTCGAACTCGACGTTGTCCCACTTCGGCCCGCCGACCGAGCCGAACAGCACCGCGTCGGCCTCGAGCGCCGTCTTCATGGCGTCGTCCGAGAGCGGGACGCCATGCTTGTCGAGCGCCGCGCCGCCGACCACGTCTTCCTTGATGTCGAAGCCGACCGCGCGCTTCTTGCCCATCCAGGCGATGATCTTGCGCACTTCGTTCATGACTTCGGGGCCGATGCCGTCGCCCGGCAGCACCAGCAGATTGCGATTGGACGCCATTGTCTTGTTCTCTCGGATATAGGTCGCGGTCAGGCCGTCACGAACGGTCGGGTCAGGAGGCGGCGTGCAGCCAGGGCTGCTCGTCCTTCTGGCGCTGCTCGAAGCTGTCGATGTCCGACTTCTTCTCCATCGTCAGGCCGATGTCGTCGAGGCCGTTCAGCAGGCAGTGCTTGCGGAAGGCATCGATCTCGAAGCGGACGGTGCCGCCGTCGGGACCCTTGATCTCCTGCTTCTCGAGGTCGACCTCGATGATGGCGTTCGAGCCGCGGCTCGCGTCGTCCATCAGCTTGGCGATCACTTCCTTCGAGACCTTGATCGGCAGGATCCCGTTCTTGAAGCAGTTGTTGTAGAAGATGTCCGCGAAATCCTCGGAGATGATGCAGCGGATGCCGAAGTCGAGCAGCGCCCACGGCGCGTGCTCGCGGCTCGAGCCGCAGCCGAAGTTCGGGCCGGCGACCAGGATCTGGGCGTTCTGGTAGGCCGGCTGGTCGAGGACGAAGTCCTTCTTCTGGCCGTCGGCCGTCCAGCGCATCTCGTAGAACAGCCCGTCCTTCAGGCCGGTGCGCTTGATGGTCTTCAGGAACTGCTTGGGAATGATCATGTCGGTGTCGACATTGACCATCGGCAGCGGCGCGGCGACGCCGCGCAGCGTGGTGAACTTTTCCATCGGGAACCCCTCGAGAAACGCCGGAATAAACGGGCTTTTCCCGGCCGGGTCAAGGCGCTACGGCCGGCGCGTTTCCGACATGTTCTTCTAGCGGACCTTCACGACCACCGTGTTGGCGATCATGTCGTGCAGGCCGCGCTTGCGCTCGGTGAAGCCGACCATCAGGTAGCCGAAGCCGAGGAACAGCGAGGACAGGATCTTGGCGAAGTAGCGCCCGGTGGCGTTCAGGAAGGACAGGCGGCGGCCGTCGCCGGTCACGACGCGCAGCCCCATCGCCATCTTGCCGACGGTGGCGCCGCGCTCCGAACTCTCGAGCAGGGCGAAGTACAGCCAGAACAGGACCACCGAGCCGAGGTTGGCCCAGACCATCGACGGGCTGATCTTGTACGGGTCGTCGGGAACCAGCGGCACGCCGAGCACCCCGGCCAGCACCCCGCTCGCGATGCTGAGGATGATGACGTCGATGAACAGGGCGACCACGCGGATCCAGAATCCGCCGTAGCCCACGGCCTGCTGGCCGCTGGCCGGACGGGCATCCCACTGCGGCGGCGGCGGCGGCGCGGAGCCGGAAGTCGGGACACTGGCCATGGCTTCTCTCCTCGCGGAAACGGTCCGGTAGGGTAGCACGCAACATGCACGAAGACGACCTAGCGGACTTTCACCACCACCGTGCCGGCCAGGATGTCGTGCAGCGCGCGCTTGCGCGGGGTCCAGCCCGCCATGAACAAGCCGATTCCAACGAGCAGGAACGAGAGCGACTTGGCGAAGTGGCGCCAGACGGCCCGCCGCGGCGACAGGCGCTGGCCGTCGCCGGTCACCACGCGCAGTCCAAGGGCCCTCTTGCCGGGCGTGGCGCCCCTTTCAGAACTTTCGAAGCCGGCGAAATAGATCCAGGCGACGATGCTGTTGGCCATCATGAACGGGCCGTCCATTTGCCCGGAACCGATCGACCGCAGCGGCAAGTGGACCTCCGCCAGCGCGAACGCGACGGCCAGGATGACGGTGATGGGCATCAGGACGAGGCTGTCGATCAGGTAGGCCACGGCGCGGATCCAGAAGCCTGCAGGGCCGATCGCCCTGGGCGCGGCAGGATCGGTGTCCCAGCGCGGTGGTGGCGGAGCCGAACCACAGGTAGAATCATTATTCACGCTATATCGTTCCGGTTGTAAGACCGGATGCTAGCAGACCCTCCAGAAAGCAGAAGGGCGGCGCCTCGCGGCGCCGCCCTTCTTTTCGTTCGCTTTCGCTGCGACTACTGGAAGTCGCGGACGTCGGCCAGGGTGCCCTTGATCGCCGCCGCGGCGGCCATCGCCGGGCTGACGAGGTGGGTGCGCCCGCCGCGGCCCTGGCGGCCCTCGAAGTTGCGGTTCGAAGTCGAGGCGCAGCGCTGGCCGGGGTCGAGCCGGTCGGCGTTCATGGCGAGGCACATCGAGCAGCCCTGGATGCGCCACTCGAAGCCGGCCTCGAGGAAGATCTTGTCGAGACCTTCCTTCTCGGCCTCGGCCTTCACCAGGCCGGAGCCCGGCACGACCATCGCCTGGACGCCCGGCGCGACCTTGCGGCCGCGGGCAATCTCGGCGGCGGCGCGCAGGTCCTCGATGCGGCCGTTGGTGCACGAGCCGATGAACACGCGGTCGATCGGCACGTCGACCAGCTTGGTGCCCGGCGTCAGGCCCATGTAGTCGAGCGAACGCTGCCAGGCCTCGCGACGGTTCTCGTCCGGCGCGTTGGCCGGGTCGGGCACCACGTCGGTGATCGGCAGCGCGTCCTGCGGGCTGGTGCCCCAGGTGACCATCGGCGGGATGTCGGCGCCGTTGATCTCGATCTCGGCGTCGAACACCGCGCCCTTGTCGGTCGGCAGGCGGCGCCACTGGCCGAGAGCGAGGTCCCACGCCCCGCCCTTCGGCGCGTAGGGCCGGCCGGCGAGGTACTTGAACGTGGTCTCGTCCGGCGCGATCAGGCCGGCGCGGGCGCCCGCCTCGATCGACATGTTGCAGACCGTCATGCGGCCTTCCATCGACATCTCGCGGATCACGCGGCCGGCATACTCGATCACGTAGCCGGTGCCGCCGGCGGTGCCGAGGCGGGCGATGATCGCCAGCACGACGTCCTTGGCGGTGACGCCCAGCGGCAGCATGCCCTCGATCGACACGCGCATGTTCTTGGCCGGCTTCTGGATCAGCGTCTGGGTGGCGAGCACGTGCTCGACCTCCGAGGTGCCGATGCCGAAGGCCAGCGCGCCGAACGCGCCGTGCGTCGAGGTGTGGCTGTCGCCGCACACGATCGTCATGCCGGGCAGGGTCAGGCCCTGTTCCGGACCGATCACGTGCACGATGCCGCGCCGCGGGTCGTCCATGCCGAAGTAGGGAACGCCGAACTCGGCGACGTTCTTCTCCAGCGTCTCGACCTGGATGCGCGATTCCTCGTCCATGCCGCCCTCGCCGACCGGCGTGGTCGGCGTGTTGTGGTCGGCGACGGCGATGGTGGCGTCCGGCCGGCGCACCGGGCGGTGCGCCATGCGCAGGCCCTCGAAGGCCTGCGGGCTGGTCACCTCGTGGACGAGGTGACGGTCGATGTAGAGCACGCAGGTGCCGTCGTCCTGGCGGTGCACCACGTGGTTGTCCCAGATCTTCTGGAACAGCGTACGCGGCGGCGCGGGCGGCGGCGGAGGCGTGGCCGACTTCTTGCGGGACGCCATGGCGGGCCTACTTCTTTCCGCCGCCCTTCGCGGCGCGCACGTTCTTCTCGTCCTTGGGCTTTTCCTTCTTGAGCTTCTCGCGGCGCGGACGCTTCGCGGCCTCCTCGGCCTGCTCGGCGATCAGCTCGCGCTGGGCCTCGACGTCCTCGGCGATGCGGCTCGCCTTGCCGCGCAGGTCGCGCAGGTAATAAAGCTTGGCGCGGCGCACGATGCCCTTGCGGACGACCTCGATCTCCCAGATGCCCGGGCTGTAGAGCGGGAACACGCGCTCGACGCCCTCGCCGAACGAGATCTTGCGCACCGTGAACGACGAGTTCACGCCGGCGTTCTTGCGGCCGATGCACAGGCCCTCGTAGACCTGGATGCGCTCGCGGTTGCCTTCCTGCACCTTGACGTGCACGCGCAGCGTGTCGCCGGGCTCGAACCGGGGCACCGGGCGCTCGGCGAGCACCTTGTCCATCTGCTCCTGGCCGATCGTGTCGAGAATGTTCATCGCATCCGTCCTTTCGTCTCTTCAGGTCTCGTCGTTCGTCTTCGCCGGCGAACGCCGGGCCCACAGGTCGGGCCGTCGTCGCCGCGTGATCTCTTCCCGCTGTCTGCGCCGCCACTCGGCGACCTTGCCGTGGTGGCCCGAGACCAGGATCTCCGGCACCCGCCGCTCGATCCCGTCGGGCCCGGTCCAGGTCGCCGGCCTCGTGTAGTGCGGGTACTCCAGCAATCCGTCCTCGAAACTCTCCTCGCTCGCCGAGTCCGGCGCCCCCATCACCCCGGGCAGCAGCCGCACGCAGCAATCCATCACCGCCATGGCCGGGATCTCGCCGCCCGAAAGCACGAAGTCCCCGACCGAGATCTCCTCCAGCGCGTGCGCCTCGATGGCGCGCTCATCGACGCCCTCGAACCGTCCGCACACCAGCACCACGCCCGGACCCGCCGCCAGCTGCCGGCCACGCGCCTGGGTGAAGGGCGCGCCGCGCGGCGACAACAGGATCCTCGGCACCTCCGCCATCCCCGGCGCCGCGGCGACCGCCTCGATCGCCGCCGACAGCACGTCGGGCTTCAGCACCATCCCGGCACCGCCGCCGAAGGGCGCGTCGTCCACCGTTCCGTGGCGGTCCCTGGCGAACCGCCTGATGTCGACCGCCTCCAGCGACCACACGCCGTCCTTCAGGGCCCGCCCGGCCAGGCTCTCGCCCAGCGGGCCGGGAAACATCCCGGGGAACAGCGTCAGCGCCGTCGCGCGCCACACGTTACTCCTGCGCCTCCTTCGCCTCGCCGCCCGCCAGCACGCCCGCCGGCGGGTCGACCACGATCCGTCCGCCGTCGACGTCGACCTCGGGCACCGCCTCGTCGGTGAAGGGCAGCATCACCGCGTTGCGCGATGCGCTGCCGCCCGAGACCTCCAGCATCAGGCCGGCGCCGAAATCGTGGAAGGCCATGACCTTCCCCCAATCCCGCCCGTCCCTGCCGACGGCCGGCAGACCTACAAGGTCCGCCTCGTACCACTCCCGATCGCCGGTCGCCGGCAGCGCGCTGCGCTCCACGTAGAGCTTCAGCCCGCGCACCGCCTCGGCGGCATTGCGATCGGCCACTCCCTCGATCCGCGCCAGCACCGCGCCCTTGGCGGTGCTCAGCGCTTCCACCCGGTACCGCCTGCTTCCCGTCTCGTCCGACAGCGTGCCGTAGGAGGCGATCGCCATCGGGTCCTCGGTGAAGCTCCTGATCCGCACCAGGCCGCGCACGCCGTGCGGCGCCGCCACGATGCCGAGCAGGACGCGGTCGTTCCGCACCGGGCGATCAGCTCGCCGCGGCTTCGCCCGCCGGAGCCTCGGCCGCCGGGGCCTCGGCCGCCGCGGCGGCGGCCTTCATGCGCTCCTGCGCCTTGGCGCGCGGCAGCGGCTTCTTGCTCTGGTCGCGGCGCTCGCGCGGCTTCATCATCTCGGCCTGGGCCAGGAAGCGGGCGACGCGGTCCGACGGCTGCGCGCCGACCTTCAGCCAATGCGCGATGCGCTCCTTGTCGAGCGTCAGGCGCTGGGCGTGCTCGCGCGGCAGCAGCGGGTTGTAGGTGCCGAGCTTCTCGATGAAGCGGCCATCGCGCGGGCTGCGCGAGTCGGCGACGACGATGTGGAAGAACGGCCGCTTCTTGGCGCCGTGACGGGTCATACGGATCGCAAGCATTCTATCTCCTTCGACAATATCAGCGCGGGAAGCCGGGCGGCGGCATCATGCCCCCGAGGCTGCGCATGAATCCCTTCTCTCCGAGCTTGTTCACTCGCTTCATCATCTTGAGCATGTCGGCATGCTGCTTGAGCAGCTTGTTGACATCCTGGACCTGCGCGCCCGAGCCCTTGGCGATGCGCTTCTTGCGCGACGCGTGGATCAGCTCGGGGTTGCGGCGTTCCTTCGGCGTCATCGACAGGATGATCGCCTCCTGGCGCTTCAGCGCGCCCTCGTCGACCTTGGCCTTGGCCATCGCCGCCTTGGCCTGCATGGCGCCCGGCAGCATGCCCATCAGGCCCGACAGGCCGCCCATCTTGCGCAGCTGGCGCAGCTGCGACAGCAGGTCGTCCATGTCGAACTGGCCCTTGCGGACCTTGGCGGCCAGCTTCTCGGCGTCTTCCTTCTCGATCGTCTCGGCGGCGCGCTCGACCAGCGAGACGATGTCGCCCATGCCGAGGATGCGGCTGGCGATGCGGTCGGGATGGAACGGCTCGAGCGCGTCGAACTTCTCGCCGACGCCGATCAGCTTGACCGGGCGGCCGGTGACGGCGCGCATCGACAGCGCGGCGCCGCCGCGCGCGTCGCCGTCGACGCGGGTCAGCACGATGCCGGTGACGGCCAGCCGCTCGTTGAACGCCTTGGCGACGTTGACGGCGTCCTGGCCGGTCATCGCGTCGGCGACCAGCAGGGTTTCCTTGGGCTTGGCGAGGTCGCTGATCTCTGCGACCTCCTTCATCAGCTCCTCGTCGATGGCGAGGCGGCCCGCCGTGTCGAGGATCAGGACGTCGTAGCCCTCGCGCCGCGCCGTCTCGAGCGCGCGCCGCGTGATGGCCAGCGGCATCTCGAGCGGCACGATCGGCAGCGTCGCGACGCCGGTCTGCTCGCCCAGCACCTTGAGCTGCTGCTGCGCGGCCGGGCGGCGCGTGTCGAGCGACGCCATCATGACCTTGCGCTTGGTCGAGAAGCTGCCGCCGAACTCCGCCGCCATGCCCTGCGGGCCCTGGGTCAGGCGGTAGCCGATCTTGGCCGAGGTCGTGGTCTTGCCCGAGCCCTGCAGGCCGACCATCAGGATGACGACCGGCGGGATGGCGTTGAGGTCGAGGTCGGAGACGCTGCCGCCCAGCATCTCGACGAGGTGGTCGTTGACGATCTTGACGACCATCTGGCCCGGCGTGACCGAGCGGATGACGTCGGCGCCGACCGCCTTGGGCCGGACCTCGTCGACGAACTGGCGGACCACCGGCAGGGCGACGTCGGCCTCGAGCAGCGCGGTGCGGACCTCGCGCAGCGCGGCGTCGACGTCGGCCTCGGTCAGCGCTCCGCGCCCCCGCAGCCGGTCGAAGACATCGCCCAGTCGTTTGCTCAGACCCTCGAACATGCCGTTCGTTCAACCCTTGCGTTCCGCCCAAACGAAAATCGCGCCGATGCGCGAACCTTCGCGGATCAGCGGAGCTCCCCGACGGGGGAACCTTTAAATCGGCACGACCGATTGGACGGGCGGGGTATAAGGCCAGACGGGCGAGGAGTCAAAAGCCTTGGTTCACGACGCTAACCCCTTGATCGGCAACGGAACACGGCCCATCCCCAAGTGGTCGCCGGTGATCTTCGCCGTGGTCATGCCGGCCCTGGTGGCGGCCGGGCTGTGGCTGCTGCCCGACCGCAACGTCCTGCCGATGCTCGGCCTGTTCTTCACCTGCGCCCTGGTCGCCGTCGCGGTGACGCTGGCCCCGATGGGGCCGCGGGCGATCCTTCCCGCCCTCGGATTTCGCAGAGCGGGATGGAAGATGGTCGTCTTCGGCACCCTGGGGGCGCTGGTCGTCTCGGTGGGCGTCAGCCAGCTCGGGATCGAGCCGGAGGGGGTCAAGGAGGCGCTGGGGGTGGCGCGCGACCCGGCGATGTTCACCGCTTCGCTGCTGGTCATGGCCGTGCTGGCGCCACTCGCCGAGGAGGTGGTGTTCCGCGGCCTGCTCTACGGCTGGCTCGATGCCCGCTGGGGCGCGACCGTCGCCTGGGCGGCCAGCTCGTTGCTGTTCGCGGCCGCCCATTTCGAGCCGGCGCACATCATTCTCGTGCTGCCGCTCGGCCTGTGGTTCGGCTTCCTGCGCCTGCGCAGCGGCTCGCTGTGGCCGTCGCTGGTCGCCCACGTGGTCAACAACGGCATGGCCGTCGTCGCCGGCGCGCTGGCCGAGGCCGCGACCTAGGAAGCGAGCTTCGCGTCGACGAACTCGAGCCGGTCCTGGCCCCAGAAGATCTCGCCGTCGATCACGAACGAAGGCGCGCCGAACACGCCCTGCTCGATGGCGTGCTTGGTGTAGGCCTCGCGCTTGCCCGCGATGTCGGGCGCGTCGGCCGCCTTCAGCACCGCGTCGGCGTCGAGGCCGCAGCCGGCAATCAGGGCCTTGAGCGTGGCGGCATCGCCGGTGTCCTTCTCGTCGGCCCACAGCGCGTGCAGCACGGCGTGCGCCAGCTTGATGGCGTCGGCCATGCGACCCTGCTCGCGCAGCGCGATCACGCAGCGCGCCGCCGGCACCTCGTTGGCCGGGAAGAACTTGGGCGTCAGCGTCAGCGGCACGCCCAGCCGGTCGCGCCAGCGCTTCAGCTCCATCATCCGGTAGGCCTGACGCTGCGGCGAGCGCTTGGGCAGCGGCAGGCCGCCCGACACCGCGAACACCGCGCCGAAATCGACCGGCCAGATGGTGACGCTGGCGCCGTGCTTCGCGGCGATCGCCTCGAAGCGCTTCGAGCCGAGGTAGGCCCAGGGCGAGTTCAGCGAGACGTAGTAGTCGACGTGCTTGGCCATGCGGTCCTCCGGGAGGGCGGACTGTGGCGCAAACGGCAGGCGACAGCAAAGGGCCGATCCGCCATCCTGCCGGCCGTGTCGGAACGTGTCCTCGCGATCACCGGCGGCGACGCCGGCTACTTCGAATTCATCCGCGACTGCATCGGCTCGCTGCGCGCCACGCCGGAAGGCCGCGCGCTCGACCTCGGCGTGCTCGACTGCGGCCTCACCGCCGACCAGCGGGCGTGGTGCGAGGCGCAGGGCGGCAGGCTGGTCGAGCCGGGCTGGGACTTCGACTTTCCCGGCCGTGCCGCGCTGGCGCCGGGCTACCGCGCGATGACGGCGCGGCCGTTCCTGCCGCGCTACTTCCCGGGCTACGACCTCTACTTCTGGATCGATGCCGACGCCTGGGTGCAGCAGGGCGACGCCATCGACCTGTTCCTGCGCGGCGCGCGGCAGGGCGCGCTGGCGGTGGCGCCCGAGATCCACCGCTCGATGCGCCACTACCAGCATGCCTGGGAGGAGTTCTCGTCAGTCTGCGGCGCGGCCTACGCGGCCAACTTCGGCCAGCAGGTCGCCGACCGCCTGGTCCGCTACCCGATGATCAATGCCGGGGTGTTCGCCCTGCCGGCCGGTGCGCCGCACTGGGCGGGCTGGGCCGAGCTGATGGGCGAGGCGCTGCAGCGCTCGACCGACCTCACCGACCAGCTGGCGCTGAACGTGCTGGTCTACGACCGCGGCTATGCCTGCGCCGCGCTGCCCAGCCGCTGCAACTGGCCGGTCCACCACGCCACGCCGGCATGGGACGAGGACCGCGGCCTGTTCGTCGAGCCGGCCCTGCCCTACGAGCCGCTGGGGCTGGTCCACCTCACGATCTACACCAAGCGGCTGGCGACCCTCGATGTCCGCGAGATCAGCGGCCCGCGGGCCGGCCAGGTCCGCCCCCGCGCGTTGCGCTGGCCGGGCCGAACGGCCATATAGCGCGCGATGTCCGCGACGCCGTTCCTCAAGATGCACGGGTTGGGCAACGACTTCGTCGTGCTCGATGCCCGTGCGCATGCGCTGGCGCTGCCGCCCGAGCGCCGCCGCCTGATCGCCGACCGCCGGCGCGGCGTCGGCTGCGACCAGCTGATCGTGCTCGAACCGCCGACCGACCGCGACGCCGACGTCTTCATGCGGATCTACAATCCCGACGGCAGCGAGGCCGGCGCCTGCGGCAACGCCACGCGCTGCGTCGCCTCGGTGGTGATGGACGAGCGCGGCGACGACCATGTCACGGTCCAGACCATCGCCGGCCTGCTCGAGTCGCAGAAGACCGGCACCGGCGACAACGGCCTCCCGGTGATCTCGGTCGACATGGGCCCGGCGCGGCTCGACTGGCGCGAGATCCCGGTGCGCGAGGCCTGCGACACCAACCACCTGCCGGTCGGCGCGGGCCCGCTGCAGGACCCGGTGGGCACCAGCATGGGCAACCCGCACGCCACCTTCTTCGTGGCCGACGCCGACGCCATCCCGCTCGCCGAGCTGGGCCCGGCGCTCGAGCACGACCGCCTGTTCCCCGAACGCGCCAACATCGGCGTGGCGCAGGTGCTGGCGCCCGGCCGGCTGCGCCTGCGCGTCTGGGAGCGCGGCGCCGGCATCACGCTGGCCTGCGGCTCGGGCGCCTGCGCCGCCGTGGTCGCCGCGTCCCGGCGCGGGCTGGTACCGCGGCGCGCCGACGTCGTGCTCGACGGCGGCACGCTCACGATCGAGTGGATGCGCGACAACCACGTGATGATGACCGGCGGCGTCGCGCTCGCCTTCAAGGGCGAGCTCGACCGCTCGCTGCTGGCGTAAGGGACAGGACCTTGAGCGAGACCGCCGAGACCGAGAAGAAGGGAGGCTGGCTGTCGCGGCTGCGCGCCGGCCTCGCCAAGTCGACCAAGCGCGTCACCGAGAGCATCACCGGCCTCTTCACCAAGAAGAAGCTCGACCAGCAGACGCTCGACGAGCTGGAGGACGCGCTGATCCAGGCCGATCTCGGCGTCAGCGTCGCCGCCCGCCTCGTGCAGAAGCTGGGCAAGGAGCGCTTCGGCAAGGAAGTCACCGACGAGGAGGTGCGCGCCGCCTTCGCCGACGACATCGCCGAAATCCTCCAGCCGGTCGCCGTGCCGCTGGCCATCGACCCGGCGCGCAAGCCGCACGTCGTGCTGGTGGTCGGCGTCAACGGCAGCGGCAAGACGACGACCATCGCCAAGCTCGCCAACCTCTACGTGCGCGACGGCCACAAGGTGATGCTGGCGGCCGGCGACACCTTCCGCGCCGCCGCCGTCGAGCAGCTCAAGGTGTGGGGCGACCGCGCCGGCGTGCCGGTGGTGTCCAAGGACACCGGCGCCGACGCCGCCGGGCTCGCCTACGAGGCGCTCGAGCGCGCCCGCGCCGAGAACTGCGACGTGCTGCTGATCGACACCGCGGGCCGGCTGCACAACAAGGCGAACCTGATGGACGAGCTGGCCAAGATCGTGCGCGTGATCCGCAAGATCGACGCCAGCGCGCCGCATTCCACCCTGCTGGTGCTCGACGCCACCACGGGCCAGAACGCGCACGCCCAGGTCGAGACCTTCAAGACGATGTCGCCGGTCGACGCGCTGGTGCTGACCAAGCTCGACGGCAGCGCCAAGGGCGGCGTGCTGGTCGCGCTGGCCGAGAAGTTCTCGTTGCCGGTGGTGGCGATCGGGGTGGGCGAGGGCATCGACGACCTGCGACCGTTCGAGGCGCGGGCCTTCGCGCGCGGCCTGATGGGCCTGTCATGAGCGCCGAACCGAAGAGCGAGAACGGCGCCCGCCGCTTCTACGCGACGGCGCTCGAGCTCGGCCCGCTGGTGCTGTTCTTCATTGCCAATACCCGCTGGGGCGTGTTCGTCGGCACGGCGGTGTTCATCGCCGCCACCGCGGTGGCGCTGCCCTGCTACCGCTGGCTGGAGAAGCGCTGGCCGGTGATGCCGCTGGTCGGCGGCTTCTTCGTGCTGGTGTTCGGCGGCCTGACGCTGTGGCTGCAGGACGAGACCTTCATCAAGCTGAAGCCGACCATCGTGAACTGCCTGTTCGGCGTGATCCTGGGCGGCGGCCTGCTGTTCGGCCGGCCGCTGCTCAAGCCGATCTTCGGCGCGGCGTTCCGCCTGACCGACGAGGGCTGGCGCAAGCTCACCCTGCGCTGGACGTTCTTCTTCTTCCTGCTGGCCGGCGTGAACGAGGTGATGTGGCGCTTCTTCACCACCGACACCTGGATCGCCAGCAAGATGCTGCTCAGCTTCCCGCTGACCCTGGTCTTCGCCTTCCTGCAGGTGCCGCTGCTGCGCCAGTACTGGGACGGCGACGACAATCCCTTCGCGGCCAAATAACCGTCATCCCGACCAGAGCCCTCCGCAGCCCGAAGGGCGAAGGAGGGCGTAGCGGAGGGACCTTCTCTCCGCCAATTGTCGCCAACTGGTTCGATGCAGCTAGCGTGGCCTGGTCAAATTCATGATCTGCCGCGTCGTCAGCTTCACCGTGCCTCGACCTCGCAGGCGGGCGACCAAGAGCGCCCCTTTGGTCGGCTCTTTCCTGTCTGACTTGGCATGGAGGTCGAGAGGCTTCGGCTTCTTGTGCATGGTGCCTCCTGCGGTAGCTCGAAACTGAGCACAACCCATGGATGCACAGGTTATCAGGTACGCTCGCCCAATTGAAAGGTCCCTCGCTGCGCTCGGGATGACAAACAGGCCTGTCATCCCGACCGGAGCCCTCCGCAGCCCGAAGGGCGAAGGAGGGCGGAGTGGAGGGACCTTTCCTCCACGACTCGTTACACCCCCGGCGGCTTCTTCGGGGGCCAGGTGCGGGCCCAGTCGGCGGTGGGGTTGGAATAGGTCGCGAAGTCTTTCTTGTCGCGCGACTCGTGGAAGTGGGCGAGCGCCCACACGACCGTCGGGAAGGCGAGCTCCTCCCACGGGATCTGGTCCCAGGTGACCAGCGCCACGTCCTCGCTCTCGGGGCCGGCGGCGACGTCGGGGCTGAGCAGCCGGGCGCGGTACATGATCTGGACCTGGCCGATGCGCGCCACGCTGTACATCGCCAGCAGGCGGTCGATCTCGATCGAGGCACAGGCTTCCTCGCGCGCCTCGCGTTGCGCCGCCTGCTCGGTCGTCTCGCCGAGTTCCATGTAGCCGGCGGGCAGAGTCCACGCACCCTTGCGCGGCTCGATCGCCCGCTTCGCCAGCAGGATCCTGTCTTCCCAGGTGCAGACCGCGCCGGCCACGATCTTGGGGTTCTGGTAGTGGATGAACTCGCAGCGCCCGCAGACCAGCCGCTCGCGGTTGTCGCCCTCGGGGATCCGCTTCTCGAAGTGCTCGGGCGGATCCCACGGCAGGCGCGGGCGGGGCCGGTCGTTGGTTGGCGGCGTGCTCATCCCCGCCGCCTCAGGCCGCGCGGATCAGCGCGGCGACGCCCGGCAGCGCCTTGCCTTCCATCCACTCGAGGAAGGCGCCGCCGGCGGTCGACACGTACGAGAACTTGTCCTCGACGCCGGCCGCGGCCAGCGCCGCCACCGTGTCGCCGCCGCCCGCCACCGACAGCAGCTTGCCGGCCGCGGTCTGCGCCGCCACGGCCTGGGCCAGCGCCACCGTGCCGGTGTCGAACGGCTTGATCTCGAAGGCGCCGAGCGGGCCGTTCCAGACCAGCGTGGCGCACTCGGCCACTTCCTTCTTGTAGAGCTCGATCGACTTCGGCCCGACATCGAGGATCATCTGGTCGGCCGGGCAGGCATCGGCCGCGACCACCGTCGACGGCGCGCCGGCCTTGAACTCGCCCGCGACCACGACGTCGACCGGCAGCAGGATCTCGCAGCCCGCCGCCTTCGCCTTGGCGATGATGTCGCGCGCCGTGTCGGCGAGGTCGTGCTCGCACAGCGACTTGCCGACCGCGACGCCCTGCGCGGCGAGGAAGGTGTTGGCCATGCCGCCGCCGATGATCAGCTTGCCGACCTTGCCGACGAGGTTGCCCAGCAGGTCGAGCTTGGTCGACACCTTGGCGCCGCCGACCACGGCGCAGACCGGACGCTTCGGGTTGCCCAGCGCCTTGTCGAGCGCCTCGAGCTCGGCCTGCATCAGCCGGCCGGCCGCCGCCGGCAGGCGGTTGGCGAGGCCCTCGGTCGAGGCGTGCGCGCGGTGCGCCGCCGAGAAGGCGTCGTTGACGTAGGCGTCGCCCAGCACCGACAGCGCGTCGATGAACGCGGCGACGTTCTTCTCCTCTTCCTTGTGGAAGCGCAGGTTCTCGAGCAGCAGCACCTCGCCGGGCTTCAGCGCGCGCACGGCTTCCTCGGCCAGCGGGCCGACGCAGTCGTCGGCGAAGGCGACCGGCTTGCCCAGCGCCTGCGACAGCGGCTCGACCAGCGGCTTCAACGACATCTCGGGAACGCGCTTGCCGTCGGGGCGGCCGAAGTGGCTGAGCACGATCACCTTGGCGCCCTTCGAGGCCAGCTCGGCCAGCGTCGGCGCGGCGCGCTCGATGCGCGTGGCGTCGGTCACCTTGCCGTTCTTCATCGGCACGTTGAGATCGACACGCACCAGCACGCGCTTGCCGGACAGGTCCAGCGAATCGATGGTCTTGAAGGTCGACTGGGGCATCTCGTCTCCATGCAGGGGGCCTTGCGGCGCCCCGCTCTAGCGTTTCCGGATCACAAAGATCAAGACGTCGCCCTCGCGCGTCGCCGAGACCAGCTCGTGGCCGGTCTGCTTGCAGAACGAGGGAAAATCCTGCTCGGCGGCCGGGTCGGTCGCCCGCACGGTGAGCAGCCCGCCGGCCGGCAACTCGCGCAGCTTGCGGTTGGCGCGCAGCACGGGCAGGGGGCAGACGAGGCCGGTGGCGTCGTACTCGAGGGTGTCGGTCATCGCGGCCGATAATACTTCAGCGCCTCGGGAAGCCAGCGCCTGATATCGGCGATCCGCGTCGAATCGGCGGGGTGAGTGCTCAGCCACTCGGCCTTGCCGCCGCCGGCGTTGGCCGCCTTCATGCGCTCCCACACGCCGACCGCCTCGCGCGGGTCGTAGCCCGCCATCGCCATCAGCACGAGGCCGATGCGGTCGGCCTCGGACTCCTGGGCCCGCGACATCGGCAGGATGTAGCCGACCGTGGCGCCGGCCCCGACCGCCGCCATCATCGCCGGCAGGTAGGTGCGGTTGCGGCCGCTCAGCGTCGCCGACAGCGCGACGCCGGCCGCCGCGGCGCCGGCCTGGGCCACCATCTGGTCGCTCATGCGCTCGGCGCCGTGGCGGGCCAGCGCGTGCGCCACCTCGTGGCCGATCACCACCGCCAGCCCGGCCTCGGTGCGGGTGATCGGCAGGATGCCGGTGTAGACCACGACCTTGCCGCCGGGCAGGCAGAAGGCGTTGGGCTCGTTCTTGTCGACCGTGCGGAATTCCCAGCGGAAGCGCGGCGCGTGCCACAGCTCGTGCGGCGGGTGCTCGGCGGCGTCGGCGATGCGCTTGCCGACCTTCTGGACCAGCGCGTTGACGCGCTCGTCGGTCGACATCTTCTCGCGCGCCAGCACCTCGCGATAGGCCTGCAGGCCCATCTGCCGCTCCTCGTTCTCGCCGACCAGCATCATCTGCGAGCGGCCGGTGACCGGCGCGCTCTCGCACGCCACCAGCAGCGCGGCCAGCACGCCGAGGACCGGGAGGATCCGCATGCCGTTAAGGTAGGGAGCGTCGACCGTCAGGTCGAGAGGAAGCCGGGACCGCCACGCTTCAGCAGTTCCTGCCCGGCGTCGCGGCCAAGCGCCGCCGCGTCGGTGGCCGCGCCGTGGCGCTCGACGGTGATCACCTGCGAGCCGTCGGGCTTGGCGATCAGGCCGCGCAGGTGGATCGCGTCGCCGGTGAGAATCGCGTGACCGGCGATCGGCGTGCGGCACGAGCCGTCGAGCACCGCCAGCATGGCGTGCTCGGCGGCGACGCAGGTGCCGGTGGTCGCGTGGTCGATCGCGGCCAGCCAGCCGCGGGTGCGCGCGTCGTCGGCCCTGGTCTCGATGCACACCGCGCCCTGGCCGACGGCGGGCAGCATCTCGTCCTCCGGCACCGGCGTGCCGACATTGCCCATGCCGAGGCGCTTCAGCCCGGCCAGTGCGAGGAACGTCGCGTCGACCTCGCCGCGGTCACGCTTGGCCAGCCGGGTGTCGACGTTGCCGCGGAAGGTCACGACCTTGAGGTCGGGCCGGAGGTGCAGCAGCTGGGCGCGACGGCGCAGCGCCGAGGTGCCGACCGTCGCACCGGGCGCGAGGTCGGCGATCCGCCGGATGTCGCCCGCGATCAGCACGTCGCGCACGTCCTCGCGCGGCAGGAAGGCGGTGATGACCAGGCCGTCGGGCTGCGCCGTCGGCATGTCCTTCATGCTGTGCACGGCGGCGTCGATCCGGCCGTCCAGCATCGCCTCCTCGATCTCCTTGACGAACAGGCCCTTGCCGCCGGCTTCCGACAGCGGCCGGTCCTGGATCGCGTCGCCGGTGGTCTTGATCACCACGATCTCGATGGCATCGGGGGCGGCGAGGGCCGGGACGGTGCGCGCCAGCGTGTCGCGCACGATACCGGTCTGGGTGAGCGCGAGCTTGCTGCCGCGCGTACCGATCTTCAGCAGGGCCATGCCACTGGTCTAGCTTAGGCCGGGCGGCAGGGCTAGAAGGACAAGCATGCGCGTCCTGGGCATTGAAACCAGCTGCGACGAGACGGCGGTCGCCATCGTCGGCTCGGCGGCCCCCGGGCCGGTCGGCACGATCCTCGCCAACGTCGTCTACAGCCAGCAGACCGAGCACCGCCGGTTCGGCGGCGTGGTGCCCGAGATCGCCGCCCGCGCCCACCTCGAGCGGATCGACGGGCTGGTCGAGCAGGCGCTGGCCGAGGCCGGCCTCGGCCTCGACGACCTCGACGCCATCGCCGCCACCGCCGGGCCGGGCCTGATCGGCGGCGTCATGGTCGGTGTCATGGCCGCCAAGGGGCTGGCCTTCGCCCGGGAAAAGCCGTTCCTCGCCATCAACCACCTCGAGGGCCACGCGCTGACCGTGCGGCTGACCGAGCCGGTCGCGTTTCCCTACCTCCTGCTGCTGGTGTCGGGCGGCCACTGCCAGTTGCTGACGGTGCGCGGCCCGGGCGACTTCACGCGGCTCGGCACCACGATCGACGACGCGGTCGGCGAATGCTTCGACAAGACCGCCAAGTTGCTGGGGCTGGGCTTCCCGGGCGGCCCGGCGGTCGAGCGGCTGGCGGCCGGCGGCGACCCCCAACGGGTCGCCCTGCCGCGGCCGATGTGGCGCAAGCCGGGCTGCGACTTCTCCTTCTCCGGTCTCAAGACCGCGGTCCGCCAGAAGGTCGAGGCGCTGGCCGCCGACGATGCCCAGGGTCGCGCCGACCTCTGCGCCTCGTTCCAGCGCACCGTCGGCGACGTGCTGGCCGACCGCTGCGCCAATGCGCTGGCGCTGGCGCCGTCACCCACCCTGGTGGTCGCGGGCGGCGTCGCCGCCAACCTCTACCTGCGCGGCCGCCTGGAAGAGGTCGCGGCGCGGCACGGCGCGCGCCTTGTCGCACCGCCGGTCAAGTTGTGCACCGACAACGGCGCGATGATCGCCTGGGCGGGCGTCGAGCGCCTGCGGCTGGGCCTGGTCGACGACCTCGATTTCCGGCCGCGGCCGCGCTGGCCGCTCGATGCGGCGGCGCCGCTTCGCTGAAAGGACCGACGATGCACTCCGAGATCGTGCCGATCTTCTCCACGCCGATCGTGCTGACCGAGATTCCCGACGCGCCGGCGCTCAGCGCCGCGCTGGCCGAGGTCATCTTCGCGCACGAGAAGACCCATCCCGGCACCCAGCATTCCAACCTCGGCGGCTGGCAGTCGGAATGGGACATGGAGCGCTGGGGCGGCGCGCCGGCGCTGAAGCTGCTGGCCCTGGCGCGCAACATCGCCAACAAGTGGACGACCGATCGCGAGGGCCAGCCGGTGGCGCTGACGTGGCGCGCCAACATGTGGGCCAACATCAACCGCAGCGGCCACGGCAACGAGTTCCACTCGCACCCCGGCAGCTTCTGGTCGGGCGTCTACTACGTCGACGACGGCGGCATTTCCGGCGATCCGTCGCTGGGCGGCGAACTCGAGTTCATGGATCCGCGTGGCCCGGGCCCGGCGATGTACGCGCCGCAGCTCGCCTTCAACATGCCGGGCGGCCAATCGGTCGGCGCCAACGAGGTGGTGCCGCCGCGGGCCGGCCGGCTGGTGCTGTTCCCGTCGTGGATCCTGCACCAGGTGCGGCCGTACCGCGGCACCGCCCAGCGCATCTCGATCGCCCTCAACCTCAGCCTGTGACCGGCGGACCGTGAGCGACATCGCGCATATCGGCGTGGTCGGCGGCGGGGCGTGGGGCACCGCGCTCGCCTGCCTGGCGCGCCGCGCCGGCCGACGTACCACGCTGTGGTCGCGCGACCCGGCGGTGTCGGCGGCGATCGCGGCCGGGCGCGCCAACCCGGTCTACCTGCCGGGCCTGGCGCTCGACGCCGGGATCGAGGCGGCTGCCGACCTGTCGGCGCTCGAGGCCTGCGATGCCGTCCTGCTGGTCTGCCCGGCGCAGGCGGTGCGCGCCGTCGCGGCGCGGCTGGCCGGCCGCGCGCCGATCGTGATCTGCGCCAAGGGCATCGAGGCGTCGACCGGCCTGCTGATGCCCGAGGTTCTGGCCGCGGTGCTGCCCGGCCGGCCGGTCGCCATGCTGTCGGGCCCGAGCTTCGCCGAGGAGACCGTGCGCGGCCTGCCGACCGCGGTCAGCATCGCCACCGACGATCCGGCGCTCGGCGGCCCGCTCGCCGCGGCGCTGGCCGGCGGCGCCTTCCGGCCCTACTGGACGCACGACGTGCTGGGGGTGGCGCTGGGCGGCGCGATCAAGAACGTGCTGGCGATCGCCGCCGGCGTGGTCGAGGGCCGCGGGCTGGGCCACAACGCCGCCGCCGCCCTGGTGACGCGCGGCTTCGCCGAGATGGCGCGGCTCGGCCAGGCGATGGGGGCGGAGCTCGAGACGCTGACGGGCTTGAGCGGGCTGGGCGACCTCGTGCTGACCTGCCACGGGCCGCTGTCGCGCAACCGCTCGCTGGGCGTGGCGCTCGGCCGCGGCGAGACGCTGGCCCATCACCTCGCCGGCCGCCGCCAGGTGGTCGAGGGCGAGGCGACGGCGCCCGCGGTGCTGGCGCGCGCCGCGCGGCACGGCGTCGAGATGCCGATCTGCGCCGCGGTCGATGCTATCCTGCACCGGGGCGCCAACGTCGACGACGCGATCCGCGCCCTGCTGGCCCGGCCGCTCCGGCGCGAAGGCCAGTGACCGAAGACAAGCAGAGGACAGACATGGCGTACTGGATCATCAAGTCGGAACCCTCGGCCTACTCGTGGGACCAGTTCGTCAAGGACGGGAAGACCTCGTGGACCGGCGTGCGCAATGCGCAGGCGGCCTTGAACCTCAAGGCGATGAAGGTCGGGGATCGCTGCTTCTTCTACCATTCGAACGACGGCAAGGAGATCGTCGGCGTCGCCGAGGTGGTGCGCACCGCCTATCCCGACCCGACCGACAAGGCGGGCAAGGCGGTGACCGTCGACGTCAAGGCGGTCGAGCCGGTGAAGGCGACGGTGACGCTGGCCGCGATCAAGGCCGAGCCGGCACTGAAGGACCTCGGGCTGGTGCGCCAGTCGCGGCTGTCGGTGTCGCCGGTGACGGCCGAGCAGTGGAAGCGTCTCTCGAAGATGGCCGGCGGTCGCTGACGTGGTCGACAATACCCGCGGCATCCTCGCGATGTCGGGGGCGGTCGTCGTCTTCATCTTCAACGACATGCTGATCAAGCTGGCGGCCGAGACCGTGCCGGCGGCGCAGGCGATCGGCGTGCGCGGCCTGTTCGCGACCCTGTGGGTGACGCTGGCCCTCGCCGCGACCGGCACCTGGCGGCAGCTGCACTGGGCGGCGCATCCGCGCGTGCTGTTCCGCAGCGTCCTCGAGGCGGCGGCGGCGATCATCTTCCTGGTGGCGCTGTTCCGCATTCCCTTCGCCATCGCCAACGCCGTGACGCTCGCGACGCCGCTGATCCTGACGGTGCTGGCGGTGCTGATCCTCAAGGAGGACGTGCGCTGGCGGCGCTGGACGGCGGTGTCGGTCGGCTTCGCGGGCGTGCTGCTGGTGATCCAGCCGCACCCCGGCCAGCTCAACGCCTGGGCGTGGGTCGCGCTGGCCGGCACGCTGCTCGGCTGCTTCCGCGACATCTTCGTGCGCTTCCTGCCGGCCGGCGTGCCGACCCTGGTCGTGTCGTTCTCGACCGCGCTGATGGTCGGGCTGGTGGCCGGCCTGCTGGCGCTGGCCGAGGGCTGGCAGGCGATGACCGCGCGCGAGGTCGGCCTGGTCGCCGCCTCGTCCCTGCTGCTCGCCACCGGCTACCAGCTGCTGGTGGTGGCGCTGCGCTCGGGCGGCGAGTTCTCGGTGATCGGCTCGTTCCGCTACAGCTCGATCCTGTGGGCGCTGGCGATCGGCTTCGTGGTCTGGGGCGAGGTGCCGAACGCGCTGGCGATGGCCGGCATCGCCGTCATCGCCGCGTCCGGCCTCTACATCCTGCACCGCGAGCGGGTGCGGCGCTGAGCTAGCGCTTCAGCCACGCCTCGTAGTCGCGCGCCACTTCCTCGACCGCCATCTCGTAGATCCGCTTGCCGTGCTCGGGCGTCGCCTGGTTGGGATCCGAGCCGATGCGGCCATCGGGGAAGTTGCGGCGGTAGTCCTCGGCATCGGCGAAGCTGCCGGTCGGGGCGATGCGCGGCTCCATCTCCTTGCGCTGCATGGTCTCGGGCCAGCCGTACCAGGTCACCGCGACTTCCGAGGCGGTGGCATGGCTGCCCTCGCCGGTCGGGTACAGTTCCTGGCTGAGCCGCTTGACGCCCGACCCTTCCCACCAATTGCGCAGCGCGCACTTGATCGGCGGCTGGTTCGACAGCTTCTCCATCGAGCGCTCGGCGTAGATCTCGGAGAACGCCGCCGTCACCGTGGCGATGTTGCCGCCATGGCCGTTGACGAAGAAGAAGCGGGTGAAGCCGTGCCGCGCCAGCGACACCACGGTGTCGCGCACCACGGCGATCAGGGTGGTCGGCCTGAGCGTCACCGAGCCGGCGAAGGCGAGGTGATGCTGTGCCATGCCGACCGAGATGGTGGGGGCGACCAGGGCGCCCGCCTTCTCGCCGGCGCCGCGCGCGATCAACTCGGCGGTCAGCGCGTCGGTGCCGATCAGGCCGGTCGGCCCGTGCTGCTCGGTCGAGCCGATCGGGATGATGATGCCGGTCTTGGTCTTGAGATAGTCCTCGACGAACTGCCAGGTCTTGAGCTGAAGCTGCACGATACGGACTCCTTCGAACGGGAAACGGAAATCAGGCCGGCGTCTCGCCCAGCGTGCCCTCGCTGTTGATCAGCAGCACGCGGCTGTCCTTGCCGAGCTTCAGCGCCTCGAAAGCGGCGCGGTCGGCGCAGACGCGCGACAGGGCGGCGAGGCCGGCGCAGCCCGACGGGCCCGAGGCGATCGCCGGGTCGCCGTCGAGCGGGTGGGCGTACAGCTTGCGGGCGGGCATCACCGTGTCCTCGCCGATCGTCATGAACCAGTCGGCGCCGTCGCCGATCACCGGCCAGGTCACCGGCGAGATCTCGCGGCAGGCCAGCCCGCCCATCACCGTGTCGGCGTTGCCGCTGGCCAGCGTCGGCCGGCCGGTGCGGTTGCTCTGGAACCAGCAGTCGGCGCTTTCCGGCTCGACCACGACGAAGACCGGCCGCTTGCGCAGGCCCGCCCACAGGTAGCCGATCACCGCGGCGGCCAGGCCGCCGACGCCGGCCTGCACGAAGACGTGGGTCGGTTCCGCCTGCCACTGCACGATCGCCTCGTGCGCCAGCACGCAGTAGCCGCGCATCACGCTCTTCGGCACGTCCTCGTAGCCGTCCCACGAAGTGTCCGAGATGATCGTCCAGCCGTTGGCCGCCGACTGCGCCTTGCACGCGGCGACGGCGGTGTCGTAGTCGCCGTCGATGCGGATGACCTCGGCGCCGCGGGCGCGGATCGCCGCTTCCTTCTCGGCCGAGGTGAACTTCGGCAGGAAGATGATGCAGCGGTTGCCGAACAGCCGGGCCCCGGCCGCGACCGCGCGGCCATGGTTGCCCGAGCTGGCGGTGGCGAAGACGAAGCGGCCAGTGATGTCGCGGTAGACGCCGTTCATGATGTCGGCGAACGACGCGCTGGCGTGGTGGGCGTCGCCGACCGCGCCCGACAGCACGTTGTAGACGGCGATCACGCCGCCCAGCGCCTTGAAGGCGCCGAAGCCGAAGCGCTGGCTCTCGTCCTTGACCCGGATCTCGCCGACCCCCAGCCGCGCCGCGAGGGCCGGCAGGGCGACCAGCGGCGTCGGCACGTGGCGGGGACACTGGGCGAGGTCCTCGCACAGCTCGGGAATCCCGTTGGGATTGATGACGCGGCGCTGCGCGGGGCCGAACTTCGCGGCGGGAGAAAGGCGCGGATTGGGCGCCAGCCAGGACGGGACCATGCGCCGTCATAGCATGGCCCGGCGTCGCGGGATGGCCTAAGGTGGGGCCAACGGAGTGGACCCATGAAAGTGAACGTCGAAGTCAGCTGCACGCCCGAGGAGGCCCGCGCCTTCTTCGGCCTGCCGGACATCAAGCCGATGCAGGACCGCATCATGGCCGAGATCGAGGAGCGCCTGCGCTCCAGCCTCGGCGCAATGGACCCGCAGACGGTGTTCAAGACCTGGCTGCCGGCCTCGATGCAGGGCGTCGAGCAGATGCAGCAGATCCAGCAGGCCTTCTGGTCGCAGCTGGCCAACATCGCGACCGGCAAGAAGGAGTAGCGATGAGTGATCGCGCCCGGCCGGACGATCCGAAGCCGTACTACGAGGCCCACGTCTTCTGCTGCACCAACCGGCGCCCGGCCGGCCACCCGCGCGGCTGCTGCGCGGAGAGGAACGGCGAGGCGTTGCGCGACCACATGAAGAGCCGCGCCAAGGACCTCGGTCTCAAGAACGTGCGGATCAACAACGCCGGCTGCCTCGACCGCTGCGAGCTCGGACCGACGCTGGTGATCTACCCGGAAGGCGTCTGGTACAGCTGCGCCACCAAGGAAGACATCGACGAGGTGCTGGAGACGCACCTGGTGAAGGGCGGCCGCGTCGAGCGCCTGATGCTGAAGACGACCGACAAGCTGCCGTCGGATCGCAAGTAGGGCCGGAGACAAGGAAAGGTCCCTCGCTGCGCTCGGGATGACAAGAAAAGGCTGTCATCCCGAGCGCAGCGAGGGACCTTTCGATTCAACCTTCCAGCAACTCGCCCAGGCGGCGGATGATGCGGGTCGGGGTGTGCGTCGCCCCGGCCGGCACGCCGGCCTCGAACGGGTCGTACCAGATGCCGCACATGCCGAGCTTCTGCGGCGCCACGACTTCCCACTCGTAGTTGTCGCCGACCATCCAGGCATCGCAGGCGTCGCAGCCGAGCTTGTCGAGCGCGTGACGGTAGACCGCCAGCTCGGGCTTGCCCTGGCCGAACTCGCCCTCGATCTGGATGTGCTCGAAGCGGTGCGCGAGGTCGAAGCGCTCGATCTTGGCGCGCTGCGTCTCGGCCGCGCCGTTGGTCACCAGCGCCAGCTTCACGCCGGCGGCGCGCAGCGCGTCGACCGTGTCGTGGGCGTCGGGATAGAGCCGGTACTCGGCGCGCCGCATCTCGGTGAAGGCGTCGGCGATGCGGTCGGCCAGGCCTGCGTCGTCGAGGCCCAGCGTGGCGAGGCCCTGCCGCGTCGCCAGCCGCCGCGCGCCCGGGATGTCGAGCCGCCAGCGCGCCGCGGACACCGGGTCCGACCACATGCCGCGCGCCGCGTCCATCAGCGCGACCCGCACCCGCTCGATCGCCGGTTCGTCGTGCGCCGCCAGCGGCTCGGCGAAGGTCGCGAGCAGGCGCCGCCACGCTTCCTCGGGCTGCGCGTAGGCGCGGATCAGCGTGTCGTCGAGATCGAACAGGATGGCGCGGGGCAGGGGCATCGGGGTCGCGGCCGCCTCTAGTTGGAGGGGCTCGAGAAGCCGCCGGGCGCCGCGCTGACCACGCTGCCCTGGGTGCCCGACACGGCGATCACCGCCAGCGCGCGCTCGGAGCGGCCGTTGGGCAGGAAGCGGAAGGCGCCGTCGACGCCGGTCCAGCCGGCCGGGTTGGTGATCGCCTCGGCCGAGAAGTCGCCGCCCGGCTTCAGCCGCGCCAGCGCGCCGGCCAGCGACACGCCGTCGTAGGCCAGCGTGGCGAGACGCGGCGCCGGCTTGCCGTAGGTCGCGAGAAAGCGGCGCTCGAAGTCGGCGCGCTTCGCCGGGTCGGGCGCGGCGTACCACGCGCCGCGCAGCATCGGCTCCTGGCCGATGTTGGGGATGTCCCACACGCCGGTGCCGATCAGCTGCACGCTCTTGCTGTCTAGGCCGGCGGCTGCCAGCGCGGCCAGCGCCGCCGAGACGCGCGGCGGCGCCACCGGCACCAGCACGGCCAGCTTGTCGGGCGTCTTCACCTGCTCGGCCAGCCGGCGCGCCGGGGTCGAGAGGTCGGCGCTGTTGGCGTCGAACAGCTCGACGCCGACGACCTGGGCGCCGCGGATCGTGGCCTGGCTCTCCAGCGTCTGGGCCATCTGCTGGCCGTAGGTGGTCTGCGGCGCGAACACCGCGAAGCGCCGGATGCCCTGGTCGACGGCGTAGTCGACGACGCGGCGGACCTGCGGCGGTGCGGCGATGCCCATGATCCAGACGCCGCGGCTCGCCGCCTGCTCGTCGTTGGAGAACGACACGACGTTGGCGCCGCCCTGCGCGACCAGCGGCGCCAGCGCGGTGGCCGAGGTGCCGAACAGCGGCCCGAGCACCAGCGCGGCGCCCTCGGTGCGCGCCTTGCGGTAGGCCTCGACCGCGCTGTCGGCGGTCTCGCCGCTGTCGTAGGCGGCCAGCGCCAGTTCCTTGGCGCCGGTGTCGAACAGCGCCATCTCGGCCGCCTGCTGCATCGACTGGCCGATCGGCGCGGCCCGTCCGCTGAGCGGCAGCAGCAGCGCGATGCGTGTCTTGCCCGACGCCGTGACAGGCGAACCGGCCGCAGACGTGCGGGTCGTGGGAGCCTTGGCCGGCGTGCTAGTCTGGGGCTGCTCGCCGCAGGCCGCCAACAGGAAGGCCGCGGTGGCAAGCGCTAGAAGAGACTGACGCATCGGCGCGAAACTCCGGCGGCGTTGGATTCGGGACGGGTAACTTGGACGAAGGGCCACAAGCTAACGAGGGCGGGGCGCCGCGTAAACCGCCGCCGCTGGCGCCGGGCCTGCATATTGTCGCCACGCCGATCGGCAACCTGCGGGACATCACGCTGCGCGCGCTCGACGTGCTGCAGGCCGCCGACCTGGTGGCCTGCGAGGATACCCGCGTGTTCGCCAAGCTGGCGTCGCATTACGGCATCAAGGCGCAGACCGTGGCATACAGCGACGCCACGCAGGACGCCGCCGAGCCGCGGCTGCTGCGGGCGCTCGAGAAGGGCGCGCGGGTGGCGCTGGTGTCCGATGCCGGCATGCCGCTGATCTCCGACCCGGGATATCGCCTGGTCCGCGCCGCGCTGGCGAGGGGCCTTGCCGTGACCTCGGCGCCCGGCCCGTCGGCGGTGCCGATGGCGCTGGCCCTGTCGGGCCTGCCGACCGACCGCTTCTACTTCGGCGGCTTCCTGCCGGCGAAGGCGACCGAGCGCCGCCGCGCCATCGCCACTGCCGCCGCGGTGCCGGCGACCCTGGTGTTCTTCGAGGCGCCGCACCGGCTGGCCGAGTCGCTGGCCGACGTCGCCGAGCTGCTGGGCGGCAGCCGCCCCGCGGCGGTGGCGCGCGAGCTCACCAAGCTGTTCGAGGAGGTCCGCCGTGGCCCGCTGTCCGAGCTGGCGGCGCACTATGCCGGGCAGGCCGAGGTGCGCGGCGAGATCGCGCTGGTGATCGGCCCGCCGGGCGAGAACGAGGCGCCGGCCGCCGAGACGCTGGACGAGGCGCTGCGCGCGGCGCTGGCCGGCGCGTCGGTCAAGGACGCCGCGTCCGAGGTGGCGGCGCGCTACGGGCTGAACCGCCGCCAGGTCTATGCCCGCGCGCTCGAGCTGAAGCGCGGGCCGGGCACGCCATGAAGACCGACGCCCGCCAGGCCGCCTACCGCCTCGGCCATGCCGCCGAGTGGCGCGCCGTGTGGCGGCTGCGGCTGGCCGGCTACTCGGTGCTGGCGCGTCGCTACAAGACGAAGCTGGGCGAGATCGACATCGTGGCGCGGCGCGGCGACGTGCTGGCCTTCGTCGAGGTCAAGGCGCGGCGTGATTTCGCCCGCGCGGCCGACGCGCTGGGCAGCCGCCAGTTCGGCCGCGTCGCCCGCGCCGCCAGCCTGTTCGTGGCGCACCACCCGCGCTACGCCGCGCACACGCTGCGCTTCGACGCGGTGCTGGTCGGCGGGCTGTGGCCGCGCCACCTGCCCGACGTCTGGCGGGCGCCGGAATGAGGCCACGATGACCGTCAACGACCCCGCGGCGCTGGAGCGCCTGCGCGACGTCTGCGCCGGCGACGGCCAGCGGCTCGACCTCGTCGAGGCCGCCCTGACGCTGAGCCGGCTGCGGCGTGCCGAGCCGATCGACCTCGCGCCGTTTCGCCAGCATGTCGCCACCATGGCCGCCGAGCTGGCCGACCTGGTGCGCCGCCGCGGCGCGGCGCCCGAGCAGCTGGCCGAGATCGTGGCGCGCTCCTACGGCTATCGAGGCGACAGCGAGTCCTACGACGACCTGCAGAACGCCGACCTCGTGCGCGTGATCGAGCGGCGCAAGGGCCTGCCGGTGGCGCTGTCGATCCTCTACCTCGCGCTCGCCCGCCAGCAGGGCTGGAGCGCCGAGGGGCTGGCCTTCCCGGCGCACTTCCTGATCCGCGTCGGCATCGACGGCGCCCGCCACGTCGTCGACCCGTTCCACGACGGCGCGGTGCGCGACGCCGCCGAGCTGCGCGGCCTCTTGCGCCAGGTGCTGGGGTCGGACGCCGAGCTCGACCCGCAGCACTTCGATCCCGTCTCCGACCGCGACGTGCTGCTGCGGCTGGAGAACAACGTGCGGCTGCGCCTGTCGCAGCGCGAGGACTGGGCCAGCGCCGCGCAGTCGGTCGACCGCATGCTGGCGATCGCCCCGGCCCGCGCCGAGCTGCTGTTCGAGGCCGGCCAGCTCAATGCCCGGCTCGACAAGCGCCGCGCCGCCATCGCCGCCTTCGAGAGTTTCCTGGCGCAGCCCGCGCAACGGACCGACCCGGCGCTGCGGCGCCGCGCCGAGGCCCTGTTGCAGGAACTGCGCCGGGGGCTTAACTGACTTCCCGTTCGATCCGTTTGCGCAGGAATCCCGGCCCATGAAGCTCACCGTCGCCATCCAGATGGACCACGTCTCGACCATCGACATCGACGGCGATTCGACCTTCGTGCTGGGGCTCGAGGCGCAGAAGCGCGGCTACGCGGTGTGGCACTACACGCCGGCCGACCTGGTGTTCCGCGACCGCAAGGTGATGGCGCGGGCCCAGCCGATGACGCTGCGCCGCGAGAAAGGCAACCACTTCACGCTGGGCGCGGCCGAGATGGTCGACCTCGCGACCCTCGACGTCATCCTGCTGCGCCAGGACCCGCCGTTCGACATGTCGTACATCACGACGACCCACCTGCTCGAGCACGTCCACCCGAAGACACTGGTGGTCAACGATCCGGCCAGCGTGCGCAACGCGCCGGAGAAGCTGTTCGTCACCCACTTCGACGGCGTCATGCCGCCGACGCTGATCAGTGCCGACGCGCGCGCCATCCGCGCCTTCCGCGACGAGCACAAGGACATCATCCTGAAGCCGCTGTTCGGCAACGGCGGCGCCGGCGTGTTCCGCCTGCGGCCCGACGACGAGAACTTCGCCTCGCTGCTCGAGATGTTCTCGCAGAAGAGCCGCGAGCCGCTGATCGCCCAGCGCTACCTGCCGGAGGTCCGCAAGGGCGACAAGCGCATCATCCTGATCGAGGGCAAGCCGGTCGGCGTCATCAACCGCGTGCCGGCCGAGGGCGAGGCGCGCTCGAACATGCATGTCGGCGGCGTCGCGGTGAAGGACCAGCTGACGAAGCGCGACCGCGAGCTGTGCGAGATCATCGGGCCCGAGCTCGAGCGGCGCGGCCTGCTGTTCGTCGGCATCGACGTGATCGGCGACTGGCTCACCGAGATCAACGTGACCTCGCCGACCGGCCTGCAGCAGATCAACCGCTTCGACGGCGTCTGCCTCGAGGCGCAGATCTGGGACGCCATCGAGGCGCGCTGGCAGGCGACCCGGGGATGACGGGGCCGGCATGACCGGCAAGGCCGCGCCGATCTGGATCACCGGCCGGATTTCGCTCGACCCCGACGAGATCGAGGAAAGCTTCGTGCGCGCCGCCGGCCCGGGCGGCCAGCACGTCAACACGACCTCCAGCGCCGTCCAGCTGCGCTTCGACGTCCGCAACTCGCCGTCGCTGCCCGACGACGTGCGGCACCGGCTGGAGCGGCTGGCCGGGCGGCGGCTGACCAACGACGGCGTGCTGGTGCTGATCGCCCAGGGCGAACGCAGCCAGAAGCGCAACCGGGAAGAGGCGCTGGAACGGCTGGTCGAGCTGGTTCGCGAGGCCGCCCGCCCGCCGGTGCCGCGCAAGAAGACCCGGCCGACGCTCGGCAGCAAGCGCCGCCGGCTGGACGACAAGAAGAAGAAGGGCGCGATCAAGGCGCTGCGCGGCAAGGGCTCGTTCGACTGAACCCGAAAGGTCCCTCGCTGCGCTCGGGATGACAGGCTGATGGCGCCGTTCTGGTTCCTTCTGTCATCCCGAGCGTCGCGAGGGACCCTTCCGCCACTGGCGAGCCGCGGCCAGAAGCCGTAACTAGGATGCCACTTTCGTCAACCCACGGGATCAGGTGTGCCATGGCCGACGTTCGCAAGGAAACCGACAGCCTCGGCGAGGTGCTGGTGCCAGCCGACAAGCTGTGGGGCGCGCAGACCCAGCGCTCGCTCGAGCACTTCAGCATCGGCAAGGACCTGATCCCGCGCGAGATGATCACCGGCTACGCCATCCTCAAGAAGGCGGCGGCCAACGCCAACCATGACGGCAAGCGGCTCGACGACAAGGTGCACGGGCTGATCGTGCAGGTCTGCGACGAGATCCTCGCCGGCCAGCACCACGACATGTTCCCGCTGCACGTCTGGATGACCGGCTCGGGCACCCAGTTCAACATGAACGTCAACGAGGTCGTGTCGAACCGCTGCTGCCAGATCGCCGGCACGCCGCTCGGCTCGAAGACGCCGGTCCATCCCAACGACCACGTCAACATGTCCCAGTCGTCGAACGACAGCTTCCCGTCGGTGATGTACATCGCCGCCGCCGTGAACACGGTCGAGCGGCTGCTGCCGGCGGTGCGCGCGCTGCACGACGCGATCGACGCCAAGGCGAAGGCATGGGCCGACATCGTCAAGATCGGCCGCACCCACATGCAGGACGCGACGCCGATCACGCTCGGCCAGGAATGGTCGGGCTATGCCGGCATGCTGGCCGACAACGTCGAGCGCATCGAGGACGCGCTGAAGGGCGTCTACCGCCTGGCGCTGGGCGGCACCGCGGTCGGCACCGGCATCAACGCCGCGCCGGGCTTCGCCGAGGCCGCCGCGGCCGAGATCGCGAAGTTGACCAAGCTGCCGTTCGTCAGCGCGCCCAACAAGTTCACGGTGCAGGGCGCACACGATGCGCTGGTCCAGCTGTCGGGCTCGTTCCGCACGCTGGCGGTGTCGCTCTACAAGATCGCCAACGACATCCGCCTGATGTCGTGCGGCCCGCGCGCCGGCTTCGCCGAGCTCGACATCCCCGAGAACGAGCCCGGCTCGTCGATCATGCCGGGCAAGGTCAACCCGACCCAGTGCGAGGCGCTGACCATGATCGCGGTGCAGGTGATGGCCAACGACGTCGCGGTCGGCATGGGCGGCGCCGGCGGCTACCTCGAGATGAACGTCTACAAGCCGCTGATCATCTACAACATCACCCACTCGCTGGCGATCATGGCCGACGGCTGCACCAACTTCCGCAAGTTCCTGGTCGAGGGCACCAGGCCCAACCTCAAGAAGATCGGCGAGTACGTCGAGCGCTCGCTGATGCTGGTGACGGCGCTGGCGCCGGTGATCGGCTACGACAAGGCGAGCAAGATCGCCCACTACGCGATGGACAACGACCTGACGCTCAAGCAGGCCGCGCTCAAGCTGGGCTTCGTGAGCGAGGCCGAGTTCGACCGCATCGTCGACCCGAAGAAGATGGTCCATCCCTACGTGGCGAAGGACTAGGGTCGCCGGCTTGGCGCGGCGCGCCTCCGTCGTCGCGGCCTTGCTGCTCGGCCTGGTGGTGGCCGGGCCGGCCGCGGCGCAGCGCGGCCCGGTGGACGAGCCCGAGGCGTGGCTCGACGATCCGCGGCGCAAGACCCTGACCGGTGACTGGGGCGGCGCGCGCAGCGCGTGGGCGGCGCAGGGCGTGACGCTGCGCAGCCACTACATCGCCGAGTTCGCCGCCAACCCGTCGGGCGGACTGGCGCAGGGCGCGACCTACTCCCACCAGGTCGACGTCGGCGCCGACCTCGACCTCGGGAAGCTGGTCGGGCTGGCCGGCGGCGGCCTGCACGCGACCTTCACCGAGCGCGCCGGCTACAGCCTCAGCCAGAGCTTCATCGGCAACATCATCTCGGTGCAGGAGATCTTCGGCTCGGGCCAGAACGTGCGCCTCGCCGAGCTGGCCTGGACCCAGTCGCTGGCCGGCGGCCGGTTCGAGAGCCGCGTCGGCTGGATCCACGCCTCCGACGATTTCTCGACCTCGCCGCTCTATTGCTACTTCCAGAACAACGGGCTGTGCGGCCAGGTCGCGACGGTGATCAACAGCGGCTTCACGATCTTCCCGACCGGCAGCTGGGGCGGCCGGGTGAAGGTTCGCCCGGTCGAGGACGTCTACCTGCAGTCCGGCGTCTACGAGGTGAACCCGACGCTGTCGCTGCCGCCCAACGGCTTCAAGCTCGGCACCTCGGGCGCCACCGGCGTCGTGCTGCCCGTCGAGCTCGGCTGGCAGCCGACCGTCGGCCCCGCCAAGCTGCCCGGCCGCTACCGGGTGGGCGGCTACTACGACACGTCCGAGGCGCCGTACCTCGGCGCCCCCATCGGCGGGCCGGCCGCCACCGCGCTCGGCCGCTGGGGCCTGTGGCTGCAGGGCGACCAGATGCTGTACCGGCCGTCGCCGGAGTCGCCGCGCTCGCTGTGGGCCTTCGCCGTGTTCGGCACGGCGGGGCCGGCCACCGCGCTCTTGCAGACCTACTGGCAGGTCGGGCTGGTGAAGAAGGGCACCTTCGAGGGCCGCGACCACGATTCGATCGGGCTCGCGGTGAACAGCAGCTGGATCAGCAGCGCCCTGATCGCCGCCCAGAACCAGGCCAACGCGCTGGTCCCGTTCTCGACGCCCGTGCAGTCGTCGGAGACGACCATCGAGCTGAACTACCGGTTCCAGCCGACGCCGTACCTGTCGCTGATGCCCAACGTGCAGTACGTCATCCAGCCCAACGGCCTCGCCAGCATCGGCAACGCGCTGGTGCTCGGCCTGCAAGTCAAGGCCACGTTCTGAGTTTCTCCTCCCCCTGCGTCAGCAGGGGGAGGTGTCGCCGTCACCGGCGACGGAGGGGTCGGGCCTCATGGCTCATGACCCCCTCCGTCCGCTGCGCGGACACCTCCCCGCGCTCACGCGCAGGGAGGAAGGTTCATCTCTCGTAGCGCCACTGCCGCTCGGTCAGGAAGCGGGCGGCGACCAGGCCCATCGCCATGCCGCCGACCGCGAAGCCGCAGGTCGCGGCGGCCTCGATGGCGGACAGGGCCTTGCCCTGGTTCAGGAACACGATCGTCTGGAAGGCGAACAGGCCGGGCGTCATCATGATGATGCTGGGCACGGTCAGCGCGATGCGCGGCGCGTGCAGGCGGCCGCGCACCAGAGAGGCGCCCAGCCCGACCGCCAGCGCGCCGAAGAAGGTCGCCTGCGGCAGCGCCAGGCCAAGATCGTGCAGGCCGAGCCGCACCTCGTTGCCGACCATCGACAGCAACGCCACGAACAGCACGGTGCGCGGCGGGTTGTTGAACAGGATGCCGTAGCCCCAGCCGCCGGCGAAGCAGGCGAGCGCGCGCCACGCCACGGTCGCGGGCTCGATCGCGCCGGGCGGCGGCGCGGCCGGCGCCGGCGCGAGACCGGCCAGCATCGCCACCACCGACATGCCGCAGGCGGCGCTCAGCGTCAGCAGGATGCCGTAGAACAGCCGCGTGATGCCGGCCGTCGACTGGTGCTGTGTCAGGTCGAGCAGGCCCGCGACCAGCGGGAAGCCCGGCACCAGGAACAGCACCGACGAGATGAAGCCGATGGCATGGACGAAGGCGAAGCTGCGCACGCCGAAGCCCAGCACGATCCCGCAGTACAGGCCGGACGCCAGCACGGCGCACAGCGCGGTCATGGCGAACTGGTTGAAGCCCTTGCGCGACAGGAGCGTGCGCGCCGCCTGGCCGACGCCGCCGGACACCGCCGCCGCCGCCGTCGCCAGCAGGTCGCCGCCGTTCAGGAAGGAGAACGCCGTCGAGGCGACCGCCATCGACAGCGCGACCGCCAGCAGGCCGTGCAGCGGCGGCGCCGTCTCGATCGCGTCCAGCCGCTCGGCCAGCTGCGCCACGGTCAGGCCGGGCGGCGCCTGGCGCGACAGCGTCTCGAGGGCAGCGATCTTCGAGGCGTCGACGCCGGGCGGCCCGATCTCGCGCGCCAGGGTGACGATCTCGGCGCCTTGCCGCGCCGTCACGGTCAGGCCGCCGATCCACAGCTGCACGTCGAGCCGCTCGACCCCGAGGTCGGTGGCCAGGCGGCGCATCGCGTCGCGCACCCGGAACGCGGTGTCGCCGGCGTGCAGCATCGCCGCGCCGAAGCGCAGCAGGATGTCGAGCGCGCGGTCGAGGTCGGCGCGCGCGCCCATCAGGCGATTTTCAGGCCCAGCACTTCGGCGGTGTCGCGGCGCACGCGATCGACCAGCGCGGCGTCGGTCTTGAGGTTGCCGCCGTAGGACGGGATCATCTCCTTGATCTTGGGCACCCAGTGGCCGACCAGCTGCTCGTGGAAGCAGTTCTCCAGCATGTGGACCATGATCCAGGTCGCGGTCGAGGCGCCCGGCGAGGCGCCGAGCAGGGCGACCAGCGAGGAGTCGGCCGAGTGCACGATCTCGGTGCCGAACTCCAGCGTGCCGGTCTTCACCTTGTCCTTGCGGATGATCTGCACGCGCTGGCCGGCGACGTCGATCTCCCAGTCGGCCGGGTTCATGGTCGGGTAGAAGTCGCGCAGCGCCTTGTAGCGGTGGTTCATGCTCTGGAACACCTGGCCGACCAGGTATTCCTCGAGCGGGAAGTTGTCGCGCGCCACGGCGAGCAGCGGCAGGATGTTGTCCGGCCGCACCGACATCGGCAGGTCCATGAACGAGCCGTGCTTCAGGAACTTGGTCGAGAAGCCGGCATAGGGGCCGAACAGCAGCCAGCGCTTGCCGTCGATGATGCGGGTGTCGAGGTGCGGCACCGACATCGGCGGCGAGCCGGCGGCGGCCATGCCGTAGACCTTGGCGTCGTGGCGGCGGGCGACCTCTTCCTTGCCGCAGCGCAGCCAGATGCCGCTGACCGGGAAGCCGCCGAAGCCCTTGGCCTCGGGAATCCCCGACTTCTGCAGGAGCGTCAGCGCCGCGCCGCCGGCGCCGAGGAACACCCAGCGCGCGCCGATGCGGCGGTTCTCGCCGGTCTTCTCGTCCTTGACGTCGAGCCACCAGCCGTCGCCGGTCGGGCGGCGCTGCAGGTCGGTGACCTGGTGCTCGAAGTGGACGTCGACGCGCTCCAGCGTGCGCAGGTACTTCATCAGGTTGGAGGTCAGCGCGCCGTAGTTGACGTCGGCGCCGCTCACGATGCGGGTCGCCGCGACGACCTGGCTGGGATCGCGGCCCTCCATCAGCAGCGGCGCCCACTCGCCGATCTGCTTGTGGTCCTCGCTGAACTCCATGCCGTGGTAGCAGTGGTGCGCGCTCATCGCGGCGTGGCGCTTCTTCAGGAACGCCGCGCGGTCCTCGCCGATCACGAAGCTCATGTGCGGCACGGGATGGATGAACGAGTCGGGCGAGGCGATCGCGCCCTTGCGGATCAGGTACGACCAGAACTGCCGCGACAGGTCGAACTCGGTGTTGACCTCCAGCGCCTTGGCGATATCGACCGTGCCGTCCTTGCGCATCGGCGTGTAGTTCAGCTCGCAGTTGGCGGCGTGGCCGGTGCCGGCGTTGTTCCACGCCGCCGAGCTTTCCTGTGCCTCGCCGGGCATGCGCTCGATGATCGCGATGTGGAGGTGCGGCTGCAGCTCCTTCAGGAACACCGCCAGCGTGGTGCTCATGATGCCGGCGCCGACCAGGACGACGTCGGCGCTGGTCACTTCGGCCTTGCTGCTCATGTGCTTGCTCCCTCGGAGGCGGCCTTGCGGAAGGGCACCTTGGCGCCCGGCTGCAGCACGACGTAGAGCCGCCGCCACGGCTGGTCGTCGACCAGCGTCCAGCGGTGGCCGCCGCCGGTCGTGTCCTCGGCCAGCAGGATGTCGCCCGGCTTCAGGATGAAGTGCTGGCCGCCGCGGGTCTCGAAGTCGAGCGTGCCCGACAGCGTCACCACCAGCTGCCGGGTCGGCGCGGTGTGCCACTCGAAGGTGCCGCCGGAGCGGGTTTCCTGGAACGAGGCATGGCCGGTCTGCAGCGTGGTGCTCAGCAGGTCACCGCGCACGCCGCCGGCGAGGTCGATGAAACCTTCCTCGAAGTGCGAATTGCCGTCGCTGCCCGTCCAAATCCGCACGCACCGGATCATTCCCGCCGTCCTTCACTGCAATAACTGAGGCTTTTGACCGTAGTATGTGGCCTCCGGGGTGGCAAGGAATCGAACCCCCGGGCATCGACAATCCGTACCGCTCTGGACCCTTTCGGTCAGCGCATGTGTTCCCAGAGATCGCGCTCGTCCTCGTGGCGGCCGAACTCGAGCCCCTTGAAGTCGCCGCGCGAGACCACGCCGAGGACACGGCCGTCGCGGACCAGCGGCACGTGGCGGAAGCCGCCGTCCCACATCAGGCGCAGCGCGTCGATCGCCGACTGCTCCGGCCGCAGCGTCATGGGTTTGCGGGTCATGACCTCGGCCAGCGTCGTGGTCGCGGCATTGCGCCCCTCGGCCAGTACGCGCACCACCGCGTCGCGGCCGGTGAAGATGCCGGCCAGCCGGTCGCTGGCGTCGGTGACGACGACCGAGCCGGCGCGCGCGTCACGCATCGCCGCGCAGGCCGATTGCACGGTCGCGGTCTCGCGCAGGATCAGCGGCTTCTGGTCGAGGATGACATCGGACAGCTTGCGCATCGTCGTTCCTCCCGGGTGTTCGGACCAGCAGGCCACGCGGCCGAGCGCACGACCTTGATCGACATCAAGCGGGACCGGTGGCGGAGCGGGAAGCGGAGTCCGGGAGTCGGACATGACCGGGCGCGGCGAAGGGCGACAAGTTGTCATCCGGCTACGATGTCGGCTGGTCGTCGCCGCCGGCGCTGCAACTGTGGCTGGACTGGGCGCATGAGTACGCTGACACGTCACGGCCGTTCGCGGCCACCTGGCCGGCGCTCCCGCCAACCCGTTCGCCGTGTATGGCGCGCAGGCACCGCGCGACGCGGTGACGCTCGGGCTGGGGCTCGCCCGGCCCGTGTTCGGGACTGGAGCGGCCTTCCTGCGCTACGACGGCGCCTTGGCCGCTGCCGTGAGCCGCCATGCCCTCGGCATCGGCCTGAGCTTCAGGTGGTGAAAGCGGGAATTCTCAGCACAACTAGTGCGATAAGTTCTGTTCATTTGTGCGATGCGATAGCCACTCCTAGTTCCTGATTCGGAATAGGGCGCGTGTGCGCGACAGCTCCAGTCGCGGCCGCCCCCGAGAGAAGCAGGATGGCGAGTTCGAAATCGGTGCGCGCCCGTCGAACGGGCGTAAAGGCATTGACGGCAATGGCGGGTCTTCTCGCACTCGACTTGCCGGACGTGGCATTCGCGCAGACTTGGAATGTCGATGCCGACGGCCGGTGGAACGTCGCCGCCAACTGGTCGCCGCAGCAGGTACCCAGCGGGGTCGGGGCATCCGCCACCTTCGGCCCGGTCATCACGGCGCCGCGCACAATCGATCCCGGCGGACTAACCAACTTCGGGTCGCTGTCGTTCAGTGGTGATAACGGCTACACGCTGGCCAGCCCAGGTGGCCTCTGGACCCTTCGGGCAAACGCGGTCTCCGGCAACTCGACCATCACTGCCACGGGAGGGGCTGTCCATTCGCTCAATGCCTCCGAACTCAACGTCGTGGGCACGCTGACCATCAACTCCAACGGTGCCGGATTGAGCTTGCTCGGTAGCGCCGGGGGTGGCTTCCTGACGGGAGGCGACGTGACGGTGAAGGGAACGGGGCCGGTGACGCTGCGGGGGCAACCCTACCACTCGGGGAGCCTCACGATCGCGCCCGAAGCGACGCTAATCGCCGATACAGCGCTTAGCGCCCAAACTTGGTCTCCGTCCAAGATCCAGTTGGATGGCAAGCTGGTCCTGTCGAACGCCGATATCACCACCAGCGCGGTCATCTCCGGCACCGGCAGCATCGTCGTCAGAGACAACTCCTACCTGAGGTACGACGGCACCAGCCCACTGGCCGGCGGCGTAAAACTCGACACGGGAGGGTCCTTCACCTTCTCGGGCTCAGCCACCGGCAACATCGCCACCACCACGTCGGCCGACACCGTCCGCATGTCTTCGACCACCGTCGACAACCTCTACTCTGGAGAGATGAGCGGCGCGGGCAGTCTCGTCGTCTATCACTACTCGACGGCGATCGGGGGGCGAGAGTTCACCCTGACCCTGACCGGCAACAATACCTACACCGGCGGGACCAGGATCGACCTCGGCACCCTGCAGGTGGGGGACGGCGGCACCACGGGGATGATCGGTCCGGGCAAGGTCAACATCCCCGGAGATGGCAGGCTTCGGTTCAACCGATCGGACGACATCGCCTTCGATGGCGACATCACGATGGGCGGCCTGATCCCCAAGGTCGAGCAGGCCGGGTCGGGAACGCTGACCCTGAAGGGCAACGTGACGGGCACCGCCTCCAATGGCGGGTCCGATCTCGGCGCGCGCAGCGGCAAGCTGATCGTCCTGGGCACCGTCAACACCCAAAAATTGACCGTCGATGCGGGTGCCGTCGTGCAGCTCGGCAACGGCGGCACGCAAGGGGAATACGTTCCCCTAGATACTGGCTTCACTTCAGGGCCCATCTACAATCAGGGCACCTTTATCGTGAACCGCTCGGACAAGTCGGTCATGGCCGGCTGGATCGAGGGCACGGGCGAGTTCCACAACGACGGACCGGGGACCACCGTCCTGACGGGCACCAACACGCATACCGGCGGCACGTTCGTCAACGCCGGGACGCTGCAGATCGGCGACGGCACCGACTCGGCCGGGGGATTGAAAGGCAGCATTGCCGGGAACGTGACCATTGCCAAGGGCGCGACCCTCGCCTTCAACCGGGCGCGCGTCGGGGCGGCGACGCCGTCCCAGCCGCTGACTGGGGGGACCGTTTCCGGCGCAGGCCAGGTGCACCAGATGGCCGGGGTGACGGACCTCACCGTGCCTTTGAACCACACCGGCGGTACGATCATCGATCAAGGGGGGACCCTGTCGGTCAACAGTAGCGGCAGCCTTGGCACCAGCGACATCGTCAACAGCGGAACCTTGCAGTTCGATCTCCAGGGCGGATCGACCAGCTACGGCGGCGTCATCAGCGGCACCGGCGAAGTCATTACGTACAATGGCGGCATCAATAACCAGGTCACGCTGACCGGGAACAACACCTATACGGGCCGGACCACCGTCAACCGCTGGCTCAATATCGGCAATGGAGGCACCTCCGGAACCCTCGGAGCGCTCGGAGCGGCCGGGGCCGCGGACACCACGGTCGCGGGCATACTCGTCTTCAATCGCAGCGATGATTTCACGCACGCGGGCCGTATCTATTTCAACGGGACCTCAGGGTTCGGAGGCACGATGCGAAAACTGGGAGCCGGCACCCTCACCCTGAGCGGCTCCATTGGCCTAAACACCTTTACTGGTCTCGTGGAGGTCAAGGAGGGCCGGCTGCTTCTCACCGGGGACAACAAGTACAACAGCGTGTCCGTGGCGACCCACGCGATCCTGCAGGTCGGTGACGGTGAGGCGACGGGCACGCTCGCCGCTGCCGCCGTGGACAATTCAGGCACGGTGGTCTTCAACCGGCCGGATCGTCTGGCCTTTGGCAGTGCGATCTCGGGTACCGGCTCGGTGCAGCAGATCGGCGCGGGTCGCCTGGTTCTCAGCCGCTCCAGCAGCTATAGCGGCGGCACGTCGATCTCCAGGGGCGGCACGATCGAGGTGTCGCGCGACGACAACCTCGGCGCGACGAGCGGCAGCCTCGCGATCGACAATGGCACGCTGGCCACCACCGCTAGCTTCGGCATGACCCGCACGGTGACGCTGGGCGCCGGCGGCGGCACGTTCGACGTCGGCGGCAACACGCTCACACTGGGCGGCACGGTCAGCGGCGGCAAGCTCACGGCCCGCGGTGCCCTCGGTGCCCACGGCACGCTGGTGCTGGCGGCCGACAACACCTATGGCGACACCGCGATCGAGGCGGGCGCCACGCTGCAGGTCGGCACCGGCCTCGCCACCGGCACGCTGGGCAGCGGCGCGATCCGCGACGACGGCGTCTTGGCGGTCAAGCGCGCCGGGACGCTCGAGATCGGCCGCGTCATCGAGGGTAGCGGCGCGCTCGACCAGCGCGGGCCGGGCACGCTCGTGCTGACCGCCAACAATCGCTACACCGGCGGCACGACCATCACGGCCGGCACGCTGCAGCTCGGCAACGGCGGCTCGTCGGGCTGGGTCGAGGGCGACATCGCGAACAACGGCACGCTGGTGTTCAATCGCTCCGACGCGGTGGCCTTCGACCGTGTCATCAGGGGCACCGGCGGCGTCATCCAGCGTGGCACCGGCAGCGTCAACCTGACGGGCACAAACACCTACATCGGCCCGACCGTCGTCGAGGCCGGCACGCTGCGCGTCAACGGCAGCATCACCAGCGACACCACGGTGCTGGCGGCGGGCACGCTGGGCGGCACCGGCACGATCACCGGCGCGGTGGTGAACCGAGGCACGATCGCGCCGGGCAACTCGATCGGCCAGCTCAACATCGTCGGCTCCTATACCCAGGCGGCCGGCAGCTTCTACCAGGTCGAGATCAACCCGGCGGGGTCGGCCGACCGCATCTCGGTCACCGGCGCGCCCGGCACCGCGACGATCCAGGGCGGCACGATCACCGTGCTGGCGGCAAACGGCGTCTACCCGCTGACCTACAAGTACACGGTGGTGACGGCGACCGGCGGCGTCACCGGCACCTACGCGGGCGTCACCAGCAACCTCGCCTTCGTGAAGCCGAAGATCACCTACGACGCCAACAACGTGTACCTCGAGGTCTCGGCGACCAACCCACCAGTCGACCCGACGGACCCGACCGGGCCGGCGGTGCCGACGGTCCAGTTCCGACGCGGCGCGACCACGGCCAACCAGGCGGCGGTCGCCTGCGCGCTCGACCAGGTCGCGCCGTTCGCGAGCGGCGCCTTCGTGCCGGTGGTCGGCGCGCTGATGGGGCTCGACACCAGCCAGGGCCCGGCGGCGCTCGACGCGCTGAGCGGCGTGTCCTACGCCGGGTTCGGCACCGCCAACCTGTTCGCCGGCAATCTGTTCGCCAAGCAGCTGCGCGAGGCGATGGCGGTGACGCGCGGCGGCGGCGACGACCGGGATGGCCACGGCTGGGGCGGCGGCTTCGGCGGCACCGGAACGGTGTCCGGTACGTCGGCGGCGGCGACCTGCGGCGGCGCAGTGCCCTCGCAGGCCCCGAGCCAGGTCTTCAGCGCGGCCGGCTTCGCGGCTGGCCTCGATGCTCGGCTGAACCCATCGGTGCTGGTCGGCCTCGGCATCGGCTACGCCAGTGGCAGCGAATGGACTGGCGGCGTCAGCAGCCGCGGTGCCTCCGACAGCGTCATGGCCGGGGCCTACGCCAGCTTCACGCGCGGCGGCGCCTACGCTGACCTTTTGGCGGGCGTCGCCCTGAACGCCAACCAGATGACGCGCACCGTGACCATCCCTGGCCTCGGCAGCCGGGTCGCGCATGGTACGACGACCGCGCCGCAATGGTTCGGTCAGGCCGAGCTCGGCTACCGCATCGGCCTCGAGGGCGCGTCGGCCAGCACGTTCACGCCGTTCGCCCGATTCGAGGCCAGCACGGTCGCGCAGAACGGCTTCACCGAGTGGGGCGCCGACGGGGTGAACCTCGCGGTGGCGGGGCAGGCGACGTCGACGCTGCGCAGCGTGCTGGGCGCCGAGTTCACCGCCGCCTACGATGTCGGCTGGTCGTCGCCGCTGGCGGTGCAGGTTCGCCTTGGCTGGGCGCACGACTACGCCGACATGACCCGGCCGGTGACTGCCGCCTTCGCTGCCGCACCCGGCGCGTCGTTCACCGTCCTTGGCGCCACGCCGCCGCGCGACAGCGCCAGCCTTGGCCTCGGCCTGTCGACCGTGTTCAACGAGCGCTACCGCTTGTTCCTGCGCTACGAGGGCGACATCGCCGCCGGCGCTGACAGCCACGCCATCAACGTCGGCGTCCGCTTCAGCTGGTGAGCCGGCCTAGTTCGCCGACTCGCGGGCCAGCGCGTCGAGCGCTTCCGGCAGGCCGCGCAACGAGTATGGCAGCGACACCTCGCGGTCCGCGGCATCGCGGTACTCGAGCTTGCCGGTCTCGCCGGCGCTGCGCAGCTTCTTCACGGTGTCGTCGGGCAGCGGCGCCGACGCGAGGCAACCGGCCGGCAGGCAGCGCTGCCACGCGGTCTGCACCGCCGGTCCGTCCTTGGCGTCGACCGTCACCTTGGGCGCGGTGGCCAGCGCGACGTTCAGCGGCAGCACCACGGTGAGCTTCAGCGGTTCGTTGCTGGCCAGGCGGCCGAGCGCCAGCTGCGCCAGCGGACCGGCATCGCCGGCGCGCTGGATCGCCTGCGTCAGCTCGCACAGCTTGGCGGGCGTGCCGCCGTCGCGGCGGCGCTCGCAGCGCAACGTCCAGTCGCCGAAGCTGGCCGTGGTGCGATCCGGCAGCGCGCTCTGCGCGAGCGACGGCGATGCGGACGGCGCCGGCTTCGGCGGCGACGCGGGCGGGGCGCCGGTCTGCGCGAGAGCGGGACCGGTCGCGGCCAGGCCGACCGCGAGGGCGGCGAGGAACATCGGGCGAAGCATCAACGTCTCCTTGTGCCAGGTACGCGGCGTGGTTGCAGCTCTCCTGACACCCAACTAATCGCATCTATGATGCTGCCACCTCAAATGAAAAGGATAAATAACATTCATGTAGGCACATGATGGAGAGCCGATACGGCACCCAATAAAGGCGTGCCTCGCCCTCGCGACTTGCTGCGCCATACATAATGGTAATGCGGTCTGTTCATTTGCCGGCGGCCTCCTTCGGCTTCAGCATTCCTGCATTCGAAGCCGGAGGAGCGTGCAGGGATGGCGCAGGCGATGGAAGCGGACTGGTCGACGGGCGCCCTGTCGCTCGGCCGCTCCTGCGCGCCGGCCTTCGCCGAGCAGAGGTTCGGCCTGCCCGCCGGGTCGTTCCCCTTCGCCAGCCGGCTCCTGCACTTAAACAACTGTCAGTTGCACCTTGTCGACGAGGGCCGGGGGCCGGTCCTGTTGTTTCTCCACGGCAATCCGACCTGGAGTTTCCAGTTTCGCCACCTGATCCGGACGCTGCGGGGCAGCTATCGCTGCATCGCCCTCGACCTGCCCGGCTTCGGCCTGTCGACGGCGCCGCCGGGCTTCTCGTTCAAGCCGCGTGACGCGGCGCCCCTGGTCGCGGCGGCGATGCGGGACCTCGACCTGCGCGACGCGACACTGGTCGCGCACGACTGGGGTGGCCCGATCGGCCTCGCCGCGATGGCCGAGGAGCCGGGCCGGATCCGGCGCATCGTGCTGGGCAACACGTGGGCGTGGCCGGTCAACGGCGACTTCCATTTCGAATGGTTCTCGCGGCTGATGGGCGGGCCGGTGGGGCGCTGGGCCAACCTCCGCTTCATGGCCTTCGTGACATGGTTCATGCCGATGGCGATGCGCCGTCGCCGCCTGGCGGCGATGGAGCGCGCGGCCTACCGGGCGCCGTTCGCGGACGCCACGCGCCGGGTGCCGCTGCATGTCTTTCCGTCCGAGATCGTGGGCGCCGGGCCCTGGCTCGCCGAGGTCGAGCGCGTCGCCGCCGCCTTCGACGGGCCGGTCCAGTTGCTGTGGCCGGATCGCGATGTCGCGTTCCGCCGTCGCGAACTCGCGCACTGGCGCAGCCTCTGGCCGCGGGCGCGGGTCGCCGCGATCGAACGCTGCGGACACTTCCTGTGGGAAGAGGCGCCCGACGACTGCCTCGCGGCGATGGTTCCGTTTCTCGAAAGCACGGCTCGGTTGGAGAGGGAGTAGACAATGGTGGCATTGCATACGCTGGTCGAGGATGGACGCGTCCGGCGCTCGCGGGAGACCCGCGCGCGGCTGATCGAGGCGACGTGGGCGCTGCTGGGCGAAGGCAACTGGCGGCCGACCGCGCGCGAGATCGCGCGGCGGACCGGCGTTTCCCAGCGCACGGTGTTCGCCCATTTCGGCACGCTGAACGACCTCATGACCGAGGCCGCGGCGCGTCACTCGGACGACGCGTCGGGCGGTCTGCGGCGGCTGGTGTCGCCGGCGCCGGTGCGGGTCTAGCCGGCTGCCGGCGGCGGAAGCGCCTTCGCGAACGCGTCGACCAGGGTCTGCCGCAGCCACAGTCCGGCCGGATCCTTGTCGGTGCGCTCCGACCAGAACATGCAGTAGGGCAGGGGCCGGGTCTCGAACGGCAGGTCGAAGGTCACCAGCTCGAAGCCCAGGCGACGGGCCGCCGCCACGAGCTGGAACGGGACCGTGCCGACGAGGGAGGAGTGGGTCAACGGCGGAAAGGCCGCGAGGAAGGACGACGTGCTGATCCGGATCGTGCGATCGGCTTCCAGCCGGTCCAGCACCTCGTGCAGCGGGTCGTCCTGCATGCCGGGCAACTCGATGTGGAGGTGCGGGTACTGCAGGTAGTCCTGCAGCTGCGGCGAAGGCTGCTGCGTCGCCAGCGGGTGATCGGCATGCACGACGCCGACGTAGCGGTCGCTGAACAGCTCGATGGCGTGCAGCGACGGCGGCACGTGGTCGGCGTACCAGATGCCGACGTCGAACAGGCCGTCCTGCAGCTTGCGCGCGCCGTCGCCGTCGAGCGTGTCGATCCACAGCCGCAGTCGCGGCGCGGCCTCGCGCAGTCGAACCAGGGTCGCGCCGTCGAGCAGGAACAGGCACCACTCGCCGATGCCCAGCCGGACCTCCCGGTCGAACGTCGCCGGGTCGAACGCCTCGGGCTGCAGCAGCGATTCCGCGGCATAGAGCAGTTCGCGGATCGGCCCGACCAGCGCCTGGGCGCGGGGCGTCAGGACGAGGCCAGCGGGGGTGCGCAGGAAGAGCTGGTCGTCGAACAGTTCGCGGAGGCGACGCAGGGCGTGGCTCAGGGCGGACTGCGTCAGCGACAGCCGCTCGGCGGCGGCGGTGACCGAGCGCATCTCGGCCACCACGTCGAACACGATCAGCAGGTTCAGTCCCTTGCGCAGCAGGGAGGTTGGATCGGTCGGACTGGACATGTCGAGCAACCTCGCGCACGCGACGACGCTAATTTCACTACAAAGGCAATTACAGCCGGAGAGGGAAGTTCCCTAGTGAATTGGGCGCATTCTCTTCATCCAGAAAATGAATGTTGCCCATGCCTTCTGCGCGCCCCGCGCAGCTACCAACGATTGACAATCAATATGTGACCAAATAGTCTCATGACAGATGTCGGAAGCCACCGAACCGGTCTGGAAGGCACTTTCCGACCCGGCGCGCCGCACGATCCTCGACCTGTTGCGCGGCGGGCCGCGCACAACGGGCGCGCTGTGCGAGGCGTTCGCCATGACCCGCTTCGGGGTCATGAAGCACCTCAAGGTGCTGGAGGGCAGCAACCTGATCGTGGTCGAGCGCAGGGGTCGCGAGCGTTGGAACTACCTCAACGCGGTCGCGCTCAAGCAGGCGACGGATCGCTGGCTGTCGCCGTTCCAGCAGACCTGGGCGGCCCGCCTGACCGCCTTGGTGGACCGCGTGAGCGAAGGAGAGACGACGATGCCCGAACCGAGCCGCCTTGCCCTGGACGTCCGCTACCAGGTCCTCCTGCCGGCCACGCCGGAGCGGGTGTTCGAGGGCCTGACGCGCAACATCGATGCCTGGTGGGGCGCGCCGTACCGCCAGGGCGGCGAGCAGAGCGTGATGACGCTGAAGCCGGCGATCGACGAGCCGCTGATCGAGACCCGGCCGGATGGCCACGCCATCCTGTGGGCGCGCATCGAGGAGATCCGGCCGCCGTACCGCCTGTACCTGTCGGGCCGCTTCGCCGTGCCCGGCGCGGTGGCCGGCCGCGTGCACTACGACCTCGAGGCGCAGGACGGCCAATGCATGCTGCGGGTCGCCCACACCGCGATCGGCGACATCGACCCGACGGTGCGCGCCAGTTTCACGGCCGGCTGGTCGGACCTGCTCGATGTCCGGCTGCGCAAGTTCCTGTCGCTGAATTCTTGACCGCCGGAGGCGACGGACATGCACAAGATCGATCCGGCGGCGCTGTCGCGCAAGAACCTCGCCTTGCTGATCGTGTTCGACGTGGTGGCCGAGATGCGCTCGGTGACCCTGGCGGCCGAGCGGCTGTCGCTGTCGCAACCGGCCCTCAGCCATTCGCTCGGCAAGCTGCGCCAGCTGTTCGGTGACCGGCTGTTCGTGCGGGGCCGCGGCACGCTGATGCTGACGCCGCGCGCCGAGGCGTTGGCACCCGCGGTGCGCCGGTTGCTGGCGAACGCGACCTCGATCCTGCGCCCGGTGCGGCCCGACCCGGCGACGTTCGACCGCGACCTGCGGATCGCGGTCAGCGACGCCTGCCGCCTGGCGCTGGGCGAGGCGGTCCTGCGCCGCGTGCGCGACCGGGCCCCCGGCCTGCGGCTGCAGGTCGGTCCCCTCGAGGCCGGCAGCGAGGCGCGCCTCGCCGAGGGCTCGCTCGACCTGGTGATCGGCAAGGATGCGCCCGTGCCGCGCGCCCTGCGCTCGATCGAGATTCACCGCGACCGGCTGGTCGGCGTCGTGGCCGCCAGCCACGCGCTGGCTGGCCGGGCGCGGGCCAACGCCGTGACCCTCGATGCCTGGATCGCGCATCCGCACGTCGCCGTCTCGATGCCGGGAGTCATTTCCGACCGGGTGGGGGCGGCGCTGGCCGCGCTCGGCATCCGGCGCCCGATCGGCGAGCGCGCGACGTCGTTCGTGCAGGCCCTGTCGAGCGTCGCCGGGCAGTCGCTGGTCGCCGCCGTGCCGACGCTTCTCGTGGCGGCGCTGCGGCCCTCGTTGCCCGATCTCGTCACCTTCGACCTGCCGGTCCGTACCGCGCCGGTACGCCAACGCCTCGTCTGGCACCCGTCGACCGACAGCCACGCCGACCTGTCGTGGCTGCGCGAGACGATCCGGGCGGTGGTGCACGACGCCGCGGCGACGGATCGCGTCGACCCTGCCGCGCCGCCCGTTGTCGAGCAGCCCATTGTCGATCAGCCAGCGCCGGCGTGGCCGATGCCGCCCGGCGGCGATGCCGTCCCGCTCGACCGGCCGACTGCATAGGGTTCATGCATAGGCCCCATCGGCATCGTTCATTTGCGCGCGCTGTCG
>JAIUOX010000183.1 GCA_020160955.1 Pseudomonadota bacterium
ATCGCGGTCAGATCGCGCGGCGATATCAGCCGGCCATCTATCTTTTTCAAAGTGATTACCTCGCCGACGAAGCGTCGGCCGGCGGGGGCGCGCTGTTTGGGCAGCGCGAGCCGCGAGCTACCCACTCGCACGACCATGACCGGCCAGCCATGGCCATCCCGCCGCCCCTGCAGGGGGCGGTTCGAATCGAGACCAGCATGCCCAGGGAGTCGAGTCTTTCTGTCACAAAGCCGGTGCGGCCGGTGGCCCCATGGATCGGCGGCAAGCGCAATCTGGCCGACCTGATCGCCAGTCGCATTCAGGCGACGCCCCACCAGCTCTATGCCGAGCCCTTTGTAGGCATGGGCGGTGTATTCCTGCGCCGCCCCTTCCGTGCATCGGCGGAGGTCATCAACGACATCAACCGCGAGGTCGTGACGCTGTTCCGGGTGCTCCAGCGCCACTACGTGGCGTTCCTCGACATGCTGAAGTGGCAGATCACCAGCCGGGCCGAGTTCGAGCGGCTCAAGGCCACCGACCCCACCACGCTCACCGATCTCGAACGGGCCGCCCGGTTCATCTACCTTCAGCGCACGACCTTTGGTGGCAAGGTGTCGGGCCAGACCTTTGGGGTGACCTACGGCCCGGCTCGCTTCGACATCACCAAGCTGGTGCCGATCCTCGAAGGGGTGCACGAGCGGCTGGCCGGGGTATCGATCGAATGCCTCGGCTGGGAAGCCTTCATTGACCGCTACGACCGGCCCGGCACGCTGTTCTACTGCGACCCGCCCTACTGGGGAGCGGAGAACGACTACGGCAAGGCAATCTGGTCCCCAGCCGACTTCGAGCGCCTGGCAGCCCGGCTGCGGCGCGGGAAGAGCCGGTTCCTGATCAGCCTCAACGACACGCCCGAGGTGCGGGCAGCCTTCCGAGGGTGCCGGCTGGAGCCGGTCCGGACGACCTATTCGATCTCGGGGGTCGGTCAGGTGGCGGGGGCGGCGAAGGAGCTGTTGATCTCGCCACCGCACTGAGCGGGGTCTACGACCCGCTTAGGGCCGCCGAAAAGCTGTCGTAATTGGCGATCAACCGGGGTCCGCCGGCTAACTGGAGGGGGGCGATTAACCCTTAATTTCGGGAATTCGCTGGTGTGAAAGGTCCCGTGTCTATAGCTGCAAGATCCCGTGTCTCGCTTCAGTGATCTCCGGTGTGTCAGGCGGGGGGGGGGGGGAAGGGGAAAGCGATCATCGGGCCTACAGGCGGCCGATCTCGCGCACCGGCAGGCCGCGCGCGAGGTTGGCCTCGATGAGTTCGAGCGAACGGCCGCGCGTCTCGGGCACGAGGGCGGCGACGAAGGCGAGCGCCAGCAGGCTGATCGCGCCGTACAGGCCGAATACCAGCGGCGTGCCGATCAGGGCGACCAGCACCGGGAAGCTCAGCGACACGGCGACGTTGACGCCCCACGCCGTGGCCGAGGCGATGCCCATGCCGGTGCCGCGCACCGCCACCGGGAAGAGCTCCGACATCAGGACGTAGGGCAGCGGGCCGAGGCTGACGCCGAACGCCAGCACGAACAGGCACAGGCAGCCGACCGCGAGCATGTTGGTCCACGCCGCGCCGGGCGCCGCCAGCATCGCGACCGACAGCAGCAGCAGGCTGCCGGCCATCGGCACCAGCCCGGCGATCAGCAGCGGCCGGCGGCCCAGCCGGTCGATCAGGACCATGGCGAGAACGGTGGACAGGACGTTGACCAGGCCGATGCCGGCGGTCGCGAGGATCGGGCCGAGTGCGCCGCCGACGCCCACCTCGGCGAAGATCACCGGGGCGTAGTAGAGGATCGCGTCGATGCCGCTGAGATTGGCGAAGGCGAACAGGCCCGAGGCGACGACCAGGACCATCCGGTTGCCGCCGCGGAACAGGTCGCGCCAGTCGCCGTCCGCCGCGGCCTCCGCGCCTTCCGGCAAGGCCTCGCCGCGCCCGCCGGTCAGCCGCTCGTGGGCGCGCCGCGCGTCGGCGGTGCGGCCGTGCATCAGGTACCAGCGCGGGCTCTCGGGCACCAACGCGACGGCGACCAGCAGCAGCACGCCGGGCAGCGCGCCGACGCCGAGCATGGCCGACCAGTCGCCCGACGGCGTCCACGCCGCGCCGACCAGGTAGGAGGCCAGGATGCCGACGGTGATCGCGAGCTGGATCACCGAGACCAGCGCGCCGCGCCAGCGGGTCGGCGCGGTCTCGCCGACGTAGAGCGGCGTCACCATGGTGGCCGCGCCGACGCCGAGGCCGCTGCACAGCCGCGCCGCCAGCAGGGTGGCGAAGGAATCGGCGGCCCACGAGCCGAGCGCCCCGGCCACGAACAGCACGCCCGTCGCGAACAGCACGGGGCGCTCGCCGAAGCGCCGGATCATGCCGCCGGCCACCAGCGACCCGGCGAAGCCGCCGACCAGCACCGCCGAGACGACCACGCCCTGCATCAGCGGCGTCAGCGCGAAGGCGCGCGTCACGAACTCCAGCGCGGGCGCGATCACGGCCGTGCTGTAGCCGACCAGCAGGCCCGACAGGGTCGCCAGCAGGGTGATGAGGATCAGCATCGCGGCGGCCGCGCCCGGTCCGTCGCCGTCCTAGTGACGGTACCCGGTCACGGTGATGCTGACATGGACCTCGCGGCGCAGCGCGACCAGAGGCTTGCCCGACTGGAGATGCTGCTCGATCGCCTCGAGCGAATGCCCGGTCGTCTCCGGCACCCGCAGCATCGTGAAGACGACGCCGCCGAGGCAGATCACCGCGAACAGGCTGAAAGTGAAGGCCAGCCCCGGCCCCGCGAGCAGGATCGGGAAGGCGAACACCACCAGGAAGTTGAAGCCCCAGTTGCTGATCGAGGCGGCGCTCATCCCGGGACCGCGCAGGTGCAGCGGGAAGACCTCCGACATCATGACGTGCGGCAACGGCCCGATGCTGATCGCGAAGGACGCGATGTAGAGCAGGAGCAGGGCGATCACCAGCCAGGCCGGGATCACGCTCGGCAGGGTCACCGCCAGGGCGATCAGCAGCATGGTGGCGGCGGCGCCGACGAAGCCCAGCACCAGCAGCGGGCGGCGGCCCAGCCGGTCGATCAGGAACATCGCCAGCACGGTGGTCAGGCAGTTGACCGTGCCGATGCCGATGGTCGCCAGGACCTGCGTGTCGCCGCTGTTGAAGCCGGCGTGGCTGAAGATCTCCGGCGCGTAGTAGATCACGGCGTTGATGCCGCTCAGCTGCTGCAGGAAGAACAGGCCGACCGCGACGATCAGCGCCGGACGCACGGTCGGGGCCAGCAGCGCGCGGTAGCCGACCCTGGCGCTGGCATCCGCCCGGGCGGCGCGCACCATCTCGTCGACCTCGCCGTCGACGTCCCAGCCGTGGTCGCGCAGGCGGCGCAACGCGGCCTTGGCCTCGTCGGCCCTGCCCTTCAGCGCCAGCCAGCGCGGCGACTCGGGCAGGAAGGCGAGGCCCGCCAGGAACAGCAGCGCCGGCACCGCGCCGAGGCCGAACATCAGCCGCCACGAGTGCGGCCCGGAGATCACGAGGCCCGTCAGGTAGGAGCCCAGGATGCCGACGGTGATGGCGAGCTGGTAGGTCGAGACCATGCCGCCGCGCTTGGCGAGCGGCGCCGACTCGGCGATGTAGAGCGGCGCGGCCACCGCGGCCATGCCGATCGCCACGCCCAGCACCAGGCGGGCGGCGATCAGCATCCACACGGCGGTGATCGAGCTGGCGATCAGCGCGCCGAACATGAACAGGGCAGCGGCTCCCATCAGCACGCGTCGGCGGCCGAGGCGATCGGCGACCGGGCCAGCGAAGAACGCCGCGCACAGCGCGCCGAGCGGCACCGCCGCGGTCATGAAGCCGCGCACCGCCGGGCTCATCGGGAAGTCGGTCTCGAGCAGCGGGCCGGCGACCGCGATGACACCCTCGTCGTAGCCGAACAGGAAGCCGGCGATGGCGGCGACGGTCGCAAGGAAATAGATCATGGTCTCTTTCAGAGGCTGATGAGGGTCTTGAGGCCGAGGATCCAGATGTCCTTGGTCACGATGCTGCCGCCCGGGCTGTAGATGTATTGCAGGTTCGGACGCATCGTGAAGCCGGGCCGCACGGCGATCGAGTAGTCGAGCTCGAACACGTATTCCGAGTTCTTGACCGGCACCGGCGACGGACCGAGGCCGAGGTTGTTCTGGAGCGCCGCGGCGGCGGTGATCTCGGGGTTCTGCTGCGTCGTGCCGACGGCGAAGCCGATCGCGTCGTACGGCCGGGCATCGATCAGGCCGGTGTACCAGAGGCCGGCGGCGAACTGGCGGTCGGTCAGCGAGGCGTGGATGTCGGCGACCGTGCCGTTGAAGAACACCTTGAGCCCGGCGTTGGGATTCTCCGACGCCTGCCGCGTGACCTGCTGCTGGATCGAGACGAAGCCGCCGTACAGGCCGCTGCGCATCGCCGGCGGCAGGCCGCTCAGCGCGAACAGGCCGCCGAAGCTGTCGTAGATGGCGCTCGGCTGCTGGCCGGTCGAGTACCAGGCGCCGATCTTGTAGCTGCCCGGCAGCTTGCCGCCCATGAACTTGGGCTCCCAGCCCAGCTCCATCGGCATCAGGAAGCCGGTCGAGCCCTGGTACCACACCGGCCACAGCTTGTTCTCGAAGCCGAGGTACTGCTGGTTCTGGTCGTAGAAGCCGACCTGGTAGTAGCCGAAGCCTTCGAGGTTGACCTTGATGCGCGTGCCCCACTGGCTGATCGGCCAGTTGAAGATGTAGTTGCCGGCGACGTTGCCGGGCTGCGAGCCGCAGAAGGTCAGGTTCTGGAAATCGCACGGGAAGGCGGCAAAGTCGTCGCCCGGGTTGACGCGTCCGGCCTTCCAGCTGATCAGCTTGTTGAAATACGACTGCTGGAAGAACATGTTGGTCAGCCGCACCGTCTGGCCGCGGCCGTAGACTTCCTGGACCAGCTGGAACGTGCCGAGGTTGACGTCCTGCACGAGGTCGCGTCCCGCGCGCGACGTGTAGGTGACCTGGAAGAAGGCGTCGTGCAGGCCGAACAGGCGCTCGAGGTCGAGCGTGAAGCCGGCCTCGATCTGGTCGGTGTAGTCGACCAGCTGCTGGGTGCCGCCCTGGAGGTTGTAGGCGACCTCGTGCACGTAGGCGAGCTGCAGGTCGATGCCCTTCTTGAACAACTCGGTGCGATGGCCGTTCCAGTCACCCAGCAGCCACTGGGTCTTGGGCGCGGCCACCGCCTGGGCGAGGCTCTCGCGGGGCGACAGCAGGGCGGCCGCCGCGACGAGAATCGCCGCGCAAACCAACCGGCCGACGCGGCGCCACCGACGCACCGGGCCGCCGGCCGAGGCCGCTTCCGTCTTCCCCATCGCCCCCCGCTGTTTCGCCCGTCGCGTTGCCGCGCCATGAATTTATTTGTGCACTATGAGTCTACTTACCGTACCGGCCGGCAACAACAAGTGCCTTTGACTCACATTTGCGTTTGCAACGCGCCTCGCGAGGGCGATGATTTTCTCATGCCTGCTCCAGCGAGGATCGCCGCGCCATGACCGAACCGCTTCCCGCCCTCTGCCTGATCGCCGTGCCGGGGCGGCGGCGGCTGACCATCGATCTGTGCCGCGATGCCGAGAAGCGCGGCTATGCCGGCATCTACGTGCCGAGCCCGTTCGGCAACATGTCGATGTGCGAGGCGCTGGCCTGGCAGACCGACAAGGTCGTGTTCGGTACCGCCATCGCGCCGATCTACCAGCGCACCATCGTCGACTTCGCGCAGAGCGCGGCGATGATGCACGAGGTCTCGGGCGGCCGCTTCCGCATGGGCATCGGCATCGCGCACG
>JAIUOX010000011.1 GCA_020160955.1 Pseudomonadota bacterium
ATGCCGGCGCGCTGTTCCGCTTCACCGATGTGTATCCGCGCATGTATGGCGGACGCATTTCCATCGGACTCGATCCGCCGACGCCTGACGGGACGGCGCAGGACGGCATCATCAGCGTCAACAATTTCCAGATTCGCGGCGAGCCGGCGCTCGATCAGGTCGTGTCGCGCGCGCCGAACGGGCAGCGCGGTTCGGTCGAATTCCAGCAGGCGCGCGCCGAGTTCGTGAAAGCGCCGGGGCGCATGCTGGTGAAGAATGGTGTGGTGCGCGGCCCGGTGATCGGTGCGACGATCGAAGGCAACATCGACTATGCACGCGACGAGATTCACATGCGCGGCACGTTCATCCCGCTCTACGGCCTCAACAACATGTTCGGGCAGATCCCGCTGATCGGCTTCTTCCTTGGCGGACCGAACAGCAACGAGGGTTTGCTCGGCGTGACCTACGAGATCACCGGCCAGCCGGGTAATTTCCGGATTCAGCCGAATCCGTTGTCGGTGATCGCGCCGGGCCTGCTGCGCAAGTTCTTCGAATTCCGCGACACCACGACGAACCAGCCGGCGTTCGCCGATCCGAACCGGTGAACCCGCCCGGCTTGGCCAATTCGGCTCGGCACCCCGATTTTCATGAGCGTTCTGGAACTGCGACCGGACGATCGGCAAGGCGTGTCGCCGATGTCGGCGATGCTGCTATGGGGCGCCGGAGATCCCGGACGTCTGGTCGGTAATGGCTGTTTGGTGGCGGGTTTTCGCGGCGGCGCGGAATAAACCTGCCGATATGAGCCACAGCGTCGTGAAGAACGCGGCGAACAGCAAAGCTCTTGTCTCGCCATCGGGAATGGTTGCAGTCGACGGTGCCGTCACGATGAGCGCGGCGAGCAGGAGCTGCATGATCGCTATACCGAGCATGGCGCGTGCCATCCCGGCGGGCTGAAACCGAACGGACGCGGCCGTCACGATCGCCGCCGCGACCAGCATGATGTATCCGATCCCGGTTCCGTCATCGCGAACGATCATCGTCCAGAGCGTGAGGAGCGAGGCCGCGACTGCGACGGCAACTCCCATGCGATAGAGGCGAGTGTCGCGACCGCCGTCGAGCTTGGACATGGGGCTCCACCTCGGTCCAAATCCGCCCGACCACGGCGGGGTATCAGACTGGTTTCAGCAGGACGTGCTTCTTCTTGCCGAGCGAAATCTTGATCACGCCTTCCGGCGTCAGGTTGGCGCGGGTGAGCGCGAGCTTTTCGTCGCTGACGGCAGCATCGTTGACGCGCAGGCCGCCGGACTTGATCTGCCGGCGCGCTTCGCCGGTCGAGGCCACAAGTCCCGCCGTCACCGCGGCAGTGAGCACGCCGTAACCCTGGTCGAGCGCGTTCGCCGGAATGTCGATGGTCGGCAAAGTGTCGGCGAGCGCGCCTTCCTCGAAGGTCTTGCGCGCCGTTCCTTCGGCCTGATCGGCGGCGGCACGGCCGTGCATCAGCGCGGTCGCCTCGTTGGCGAGCACCTTCTTCGCCTCGTTGATCTCGGCGCCCTTGAGCGCCGCGAGCTTCTCGATCTCGTCGAGTGGCAGGGTGGTGAACAGCTTGAGGAAGCGCGCGACGTCGCCGTCCTCGGTGTTGCGCCAGAATTGCCAGTAGTCATAGGGCGACAGCATGTCGGCGTTGAGCCAGACGGCGCCGGCGGCGGTCTTGCCCATCTTCGCGCCGGACGCGGTGGTGAGCAGCGGACAGGTCAGCGCATAGAGCTGGTGCGTGCCCATGCGGCGGCCGAGATCGATGCCGTTGACGATGTTGCCCCACTGATCCGAGCCGCCCATCTGCAGGTTGCAGCCGAATCGGCGCGCCAGCTCGACGTAGTCGTAGGATTGCAGGATCATGTAGTTGAATTCGATGAACGACAGTTCCTGCTCGCGCTCGAGGCGCAGCTTCACCGAATCCATCGTCAGCATGCGGTTGATCGAGAAGTGCCGGCCGACCTCGCGCAGCATCTCGATGTAGTTGAGCTTGGTCAGCCACTCGGCATTGTCGATCATCACCGCGTCGGATTTCCCCGCGCCGAAGGTGATGAACTTGTCGAAGGTGGTGCGGATCGATGCCTTGTTGGCGTCGATCTGCTCGTAGGTGAGGAGCTTGCGCGTCTCGTCGCGGCCGGACGGATCGCCGACGCGGGTGGTGCCGCCGCCCATCAGCGCGATTGGCTTGTTGCCGGTCGCCTGCAGCCAGTGCAGCATCATGATCGACAACAGGTGCCCGACATGCAGCGAGGCTGCCGTGCAGTCGTAGCCCACATAGGCCACCGCCTCCGATTTCGCCGCGAGGGCGTCGAGCCCGGCCGCGTCGGAAATCTGGTGGATGAAGCCACGGGTGGCCAAAACGTTAAGAAAATCGGACTTATATGCGCTCATGGTCCTGTCGCCGGTTTGGCCGGTGGTGTAACAGGTCCGGCGTCGGATTCAACCAAGCTGAACCTCCCGAAAGCCCCGAAAAGCCCATGACAGAGACGCGCGGCGCGGTGTTGCGTGCCATCGGCCTGATGAGCGGCACCTCGCTCGACGGGGTCGATATCGCGCTGATCGAGACGGACGGCGAGCGGGTGCTCTCGTTCGGGCCGACCGGCTACCGGGCCTACAGCGAGGACGAACGGGCGTTGCTGCGGCAGGCGCTGGCGGAAGGCGCGGGGCTGACCGACCGCACGTCGCGTCCCGGCGTGCTCGCAGAGGCGGAAGCCTTCGTCACGCGCGCCCATGTGGAGACGATCCAGCAGTTCCTCGCCGCCGAGCGCATCGACCGCGCCAGTGTCGATATCGTCGGCTTCCACGGCCAGACGGTGCTGCACAAGCCGGCGGCGCGGCTCACGGTACAGATCGGGCGCGGCGACACGGTCGCGCGGCAGGTCGGTATCCCGGTCGCCTATGATTTCCGCCAGGCCGACATCATGGCCGGCGGGCAGGGCGCGCCGCTGGTGCCGGTGTTCCACGCGGCGCTGGCGCGCGACCTGCCGAAGCCCCTGGCGGTGGTGAACATCGGCGGCGTGGGCAACGTGACGTGGATCGGCGCCGACGGCGCGCTGCTCGCCTTCGACACCGGCCCCGGCAATGGCCCGATCGACGACTGGTGCGCGCGCCGCGCCGGGATGCGGTTCGACCGCGACGGCCTGCTGGCCGCGTCGGGCCATGTCGACGGCACGCGGCTGACGCGGTTCGCCGAGCACCGCTACTTCGCGAAGCTGCCGCCCAAGTCGCTGGACCGTGGCGACTTCTCCGATGGTTGGGCGGAAGGGCTGAGCGTGGCCGACGGCGCGGCGACGCTGACGCGCGGCACCGCGCGCGCCATCGCGCTGGCGGCCAGGCACTTTCCCGCGCCGGCGGCGCAATGGGTGATCTGCGGCGGCGGCGCGCGCAACCCGACGCTCCTGAAGGCGATCGCGGAGGAGACGCGCGGCACGGTCGTTACGGCCGACAGTCTCGGCTGGAACGGCGACGCGCTGGAAGCGCAGGCCTTCGGGTTCCTGGCGGTGCGCAGCCTGCGGGGCCTGCCGATCAGCTTCCCGGGCACGACGGGCGCGCCGCGGCCGTTGACCGGCGGGAAGGTGGATTTGCCGTAGCAGGTCCCTCGGCTGCGCTCGGGACTACGGTTCCTTGTTGCTGGTGGCGCGGCCCGGCGGGTTGACCAGGCACTTGGCGACGTACTTGTCGACGTCGATCGCCAGCTTGTCGAGCGAGTCGTGGAAGAAGTGGTTGGCGCCCTTCACGGTGCGCGACTCGACCGTGATGCCCTTCTGCAGCGACAGCCGCGCGACCAGCTTCTGGATGTCGGCCAGCGGCACCACCTCGTCGCGCTCGGCGCCGACGATCAGGCCCGACGCCGGGCAGGGGGCGAGGAAAGCGAAGTCGTAGGAGTTGGCGGGCGGCGCGACCGAGACGAAGCAGTCGATCTCGGGACGGCGCATCAGCAGCTGCATGCCGATCCACGCGCCGAACGAGTAGCCGGCGATCCAGCACGACTTGGCGTCGGCGTTCATGCCCTGCAGCCAGTCGAGCGCCGCGGCCGCGTCGGAGAGTTCGCCCATGCCGTTGTCGAAGCGGCCCTGGCTGCGGCCGACGCCGCGCGTGTTGAAGCGCAGCACAGAGAAGCCGCGATTGACGAACACGTGGAACAGCGAGAACACCACCTTGTGGTTCATCGTTCCGCCGTACTGCGGATGCGGATGGAGGATCAGCGCGATCGGAGCGTGTTCCTGCTTGCTCTGGTGATAGCGCCCCTCGAGCCGACCTTCCGGGCCGGTGAACATCACATCAGGCATCTAATCTCCGGTTCTTCCTCATTATTGGCCGCCGGTCGCGGGCCGGAGCAGCGAAAAAACGGGGAATCTTGATACTTGACCAACAAGGTGGGTTTTACTAAACCCGAGCCGTCCAGTCGGTTTTTCCCCAGATCCCTGAGTGGAGGGACCGCAATATCGTACTAACGCCTTGGTTTTCAAGACCTTTAGGCGGTCCGTAGGAAAGCCGGCGCAGCCGGCACGAGGAGGATGCTGTGAAGCTCAGCACCAAGGGTCGTTACGCAGTGATGGCGATGGTCGACCTGGCCCGCCACGCCCAGGCCAAGCCGGTGTCGCTTTCGGACATCGCAACGCGCCAGGAAATCTCGCTGTCCTATCTCGAGCAGCTGTTCGCCCGCCTGCGGCGCGCCGGCCTCGTGAAGAGCGTGCGCGGTCCGGGTGGCGGCTACCGCTTGGCGCGCGCCTCGGCCGAGACCCGCGTCTCCGAGATCATCCTCGCCGTCGACGAGCCGATCAGCGCGACGCGCTGCACGGAGATGGGCCACACCGGGTGCCGCGCCGACCGCAGCAAGTGCCTGACGCACGACCTGTGGGAAGAGCTCGGCCACCAGATCCACGCCTTCCTGAGCTCGGTCACGCTGCTCGACGTGCTCGAGCGCCGGCTGGCGTCGTCGCTGGTGGAGGCCCCCGCGGCCAACGCCCCCGGCGAATCGTCGATGGCCGCCGCCAGCTAGGAAACCGATGACCGCGTTGGCGTACCTCGACCACAACGCGACCAGCCCGCTGCGGCCGGCCGCGTTGGCGGCGATGACCGAGGCCCTGCAGGCTGGCGGCAATCCGTCGGCCGTGCATGCCGTCGGCCGCCGGGCGCGGGCGATGGTCGACGCGGCCCGCCGCCAGGTCGCGGGGCTGATCGGCGTCCCGGCCAGCGAGGTCGTCTTCACGTCGGGCGGGACCGAGGCCAACGCCATGGCGCTGGCCGGTTGCGGCCGCCGGCGCGTGCTCGTCTCGGCGATCGAGCACGAGAGCGTGCGCCGCTCGGTGCCGGACGCCGAGGTGCTGCCGGTCGGCGCGGACGGCGTGCTCGATCTCGCGGCGCTCGAGCGCGCGCTGGCCGCCTCGTCCGAGCCGGCGCTGGTGTCGGTGATGGCCGCGAACAACGAGACCGGCGTGATCCAGCCGATCGCCGAGGTCGTGCGGCTGGGCCGCGCGGCCGGCGCGCTGGTGCACTGCGACGCCGTGCAGGCCGCCGGCAAGATCGCGCTCGACGTGCCGGCGCTGGGCATCGACTACCTGAGCCTCGCCGCCCACAAGCTGGGCGGACCGACCGGGATCGGCGCGCTGGTGGTGCGCGGCCTGGCGCCGTTCGCGCCGGACCGGCGCGGCGGCGCGCAGGAGACCAACCGGCGGGCCGGGACCGAGAACCTGTCGGGCATCGTCGGGTTCGGCGCTGCCGCGGCGGAAGCCGGGCAGGGCCTGTCGGCGGAGCTGCGCGACCGCACCGAGGCGGCGCTGGCCGGGCTGGCGCCCGAGGCCGTGGTTCACGGGGCGGGGGCACCGCGCCTGCCCAACACGATCTTCGTCTCGATGCCGGGCGTCGCCGCCGAGACCCAGGTGATGGCCTTCGACCTGGCCGGGATCTGCGTCAGCTCGGGGTCGGCCTGCTCGTCGGGCAAGGTCCACCGCTCGGCGACGCTCGCCGCGATGGGCGTGGACGATGCCGTGGCGGCCGCCGCGGTGAGGATAAGTTTCGGCTGGAACTCGCGGCCGGAGGATAGTGATCGCTTGATCGCGGCGTGGCGGGACCTATATATCCGAGCGGGACGCTCGGATATTGGCAACGCCCGGGCGGCATAGGAATTCAAGGGGTTCGAATGAGTGTCCTGACCCAGGTTCGGCGCAACGACCAGCCGATCTACCTCGACTACCAGGCGACGACGCCGATGGACCCCCGGGTCCTCGAGGCGATGATGCCGTACTTCACCTACAAGTTCGGCAATCCGCACTCGCGCAGCCACTCCTATGGCTGGGAGGCCGAGGAGGGCGTCGAGAAGGCGCGCGCCCAGATCGCGAAGCTGATCGGCGCCGACGAGAAGGAAGTGATCTTCACCTCGGGCGCGACGGAGTCGAACAACCTCGCCATCCGCGGCGTCGCCGAGTTCTACAAGGATCGCAAGAACCACATCGTCACCACGGTGACCGAGCACAAGTGCGTGCTCGACACCTGCCGCCACCTCGAGCAGCAGGGCTTCGAGGTCACCTACCTGCCGGTCCAGAAGAACGGCCTGGTCGACCTCGAACAGCTGCGCGCGGCGATCACCGACAAGACCGTCGTGGTCTCCGTGATGGCGGTGAACAACGAGATCGGCGTGATCCAGCCGCTGGCCGAGATCGGCGCGATCTGCCGCGAGAAGAAGACCTTCTTCCACACCGACGCGGCGCAGGCGGCGGGCAAGATCCCGCTCGACGTCGAGGCGATGAACATCGACCTGATGAGCATCTCCGGCCACAAGATCTACGGGCCCAAGGGCATCGGCGCGCTGTACGTGCGCCGCAAGCCGCGCGTGCGCCTGGTGCCGCTGATCGTCGGCGGCGGGCAGGAGCGCGGCTTCCGCTCGGGCACCCTGCCGACGCCGCTGTGCGTCGGCCTGGGCGAGGCGGCCGAGATCGCGATGAAGGAAATGGACGGCGAGGCCAAGCGGCTGAAGAAGCTGCAGGACCGCATGCTCAAGGGCCTGCGCGACAAGCTGCCGGAGATCTACGTCAACGGCGACCTCGAGCACCGCATCCCGGGCAACCTCAACATCAGCTTCGCCTACGTCGAGGGCGAGTCGCTGATGATGGGCATCAAGGGCCTGTCGGTGTCGTCCGGCTCGGCCTGCACCTCGGCCTCGCTGGAGCCCAGCTACGTGCTGCGCGCGCTGGGCGTCGAGGAAGAGATGGCGCACACCTCGCTGCGCATCGGCCTCGGCCGCTTCACCACCGAGCAGGAAGTCGACCAGGCCGTCGACGAACTGGTGCGTCACGTCACCAAGCTGCGCGAGATGAGCCCGCTCTGGGAAATGGCCCAGGAGGGTATCGACCTCAAGTCCATCGAGTGGGCCGCCCACTAGGCCGCCCCGTCAGTCCAGGAGAGAGTGTCATGGCTTACAGCGAGAAGCTGATCGATCACTACGAGAACCCGCGCAACATCGGGTCGCTCGACAAGAACGCCGAGGATGTCGGCACCGGCCTGGTCGGGGCCCCGGCCTGCGGCGACGTCATGAAGCTGCAGATCAAGGTCGGCGCCGACGGGCTGATCGAGGACGCCAAGTTCAAGACCTTCGGCTGCGGCTCGGCGATCGCCTCGAGCTCGCTCGTCACCGAGTGGGTGAAGGGCAAGACGATCGACGAGGCCGAGGCGATCAAGAACACCGACATCGCCAAGCACCTCGCCCTGCCGCCGGTGAAGATCCACTGCTCGGTGCTGGCCGAGGACGCGATCAAGGCGGCGATCGCCGACTACCGCGCCAAGGCGACCAAGAAGGACGAGTCGACCGAGGCCGCCGAGTAGGCCGCCCCGAGCAGGCGACGCGTCGCGACAGCAGACAGAAGAGAACCCGATGACCACGTCCCCGTCCGCAGAGCCCCAGGTGGCCGAAGCCCCGAAGCCCGCGCCGCGTCCGCGCCGGCCGCGTCCGCAGGTCATGACGGTGACGCCGGCGGCGGCCGAGCGGGCGAGGGCGCTGATCGAGAGCCGCGGCAAGCCGACCGCGGGCATCCGCATCGGCGTGCGCAGCAAGGGCTGTTCGGGCATGTCGTACACGCTGGAGTTCGCCGACAAGCAGGAGCCGATGGACGAGGTCGTGGACAGCGACGGCGTGAGGCTACTGATCGATCCCAAGGCCTCGCTGTTCCTCATCGGCACCGTGATGGACTACGAGGAAGAGAAGCTGAAGTCGGGCTTCGTGTTCAGGAACCCGAACGAGAAGGGCCGCTGCGGCTGCGGCGAATCCTTCCACGTCTGATCGCGCCATGGATCATTTCGCGCGGCTGGGATTGCCGGCGGCGCTGGACCTCGACCCGGCCGCACTCGACCGGGCCTACTTCGCGCTCCAGCGCCAGTGGCATCCCGACCGCTTCGTCTCGCGGCCCCCGGCCGAGCGGGCGAAGGCATCGAGCGAGGCCGCGGCGCTGAACGACGCCTACCGCACGCTGAAGGACCCGCTCGGGCGCGCCCTCTACCTCGCCGCGCTGAACGGCGTCGAGCTGCCGGGCGACGGCAAGACCATCGACGATCCCGAGCTCCTGATGGAAGCGATGGAAGCGCGCGAGGAACTGCACGAAGCGACCACCGCGGAGGCGGTGGAAAGGCTGGCCGGCCGGGCCCGCGAGCAGGTGCGAACCGCTCTCGACGGCCTCGCCAGTTTGTTCTTGGCAGGCGACAAGCCAGCCATCAGAAAGGCGCTCCTTCGCCTGCGCTACCTCGACAAGTTCGCCGAGGAGGCGCGGGCGCGGCGGACCAACATCGAACGGCCGAGAGCATGACGCTGCTGGAGATCCACGAGCCTGGCGAAACGCCCCTGCCGCATGCCGGCGAGGGCACGCTGGCGGTCGGCATCGATCTCGGCACGACCAACTCCGTCGTGGCGATCGCCCGTGAGGGCAAGCCCGCCGCGCTGCACGACGAGACCGGCCGCGCCATGGTGCCGTCGGTGGTCGGCTATCCCGCCGCCGGCGGCGTGGCGGTGGGCGAGGCGGCGCGGCAGCTGCTGGCCAGCGAGCCGCGCAACGTCGTGGCCTCGATCAAGCGGCTGATGGGCCGCGGCGCGGCCGACCTGCACGCCGTCGCCGGCGTCCTGCCCTACGAGATCGAGCCGGGCAGCGGCGAGACCGACATGGTCAAGCTGCGGATCGGCGGCAAGCCGCGGTCGCCGGTCGAGATCTCGGCCGAGATCCTGAAGACGCTGCGCCGGCGTGCCGAGGCGGCGCTGGAGAAGCCGGTCGAGCGCGCCGTCATCACCGTGCCGGCCTACTTCGACGACGCCGCGCGCACCGCGACCCGCGACGCCGCGCGCGTCGCCGGCCTCGAGGTACTGCGGCTGGTCAACGAGCCGACCGCGGCGGCGCTGGCCTACGGCCTCGACAAGGGCGCGGAGGGACTCTACGCGGTCTACGACCTCGGCGGCGGCACCTTCGACTTCTCGCTGCTGCGGCTCGAGAAGGGCGTGTTCCAGGTGCTGGCGACCGGCGGCGACACCGCGCTGGGCGGCGACGACTTCGACCGCGCCATCGCCGAGCGCATGTTGGCCGAGCGCAAGGCCGACGGGCTCGCCGGCGCGATCGACGAGACGGCGGTGAAGAGCGCGCTGGCGCTTGCCCGCCACATGAAGGAACAGCTGTCGGACCGCGACCAGGCCTCGGGCCGGCTGGAGGTCGCGGGCGTGCCGTCCTTCCACGCGCTGTCCCGCGGCGACTTCGAGGCGATGATCGCCGCCTTCGTGGCGCGCTCGATCGAGATCGCGCGCCAGGTGCTGGCCGACGCCGGCATGACCGCGGCCGAGGTGCACGGCGTGGTGCTGGTCGGCGGCTCGACCCGCGTGCCGCTGGTGCGGGCGGAGGTCGAGCGTTTCCTCGGCAAGGCGCCGTTGACCGACATCGACCCCGACGAGGTGGTGGCGCTGGGCGCCGCGCTGCAGGCCGAGGCGCTGACCGGCGGCGGCGACACGCTGCTGCTCGACGTCACGCCGCTGTCGCTCGGGCTCGAGACGATGGGCGGCATCGTCGAGAAGATCGTGCCGCGCAACACGCCGATCCCGGTGCAGCTGGCGCAGGACTTCACGACCTACCAGGACGGCCAGACCGCGATGGCCATCCACGTCGTGCAGGGCGAGCGCGAGATGGTCGCCGACTGCCGCAGCCTCGCGCGCTTCGAACTGCTCGGAATCCCGCCGATGACCGCCGGCGCGGCGCGCATCCGCGTGACCTTCGCGGTCGACGCCGACGGCCTTCTGACGGTGTCGGCGGAAGAGCGAACGACCGGCGTGGCGCAGCGCATCGAGGTCAAGCCGACCTACGGTCTCAGCCACGACGACATGGCCGACATGCTGTACGACAGCCTCGACAATGCCGAGGCCGACATGACGCAGCGCCTGCTCACCGAGGCGCGCGTCGAGGCGCGACGCAACCTGCTGGCGCTCGACGCGGCGCTGGCCAGCGACGGGGGCCTGCTCGACGCGGCCGAGCGCGCGGCGCTCGACGCGGCGAAGGCGCGGGTCGAGGCGGCGATGGCCGGCGAGGACCGCGAGGCGATCAATGCCGCGGCCGAGGACCTCGAGACCTTGTCCAAACCGTTCGCCGAGCGGCGGATGGACCGCGGCATCCGCGCCGCGCTGGCCGGCCGCTCGGTCAGCGATCTCGAGAGCCGGGTGGCCGATCCGGCCGGCGAATGACGACGGGGAATGTTTGAATGCCGAAGATGACGTTCATCCTGAAGGACGGGGCGCGCCAGGAAGTCGACGCGCCGCTGGGCCTCAGCGTGCTCGAGATCGCTCACCGCAACCACATCGACATCGAGGGCGCCTGCGAGGGCTCGCTGGCCTGCTCGACCTGCCATGTCGTGGTCGAGGATGCGTGGTTCGACAAGCTGTCGCCGGCCAGCGAGGACGAGGAGGACATGCTCGACCTCGCCTTCGGCCTGACCCACACCTCGCGGCTCGGCTGCCAGATCCGGATGACCGATGAACTCGATGGGCTGGTGGTCCGCCTGCCGGCGGCGACGCGCAACATGATGGTCGACAAGTAGCCGGGCGGGGGAGAGCGGACATGGCGAGGAAGCTGCGCTGGACCGACGTGCGCGACATCGCGATCGAGCTGGAGGAGAGCCACCCCGACGTCGACAACGTCAACCTGCGGTTCACCGACCTGCATCGCTGGGTGCTGGAGTTGCCGGGCTTCGAGGACGACCCCAACCGGTCCAACGAGAAGATCCTCGAGGCCATCCAGGCGGCGTGGATCGAGGAGCGCGACTAGGCGTTTCACCGCGACGACAGCCGTATTTTGGCCGAAAATGTCGGCGTATACGGTATGCGGCCGGGAGGGGCTTCATGAGGGGCAATTGGTTTCGCGTTCTGGTGCTGCCGTTGCTGCTGGCAGCCGGGCTGGGGGCGTGCGCTTCGGGAGCCGTGCAACCGGGAATCGTCCATACGTCCGGCCCGCAGGCCGTGACGGTGCCGGCCACGCCGCCCGGCGGCGTGCAGCAGGCGTCCTACCCGTCGACCTATCCCGCCCAGGGCAGCGCGTCCGGCGCGATCGGCGACACCGGCCGGGTGGTGTCGATCCGCGAGGTCGGGCTGGCCGGCGGCAGCCGGACCGGCGGCGGTAGCGGCAACGGCGCCTTCCTCGGCGGCCTGCTCGGCGCGGGAGCCGGCGCCACCATCGGCTCCATCACCAGCAACAGCGCGGTCGGCGGCCTCGTCGGCGCCCTGATCGGCGCGGTCGGCGGCGCCATCGCCGGCACCATCGCCGACGGGCAGCGCGGCCCGGGTCGCGGCATCGAGGTGACGGTGCAGCGCGACGATGGCCAGCAGGTCACGGTGGCGCAGTCCGACGACGGCGACATCCAGTTGGGCGACCGCGTGCAGATCGTGCAGAATCGACAGGGCGTGGCCCAGGTGGTCCGGGCGCAGCAGCGCACGCCAGACTGAGGAACGACGGGGTTTCTGGAGAAGGATCGAGAATGTTCGGCAAGTGGGGGCTCGGCCTGTTGGTTCCGCTGGCGCTGGTGAGCGGCCTGACCGCCTGCGAGCAGGGTGGCGTGCAGCCGGGCGTGGTCCAGAGTTCGGCCTCGAGCAGCTACCGCGGTGAGACCGGCCGCGTCGTGGCGATCCGAGAGGTGCCGGTGCGGCGCGGCAACACCGGCGTCAGCGACGGCACGCTGATCGGCGGCGGCCTCGGCGCGGCTGGCGGCGCGGCGATCGGCGCGGCGACCACCAACTCGGTCGGCGGCGCGGTGGTCGGCGGCCTGCTCGGCGCGGTCGCGGGCGGCATTGCCGGCACGGCGATCGACCAGAACGCGACCCGGCGCGGCATCGAGGTCACCGTCCAGAAGGACGACGGCCAGCGCGTGACGATCGCGCAGCCCGACGACGGCGACGTCCAGATGGGCGACCGGGTGGCGATCGTCTACGACCGCAACGGCGTCGCCAAGGCCGTGCGCGATCCCAACCGGCGGCGGGACTGACCGTCAAAAGCAAGATGGCCCGCAACGATATCGACATCGACAAGGCGCCGGCCGCGACCCGCGTGGTCGTCGCGATGTCGGGCGGCGTCGATTCGTCGGTCACCGCGGCGCTCCTGAAGGAGCGGGGCTACGACGTCGTCGGCATCACCCTGCAACTCTACGACCATGGCGTCGCGGTCGGCCGCAGCGGCGCCTGCTGCGCCGGGCAGGACATCCAGGACGCCCGCGAGGTGGCGGGGCGGCTCGGCATCCCGCACTACGTGCTCGACTACGAGAGCCGCTTTCGCGACGAGGTGATGGACGCCTTCGCCGATGCCTACGTGCGTGGCGAGACGCCGGTGCCGTGCATCGCCTGCAACCGCACGGTCAAGTTCCGGGACCTGCTGCGCACCGCCCGCGAGCTCGGCGCGGACGCGCTGGCGACCGGCCACTACGTGCAGCGCATCGCCGGGCCGGGCGGGCCGGAGCTGCACCGCGGCGCCGACCCGGCACGCGACCAGAGCTATTTCCTGTTCGGCACGACGGCCGAGCAGCTCGACTTCCTGCGCTTCCCGCTGGGCGCGCTGTCGAAGGCCGAGACGCGGGCGCTGGCCGAGCGCTACGGGCTGGCGGTCGCCGACAAGCCGGACAGCCAGGACATCTGCTTCGTGCCCAACGGCGACTACGCGTCGGTGGTGCAGAATCTGCGGCCGGAGGCCGGCGAGCCGGGGGAGATCGTCGATCTCGCGGGCCGCGTCGTCGGCCGGCATGACGGCATCGTGCGCTTCACGGTCGGCCAGCGTCGCGGGCTCAACCTCGGCGAGCGCTTGGGTACCGACAACGACCCGCTCTACGTGGTGCGTCTCGAACCCGAAGCCCGCCGCGTCGTGGTCGGGCCGCGCGCTGCGCTGGCGCGGCAGGAGATCGCGCTGCACGACCTCAACTGGCTGGGCGCGCGCCCCGGCCACTCTCCCGGGGCGGCGCTGCCGGTGCAGGTGCGGGTCCGGTCCAGCCAGGCGCTGCGCCCGGCCGAGGTGGTGCTGGACGGCGAGGGGGCCGCGACGGTGCGCTTCGCCGAACCCGAGCTCGGCGTCGCGCCAGGACAGGCCTGCGTGATCTACGACGCCGGGGCCGGGACGCGCGTGCTGGGCGGCGGCTTCATCCGGCGGACGGCCTCGCCCGCGGTGTAACGGCAGAGTCACGGGCCGGCCGCATAAGGCGGCATGGCTTTCGACATGTTCCGCGGCCCGTCGCCGCGTCCGGGACCCTGGGTCGCCCTGATCCTTCTCCTGCTGCTCGCCGTGTTCTGGGTCGCCGTGCCCGCGAAGGCGGAGACCTATCCGGCGAAGCCGGTGAAGCTCGTGATCCCTTACCCGCCAGGAGGCGGGACGGACATCACCGGTCGCGCGATGGCGCAGACGCTGTCGGAGATCCTGGGCCAGCCGGTGATCATCGAGAACAAGCCCGGCGCGACCGGCATGATCGGCGCGGCCGCGGTCGCGAAGAGCCCGCCTGACGGCTACACGGTGCTGTTCGGCGCGGCCAGCGAGATGGCGATCAACGCCAGCCTGTTCCGCAGCATGGCCTACGATCCGCGGGCCGACTTCGAGCCGGTGAGCCTGGTCGCGACCTTCCCGCTGGTGCTCGTGGCGCCCGCCGGCAGCACGCGCTCCTTGCAGGAGATGATCGACGCGTCGCGGTCGACGCCCGACTCGATCTCCTACGGCTCGATCGGCAGTGGCAGCCCGCAGCACCTCGCGGCCGAGCTGCTGGCCAGCATGGCCGGCGTGAAGCTGCTGCACGTCCCCTACAAGGGCTCGGGACCGCTGGTCCAGGACGCCGTCGCCGGCCATGTCGACATGGCGGTCAGCAGCGTGCCGCCGGCCGTGCCGCTGGTCCGCGGCGGCAAGCTGCGCGCCCTGGCGGTGACGTCGGCCGAGCGCTCGGCGGCGTTGCCCGACGTGCCGACCATGGCCGAGCTCGGCTTCCCGGGATACGCCTTCAACACCTGGGTCGGGGTCGCCCTGCCGAAGGGCACGCCGCCGGAGATCGTCGAGCGCCTGCGGGCGGCCCTCGTGACGGCGCTCGAGGCGCCCGGGGTCAAGGCGGCCCTGCGCGACCAGGGCGCGGTGCCGGCCGGCAGCAGCGCCGAGCAGTTCCGCCGGTTCGTGCAGGAAGAAGTGGCCCGGAGCGACCGGATCGTCGCCCGGGCGGGCATCCAGCCCGAGTGACCGGGCGGGTTTCGGCGTGTTGACACCCCGCCGCCCGACCGCATAAAAGCGCGCACCCATGGCTGGGTAGCTCAGCTGGTTAGAGCACGGCACTCATAATGCCGGGGTCGGCGGTTCAAGTCCGCCCCCAGCTACCAAATTCCGCCCCCGGTTCAGCGGCCCGTGCCGCGAACCGGGGGCTTTATTTTGTGGTTTCCCTTCGCCACCTTGGACCCATGGCCGCAGGACAGACGCACCAGACCGATGTCGTGATCGTGGGGGCGGGGCCCGTGGGCCTGTTCGCCGTCTTCGAGTGCGGCATGGTGCGGCTGCGGTGCCACGTCGTCGACGTGCTCGACCATGCCGGCGGGCAGTGCACGGCGCTCTATCCCGAGAAGCCGATCTACGACATCCCGGGCTTCCCGCGCATCGACGGGGCCGACCTGGTGACGCGCCTGCAGGAACAGGCCGCGCCGTTCCAGCCGGTCTACCACCTCGGGCAGCAGGTCCTGTCGGTCGTGCCGCGCGACGATGACAGCGATGGCGGCGGCTTCACCGTGAAGACCTCGGCGGGCACGACGATCGCGTGCCGCGCGGTGTTCGTCGCGGCCGGCGTCGGGGCGTTCGGTCCCAACCGGCCACCGCTGGCCGGCATCGAGGCCTTCGAGGGCAAGAGCGTCTTCTACTACATCACCCGGCGCGAGGACTTCCGCGGCAAGCGCGTGGTGATCGCCGGCGGCGGCGACAGCGCCGTCGACTGGGCGCTGTCGCTGGCCGAGCTGGCCGAGCGCGTGCTGGTCGTCCATCGCCGTCCGAAGTTCCGCGCCGCCCCCGAGAGCGAGGCGCGGCTGAAGGCGCTGGTGCAGGACGGCAAGGTCGAGCTGGTGGTGCCGTACCAGTTGCACGGGCTGGAAGGGACGGACGGCAAGCTGTCGGCGGTCGTCGTCGCGACGCTCGACGGCCAGGAGCGGCGGCTCGAGGCCGACGCGTTGCTGCCGTTCTTCGGCCTGTCGACGGCGCTGGGCCCGATCGCCGACTGGGGCCTGGCGCTGCAGCAGCACCAGGTCGCGGTCGACCCGGTGACGATGGCCAGCAACCGGCCGGGCCTGTTCGCGATCGGCGACATCGCGACCTACCCGGGCAAGCTGAAGCTGATCCTGACCGGCTTTGCCGAGGCGGCGATCGCCGCGCGCTCCGCCTACGCGCTGGTCCATCCCGAGACGCCGCTGCACTTCGAATACTCGACGACCTCGGGCGTGCCGCGCTAGCGCGCGGGGCGACGCGTTCCCGGGGCCGGCGGGTTCTCCGGCGGCCCGGCGAAGCATTGCGCGATGCCCATCCAGTGCCGCGCCGTGTCGCCGGTGACGCGCAGCGCCGTGTCCGCGACGTTTCGGGTCTGGGTCACGACCTGGCAGAAATCGAGGGCGGGGCCTTCGACGGCGTCGGTCGCGCCGGGCGTCTCCCACGTCCAGCTTTCTCCCGACGGCGCGGCGAGCCGCACCGACGGCATCGCTGCCGGCACATCGAGGCCGCGATTGCGGTAGGCCCAACCGAAGGTGCGGACGCCGATCTCGGCGATGTTGCGCAGCCGCGGCGAGGCCGGCGGCCGCTCGATGGCCCGGAGGTCGTAGATCGCCTGGGCGTGCGACCAGGTTTCCATCTGGCGCGCCGTCGCGAACATGCGCAGCCCCATGTCGGGACCGGCCCACTTCAGCCGCGCGTCGGCGGGCAGGGCGCCGAGCCGGTCACAGAGGCGCTCGGCGGTCTCGCGCCAGCGCTCGCGCAGCGCGGCGCCGCCGAGCCCGTCGAGTCGGCGGCGGGTTTCCTCGATCCGCGTCAGGCCCGTGGCGCGCGCGGCCTGGATGTCGGTCACCAGCGCGGTGAACGACGCCGGGTCGGTGGCGGACGCCAGCGCCATGACGTCGCCGATGTGGAGGTGGCGGACGATGTCGTCGGGCGTCCAGGCCTTGAAGCCGGTCGGCTTCGTCCAGTCGCCCTCGGCCAGGGTTTCGAGCAGCCGGTCGAGTTCCGCCACCTCGTCGCGAAAGTCCGTTACCTGCTGGATCGCCATGCCGCCTCGCCGTTGTTGCGCGCGGCGATGGTAGAGCAGCTAGACGGCCGGGGCAGCCGCGAGCTTCCGCAACGCGGCCAGCCGCCTCGCGTAGGGCGGCTCGGTCTCCGGTACGAGCGTCGGCACCGGCAGGCTCTCGGCGAAGTGGCAGGCCACGACGTGACCATCGGGGCCGAGCGGCCGCAGCGCCGGCTCTTCGCTGCGGCAGCGGTCCTGGGCGTGCGGGCAGCGGGTGTGGAAGCGGCAACCGGATGGCGGGTTCAGCGGGCTGGGCACGTCGCCCGAGAGCCTTATGCGCGCGCGCTGCGCCGTCGGATCGGGCACCGGCACCGCGGAGAGCAGGGCCTGCGTGTAGGGGTGGCGCGGCATCGCGAACAGGCGGCGCTTGGGCGCCAGTTCGACGATCTTGCCGAGGTACATGACGGCGACGCGATCGCTGATGTGGCGCACCACCGCGAGGTCGTGGGCGATGAAGATGTAGCTGAGGCCGAGCCGCTGCCTGAGGTCCTGCAGCAGGTTGATGACCTGCGCCTGGATCGACACGTCGAGCGCCGATACCGGTTCGTCGCAAACGATCAGCTTGGGCTGGGAGGCCAGCGCGCGGGCGATGCCGATGCGCTGGCGCTGGCCGCCCGAGAACTCGTGCGGGTAGCGCAGCGCGTGCCACGCCGACAGGCCGACCTCGGCCAGCAGTTCGTCGATCCGCCGGCGCAGCGCCGCGCCCGACGCCAGCCCGTGCAGCTTCAGCGGCTCGGCCAGCGTGTCGCCGACCGTGAGGCGCGGGTTCAGCGAGGCGTAGGGATCCTGGAAGATGATCTGCATGTCGCGCCGCAGGTCGCGCAGCGCGCGGCGGTCGAGCGCGCGCACGTCGCGGCCGGCGAAGCGGATGCTGCCCTCGGTCGCCTCGATCAGGCGCAGCACCATGCGGCCGGTCGTCGACTTGCCGCAGCCCGACTCGCCCACGAGGGCCAGCGTCTCGCCCGGCGCGACGTCGAAGCTGAGCCCGTCGACCGCGCGGACCTTGCCGACCGTGCTCTGGAACACCACGCCGCGCTTCACCGGGAAGTGCTTGGCGAGGCCCGAGACCGAGAGCAGCGGCTCGCTCACGCCAGCACCTCGTCGAGCGGCGCCTTCCAGCAGGCGGCGCGGTGGCCCGGCGCGATCTCGCGCAGCACTGGTTGCTCGGCGCGGCAACGGTCGTCGGCCAGCGGGCAGCGCGGGCCGAAGCGGCAGCCGGCGGGCAGGGCGTAGGGATTGGGCACCACGCCCTCGATGGCGATCAGCCGCTCGTCGCCCTCGCTGCCCAACCGCGGGATCGAGCCCAGCAGGCCGAGCGTGTAGGGGTGCTGCGGGTCGGCGAAAAGCGCCGCCACCGGCGCTTCCTCGACGATCCGGCCGGCGTACATGACGATGACGCGGTGGGCGAGCTCGGCGACCACCCCGAGGTCGTGGGTGATCAGCATGATCGCCGTGCCGGTGCGCTCGCGCAGGTCGCGCAGCAGGTCGAGGATCTGCGCCTGGATCGTGACGTCCAGCGCCGTGGTCGGTTCGTCGGCGATCAGGATCTGGGGATCGCAGGCCAGCGCCATGGCGATCATGACGCGCTGGCGCATGCCGCCCGACAGCTGGTGCGGGTACTCGTCGAGCCGCGTCTCGGGCGAGGGGATCTTCACCAGCCGCAGCATCTCGAGCGCCCGCGCGCGGGCCTCGGCGGCGGAGACGTCGCGGTGCAGCCGGATCGCCTCGACGATCTGCTCGCCCACGGTCTGCACCGGGTTGAGGCTGGTCATCGGCTCCTGGAAGATCATCGACACCGCGTCGCCGCGCACCGCCCGCATCTCCGGTTCGGGCAGATCGAGCAGGTTGCGGCCGGCCAGCCGGATCTCGCCGCCGGCGATGCGGCCGGGCGGGTTGGGCACCAGCCGCATGATCGACAGCGACGTCACCGACTTGCCGCAGCCCGACTCGCCCACGATGCCCAGCGTCTCGCCGGGCGCCAGCGAGAAGCTGACGCCGTCGACCGCCGCGAACACGCTGCCGCCCGAGCGGAACTCGGTGCGCAGGTCGCGGACCTCGAGCAGGGGATCCGCGGTCACGTCACCGGACGCGATTGGGGCAGGCGCTCCTTCGTGCCGTAGACCGGCGGCGCCAACTGGTCGGCGGTGCGGCCCGCCCAGTCGCGCTGCGGCACGGTGGCCAGCCGCTTGCGCTGGCCCTCGACCAGGCCGGCCGTGGCGGTCTCGACGTCGATGGTCAGCACCTTGCCGTCCTTCACGACCTGCGTGCCGTCGACGTAGACGTGGCGGATGGCGCGCTCGCTGGCCGAGTAGATCAGGCTGCGCACCGGCTCGTGCGCCGGCTGCATGTAGGGATGGCCCATGTCGACCAGCGAGAAGTCGGCCTTGCAGCCCGGCGCAAGCCGGCCGAGGTCGGGCCGGCGCAGGATCTTCGCGCCCCCCACCGTCGCCGCCTCGAAGGCGTGCCGGGTCGTGCCCATCTTGTAGTTGCCGGTCAGCACGCGCGCCACGTAGCAGGCGAGCTTCATCTCCTCGACCATGTTGTGCGGGAAGGTGTCGGTGCCGATGCCGACCGTGATGCCGGCGTCCATGTAGCGGCCGATCGTGTTCAACGCCATGCCGCGCCGGGCGAAGACGGTCGGGCAGTGCGCGACCTGGGCGCCCGAATCGCGCAGCCGCTCGAAGTCGTTGGCGTGCGGGTAGTGGATCTGCGGGTGGTCGCTCAGGAAGATGCCGTGGCCGATCACCAGGTCGGGACCCAGCACGCCGATCGCTTCCAGCCACTCGATCGGCGTCTTGCCGTGGCGGTGGACCATCTCGTGGAACTCGACGACCGCCTGGCAGGCGTGGGTCTGCATCGGGATGCGGCGGCGCTTCGCCTCCTGGTGCGCCTCCTTGAAGTAACCCTCGCGGCAGGTATCGATCTGCGACGGGCCGACCATCGCGGACAGTCTTCCGCTGGAGTGCTTCATCGCCGCGTCGATGGTCTTCATCGCCGCCTCGAAGGCCTTCTCGCCGGCCTTCTCGTCCCAGGCGTATTCGACGGTGTAACCGTTCTTCGTGTACCAATAGCCCTGCCGCATCATCGGGCAGACCACGGCGCGGATGCCGGTGCCGGCGAGGTCGTCGAGCCAGCCGTCGCGGCTCATCGACAGGTCGGTGATGGTGGTGACGCCGCTCTTCAGCAGTTCCGACATCGCCACCATGGTCGACGGGCCGGCATCCTCGGCGTCGAGGCCGAACACCGGCAGGTACTCGTAGAGCGAGCTCTGGCCCAGCTTGTCGCTGCCGAACTCCTCGGTCAGGCCCTTGTTGGCCGGCTCCGAGAAGGGATGGCTGTGGACGTTGACCAGGCCGGGGATCGCCATGAACCCCTTGCCGTCGATCGTGGCGTCCGCCGTGCCGGTCCAGCCCGGCCCGACATGGACGATCTCGTTGCCGCGGAACACGAGGTCGCCGCCGTCGAGGTAGACGTGGCGCTGCTCGGCCTCGTCCCAGGCGACCACGTGGTCGAGGTTGGTGATCTTGGTCGTCTTGGTCATTCGCTTGCTCCCCAAACGAGTCGCGTCACTACTTGAACGCGATGCCGAGGCCCTTGTAGAGGCCGCAGCCGTAGTTGCCGTGGGCGCGGATCGGCTTGAGCTTGGAGCCGGCGACCACGAACAGCGGCTCGTGGAACAGCGGGATCCAGACCGCGGCGTCGTGCACCTTCTTCTGCACGGCGGCGTAGGAGTCGGTGCGCACGGCCGGGTCGGTCGCCGTCGAGCCCTTGTCGAGCAGCTCGTCGGTCTCCTTGTCCTTCCAGTTCATGCGGTTCGGCGTCGGCGTGTTGGCCGACCGGAAGTACAGGTTCAGCGCGTCGCCGGCGGAGACGTAGGGGAAGCTCATGCCGAAGGCGTCGAACTCCTGCGTCGCCAGCTTGCCCCAGGCCACCGTCGAGTCGAACAGCTGGATCTGCAGGTCGATGCCGACCTTGCGGAGGTCGCCCTGCACCGCCTCGGCGATCTCCTTGAAGGCGCCGGCGATGCCGTAGACCACCGGCGCCAGCTTCTTGCCGTCCTTGTAGCGGAAGCCATCCGGACCCTTCTTCCAGCCGGCCTCGTCGAGCAACTTCTCGGCCTCCTTGACGTTCTCGCCGTAGACCGCGCGGTCGACCTTGTCGTTGAAGTCGAGCACGCCCGGCGCCAGCAGGGTGGAGGCCGGCTCGGCGAAGCCGAAGGTCACGGCCTCGGTGATCGCCTTCTGGTCGACCGCGAGGTTCATCGCCTTGCGCACCCGCACGTCGTTCATCAGCTCCTTGTCGACCTTGAAGCCGATGAAGTAGGTCCAGAAGTAGTTCGCGGCCTTGGTGACCGAGAGCGCCTGGTTGGCCTGCAGGTCCTTGATCGACCAGTAGGGCACGTACTGGCTGACGTCGGCCTGGCCGGCCTGCAGGGCGGTGACGCGGGTGTTCTCCTCGGGAACGACCTTCCAGATCACCTTGTCGACCTGCGCCTCGGTGGCGTCGTAGATCGCGGGTCCCCACTTGTAGCCCTTGTGCTTGGTCAGCACGGTCGAGTCGCGCGGCGTCCAGCTCTCGAAGCAGAACGGGCCGGTGCCGTCGATGCCCTTGACCCCGAAGTCGGCGCCCAGCTGCTTGGCCTGTTCGACGTTCAGGATGGTGTGGAAGTACTGCGTCATCTGGTAGAGCAGCTCGGAGAACGGCTTCTTGAGCTTGTACTCGACCGTGACGTCGTCGGGCGCGCTGACCTTGTCGACGTCGCCCATGCGCCACTTCACGAGGCCCTTGGTTTCGGGATCGAGCCAGCGCTCGTAGGTCGCCACGACGTCCTTGGCGGTCATCTTCTTGCCGCTGCAGAACGACACGTCGTCGCGCAGCTTGAAGGTGTAGGTCAGGCCGTCGGGCGACACCGTCCAGCTGGTGGCGAGGCCGGGCTTCAGCGTCTTCATGTCGAAGTCGAGGTTCACCAGCGTGTCGCCGATCATGTACATGACCTCGGCGCCGGACCGCGACGTCGACTTGTGCGGGTCGTAGCGATCGGTGTCGATCTCGCGCACCACCGTCACGGTCTTCTGCGCCAGCGCCGGCGTCGCCGCGCCGAACGCGGTCGCGGCCAGGGCCGCCAGGATCAGTCGCTTGCCCATGTCGAAGCCTCCTATTGCCTGAGCTTTGGATCGAGAGCGTCGCGCAACGCGTCGCCCAGCACGTTGAATGCCAGCACCACGAGGAAGATCGCCGCGCAGGGGAAGGTCGAGACGCCCGGCGCGATCTGCAGGAACTTGCGGCCGTCGGACGCCATGCTGCCGAGCTCGGCGGTTGGCGGCTGGGCGCCCAGGCCGAGGAAGGAGAGGGCCGCGCCGAGCAGGATCGCCTGGCCGAGCTGCAGGGTCATGTAGATCAGGATGGTCGGCCAGCAGTTGCGCGCGAGGTAGCGCCAGATCAGCGCCCCGTCGCCCAGGCCCACCGCCCGGCCGGCCTCCATGTATTCCTGCTGCATGATCGACTGGGCGGCGCCGCGCGCGATGCGGGCGATCGACGGCACCGAGGCGACCGACAGGGCGATCACCAGCGAGAACAGGCCGGTTCCGAGCACGGCGGCGATCGCCAGGCCGAACAGGATCGACGGGAAGGACAGCAGCACGTCGACCAGCCGCATCAGCGGCGTGTCGAGGCGGCGGAAGTAGGCGGCGCTCAGCCCGATCAGGGCGCCCAGGCCACCGCCGACCAGCACGGCGATGACACCCATGCCGAGCGTCGCCTGCAGGCCGAACATGATCCGGCTCAGCATGTCGCGGCCCTGGTTGTCGGCGCCCAGCAGGAAGGTCGGGCAGCGCGCGCCCATCGGCGGGCAGAAGCGCAGCCGCATGTTGCTGGCGTAGGGATCGTGCGGCGCGATCCACGGCGCCAGCACGGCGACCGCGACGATCACGACCAGGAAGGCGGCGGCCAGCGCCGCGGCAGGGTCGCGCAGGATGCGCCGCCACACCGCGTTCTTGGCGCGGATCGCGGCGATCGCCTTCTGGTCGGCCGCGCTCTGCAGGCTGATCGCGGCGTCGGTCATGCCGGCTTCCTCATGCCCGGGCGATCCTCGGGTCGAGGTAGGCGTACAGCACGTCAACCACCAGGTTCACGACCATGAAGCCGACGGCCAGGATCAGGATGGCGCCCTGGGCCAGCGGGAAGTCGCTCGAGGTGATGGCGCCGACCGCCATGCGGCCGACCCCCGGCCAGGCGAACATCGTCTCGGTGACGATCGAGCCGCCCAGCAGGAAGCCGATCTGCAGCCCGACCAGCGTGACCACCGGGATCATGGCGTTGCGCAGCGCGTGGCGCAGCGTCACCCGCCAGTCTGAGGCGCCCTTGGCCCGCGCCGTCCGCACGTAGTCGGCACCCAGCGTTTCGAGCAGCGAGGTCCGGGTCATGCGCGCGACCGGGCCGACGAAGACCGCGCCGAGGGTGAGGGCGGGCAGGACGATGCTGGCGAAGCCGGCGGCGGTCCAGATCGGGCCGTTGCGGCCCTGGAAGGGCAGGAGGCCGGCGCCGCCGACATACTGGATCAGCAGCAGGCCGACCCAGAAGACCGGCACCGAGACGCCCATCACCGACAGCGCCATGATCGCGCGGTCGAGCAGGGTGCCGCGCCGCCGCGCCGCCATGGTGCCGAGCGCGATGCCGAGCGGCACCGCCCACACCAGGCAGGCCAGCATCAGCTCGACGGTCGGCCAGAAGGTCAGGGCGATTTCCTCCGAAACGGCGCGGTTCGAGATCATCGACCGTCCGAAATCGAACTGCAGGACGCGGGCGAGGTAGCGGCCGAACTGGACCCACAGCGGCTCGTCGAGGCCGAGCTGGGCGCGGATCGCGGCGACCTCGGCCTTGGTCGCGGTCGGGCCGGCCAGTACCGTCGCCGGGTCGGTCGGCACGACCTGCAGCAGCAGGAAGCCGATCAGCAGCACGCCGAGCAGGACCGGCAGCGAAATCATCAATCGATGGGCGATATGACGCGCCATGTCTTTGTGAGAGCCCCCCTCGCGGGATAGAAGACTGACCGACACCGCCGTGCTCGACAAGCACGGGGCCGGTGGCATGATCGCTGCAAGAAACGCGCCGAGGAGCGAAGTCGATGGCCGCAGGAAAACTCAACGAACAGGCGACGGGCGTCTTCATCATCGCCGCCACGCCGTTCACGGACGAGGGCGCGCTGGACCTCGCGAGCGTCGATTCGCTGACTGACTTCTACCTGGGCTGCGGTGTCACGGGATTCACCCTGCTCGGGATGATGGGCGAGGCCCACAAGCTGTCGAGCGAGGAATCGATCACCGTGGTGAAGCGGGTCGTCAACCGCGCCCAGGACCGCCAGGTGATCGTCGGCGTGAGCCATTCCGGGCTGGAGAACGTCCGCCTGCTGGCGCACGAGGCGATGAGCGCCGGCGCCGCCGGCGTGATGGTCGCGCCGGCCCCCGGCCTCAAGGGCGACGAGGGCGTCTACAACTACTTCGCGCAGGTCTTCAAGGAACTGGGGCCGCACATCCCGGTGGTCTACCAGGACTACCCCCAGACCACCGGCGTCTACCTCGCGCCCTCGGTGTTCGAGAAGCTGGTCGACGACTTTCCCCAGCTGGTGATGCTGAAGCACGAGGACTGCCCCGGCCTCGCCAAGCTGACGCGGGTCCGCGAGGGCGAGAAGAAGCCGGGCCGCCGCCGCGTCTCGATCCTGGTCGGCAATGGCGGCCTCTACCTGCCGCAGGAACTGCGCCGCGGCGCCGACGGCGCGATGACCGGCTTCGCCTGGCCGGAGATGCTGGTCGAGGTCTGCGCACTGGCCGCCGCCGGCAAGCACGACGAGGCCGAGGACGTGTTCGACCTCTACCTGCCGCTGGTCCGCCACGAGCAGCAGATCGGCATGGGCCTCGCCCTGCGCAAGGAAGTGCTGTTCCGCCGGGGCGCCATCCGCAGCCCGCGCCAGCGCGCGCCGGGCAGTGCCCTCGGACCGGCCGACCGGGCCGAGCTCGACAGCCTGATCGCCCGGCTCGACCGCCGCCTCGCGGCGGCGGGCCGTTCCCAGAAGCTGGCGGCGGAGTAGGACCATGGCCGACTACGACCTGATCGTCCGCAATGCCCGCATCGTCACGGCCGAGCGCCAGAGCGAGGGCGACATCGCGGTGAAGGACGGCCTCGTGGCGGCGCTGGGCGCCGACGTGAAGGGCACCGCGACCCGCGAGATCGACGCGGCCGGCCGCTTCGTGCTGCCGGGTGGCGTCGACAGCCACTGCCACATCGAGCAGAAGTCCGGCATGGGCGTGATGTGCGCCGACGACTTCTACACCGGCACGGTGTCGGCGGCGTTCGGCGGCACCACCACGGTGATCCCGTTCGCTGCCCAGCATCGCGGCATGTCGTTGCGCGAAGTGGTCAAGGACTACCACGCGGCGGCGACGCCCAAGGCGGTGATCGACTACGCCTTCCACCTGATCGTCACCGATCCGACCCCGGCGGTGCTGGGCCAGGAACTGCCGGCGCTGATCAAGGACGGCTACACGTCTTTCAAGATCTACATGACCTACGACGCCATGAAGGTCAGCGACTACCAGATCCTCGACATCCTGGCGCTGGCCCGCCGCGACGGCGCGCTGGTCATGGTGCATGCCGAGAACCACGACATGATCGCCTGGCTGGCCCACCACTTGGTCGACCAGGGCCACGTCGCGCCGAAGTTCCATGCGATCGCCCATGCCCGGGTCGCCGAGGCCGAGGCGACCAACCGCGCGATCTCGCTCGCCCGGCTGGTCGACGCGCCGCTGCTGCTCGTCCACATGTCGGAGATCGAGGCGATCGAGACGCTGCGCCAGGCGCAGAAGAAGGGCCTCAAGATCTTCGGCGAGACCTGCCCGCAGTACATCGCGCTGACCGCCGACGACATGGACAAGCCCGGCGTCGAGGGCGCGATGTGGTGCTGCAGCCCGCCGCCGCGCGATTCGGAGGCGCAGGAGGCGGTGTGGGCGGCGCTCAAGGACGGCACTTTCCAGACCTTCTCGTCCGACCACGCGCCCTACCAGTTCAACGAGAAGGGCAAGATCCCGAAGGGCGACAAGACGACCTTCAAGGAGATGGCCAACGGCGTGCCGGGCCTCGAGATCCGGCTGCCGATCCTGTTCTCGGAGGGCGTCCAGAAGGGCCGTATCACGCTGCAGCAGTTCGTGGCGCTGACCTCGGCCAACCACGCCAAGCTGTACGGCCTGTACCCGCGCAAGGGCACGATCGCGGTCGGCTCGGACGCCGACTTCGCGATCTGGGACGCCGACCGGGAGGTCACGATCCGCTGGCAGGACCTGCACGACAACGTCGGCTACAGCCCCTACGAGGGGCGGCAGATCCGCGGCTGGCCGGTCACCGTGGTGAGCCGCGGCCGCGTCGTGGTCGAGGACGGCAAGCTCAACGCCGAGCGCGGCTCGGGCCAGTTCCTGCCCTGCGCCTCGCCCGATTCCGCCAAGCCGCAAGGCCAGGCCGCGCCCGAACTGCAGGCCATGGGCCGGTTCGGCGCCAAGCCGCTGTTCTAGAGGAGAAGCCCCCGTGTCCCGTCGTCTGAAGATCGCCGCCGCCCAGCTCGGCCCCATCAATCGCGCCGACAGCCGCGCCAGCGTGGTCAAGCGGCTGGTCGAGATGCTGAAGGAAGCCGATTCGCGCGGCTCGAAGTTCGTGGTGTTCCCCGAGCTGGCGCTGACCACCTTCTTCCCGCGCTGGTGGATGGAAGACCAGGCCGAGATCGACAAGTACTTCGAGGCGCAGATGCCGAGCCCCGAGACGGCGCCGCTGTTCGAGCTGGCGCGCTCGAAGGGCATCGGCTTCTACCTGGGCTATGCCGAGCTGACCGAGGAGGAGGGCAGGACCCGCCGCTTCAACACCTCGATCCTGGTCGGCCCGGACGGGCGGCTGGTCGGCAAGTACCGCAAGGTCCACCTGCCGGGCCACGCCGAGCACCGGCCGGCCGCGCCCTACCAGCACCTCGAGAAGAAGTACTTCGAGGTCGGCGATCTCGGCTTCAACGTCTGGAAGATGTTCAAGGACGACATCATCGTCGGCCAGTGCATCTGCAACGACCGGCGCTGGCCCGAGACCTTCCGCGTCATGGGCCTGAAGGGCGCCGAGATGGTGGTGCTGGGCTACAACACGCCGACCGACAACGTCTACGCGCCGAAGGAGCCGCCCTACCTGCGCGTCTTCCACCACAACCTGTCGATCCAGGCGGCAGCCTACCAGAACGGCATCTGGGTGGTCGCGGTCGCCAAGGCCGGCAAGGAAGACGGGTTCTGGCTGCACGGCGGCACCGCCATCGTCGCGCCGACCGGCGAGATCGTCGCCAAGGCCACGACCGAGGAGGACGAGGTCATCGCCTACGACTGCGACATGGAGCTGGGCGAGTACATCCGCAACACCACCTTCAACTTCGCCAAGCACCGTCGGCCCGAGCACTACAAGCTGATCGTCGAGCGCACCGGCGTGGTCGTGGAACCGAGCAACTGAGGACTTCGAGATGCAGTACGCCGTCAACGACGTGAACCATCACGACCGCTACAAGATCCTGACCGCCTTCGTGCTGCCGCGCCCGATCGCCTGGGTGACGACGCTCGGCCCGACCGGGGTGGTCAACGCCGCGCCGTTCAGTTTCTTCAACGTCTTCGCCGAGGACCCGCCGCTGGTGATGTTCGCCATCAACAAGCGGCCGGACGGGCGGATCAAGGACACCTGGACCAACATCGAGCGCGAGAAGGAATTCGTGGTCAACCTGACCGACGAGCCGCTGGCCAAGGCGATGCACGAATCGAGCGGCGACTTCCCGCCCGAGGTCGGCGAGCCGGGCTACCTCGGGCTGAAGCTGGCGCCATCGGTCGAGATCAGGACGCCGCGGCTGGCCGACGCGCCTTGGGCCATGGAGTGCCGGACCTGGCAGGTGATCAACGTCAAGGACGACCGCCAGCTGGTGATCGGCGAGGGGCTGCGCTTCCACATCCGCGACGAGCTGTGGGACCCCAAGGCGATGCGCGTCCACATGGACAAGTACCGCCCGGTCGGCCGCATGTTCGCCGACCGCTACTGCTACACCAACGACCGCTTCGAACTGCCGGCCGCCAAGGGACCGGCCAAGGACAAGGCGGCGGACTGAGCGGAGCGGGGGGCCTTTCTCAGGCCGACCAGGCCAGCCGGGAGCGGCCGATCGCCATGGCGACGGCGGCCTGGCTGGGCTCGACGACCGGCAGGCCGACATGGCGCTGCAGGCGCTCGCGGTAGCGCGCCATGCCGGCGCAGCCCATGACCAGCACGTCGGCGCCGTCGAGGTCGCGCAATTCGGCGGCGACCTCGGCCATGCGGGCGAAGGTGCGGACCTCGTCGGCCAGCGCCAGCACGCCCAGGCCGATCGCGCGGTCGCCCGCCATGCGGTCCATGACGCCCATCTGCCCGACGTACCGCAGGTGGCGCGGAATCGATTTCCGCAGGATGGAGATGACGCCGAAGCGCTGGCCCAGCGTCATCGCGGTCAGGATGCCGCACTCGGCGATGCCCAGCACCGGCTTGGTGGTGACCTCGCGGGCAGCATGCAGCCCGGGATCCGAGTAGCAGGCGATCACGAAGGCAGAACAGTCGGCCTCGCGCCGGCGCACCATTTCGCCGATCGGACCGACGACCTGCTCGACATGGGCCTGGCTCTCGATGCCCGGCGGGCCTTCGGCGAGGGTCACGCACTCGATGGCGGGACCGCCCTGCATGCGCAGCGGGTCCATGGCGGCGTCGATGCCGCGTGTCACCGATTCGGTGGAGTTCGGGTTGATGACGAGGATGCGCTGGGGCTCGGACATGGCCGCACCATGGCCCCTAAATTGCTTTAAGCCAATGCCTGTTCTAACGTCGGTGTCTGGGGATTTCGTGCCTGAGAATTTGACCATGGGCACCTGGAAGGGAGACTTTGAAATGATGCAACGCCGCCTGGCGGCCATCGCGGTCGCGGCACTCCTCTGCGCGGGGCCGGCCCTCGCCCAGGACAAGCAACCGCCGCTGCGCACCGGGGTCGACGGTACCTTCGCGCCGCATGCCATGCCCAAGCTGGGCGGCGGCACCGAGGGCTTCCAGATCGACGTCTTCACCGAGGCCGCGAAGCGCATGAAGCGCGACATCACGATCGACTCGGTGAGCTTCTCGACCCTGATCCCGGGCATGCAGTCGGGCCGCTACGACTTCATCGCCGCGCCGACCACGGTGACCAAGGAGCGCGCGGAGAACATGCTGTTCACCGCCGGCTACCTGTGGACCGCCTTCCAGTTCGGCATCAAGAAGGGGTCCGCGCCGATCAAGGGCTGGGAAGACCTCAAGGGCAAGTCGGTGTCGGTCAACAAGGGCACGCCGTACGAGAAGCTGGCCAAGGAAATGGGCGAGAAGTACGGCTTCACCGTCCAGGTCTACGACACCCAGCCCGACGCCACGCAGGCCGTCCTGTCGGGCCGCGCCTACGCGACGCTGGGCGGCAACACGACGATCGTCTACGCCGCCGGCAAGAACCCGAACTTCGTGGCCGATCTCGAGCTCAAGGACACGCGCGCCCACTGGGCCGCCCCGGTGCCGAAGAACAACCCCAAGCTTCGTGCCGAGCTGCAGGACGCGCTCGACTGCATGAAGAAGGACGGCACGATGGCCAAGTTCTACGAGAAGTGGTTCGGCAAGAAGCCGGCCGCCGACGACCTCGCCGTTGTCATCACGCCGGGCTACGGCGTGCCGGACATGCCGGGCTACGATCCGACCCCGCACGAGCTCAAGTGCGGTGGCTGATGCGATCGTAGAAGCGCGCGGGATCCACAAGCATTTCGGCGCCCTTCATGTCCTGAAGGGCGTCGATCTCGTGGTCGCCGAGCGCGAACTGGTGTTCGTGATCGGGCCGTCGGGCTCGGGCAAGTCGACGCTGCTGCGCTGCCTCAACCGGCTGGAGGAACCGTCCTCCGGCTCGATCGTGGTCGACGGCATCGACATGCTGAGCCCGAAGACCGACATCAACCATGCGCGGCAGCGGATCGGCATGGTGTTCCAGTCGTTCAACCTCTACCCGCACATGACGGCGCTGGGCAACGTGACGCTGGCGCTGCGCAAGGTGGTGGGCAAGTCGCGGGCGGAAGCCGACGAGCTCGGCCTCGCGGCACTCAAGCGGGTCGGCCTGGCCGATCGCGCCGGCCACACGCCCGGCCAGCTGTCGGGCGGCCAGCAGCAGCGCGTGGCGATCGCCCGCGCGATCGCGCTCGAGCCCAAGGTCATGCTGTTCGACGAGCCGACCTCGGCGCTCGATCCCGAGCTGGTCGGGTCCGTGCTGGAGGTCATGCGCGACCTGCGCCAGAGCGGCATGACCATGGTCGTGGTCAGCCACGAGATGGGCTTCGCGCGCGCCGCCGCCGACCGCGTCGTGTTCATGGATCATGGGCTGATCGTGGAGCAGGGGCCGCCGGCCGCGATCTTCGAGAACCCGAGCCAGGAACGCACCCGCTCGTTCATCGGCCAGATCCAGCGGCACTAGGCCCATGAATCCCGTGTCGACCTGGGATCGCTTCGTCGAGACCTTCTTCAATGCCAAGGTCATGGCCAAGTACCTGCCGGACATCCTGTCCGGCGTGGTCGTCACCATCGAGCTGGCGGTGCTGATCGTCGTCACCGGCCTCGCGGCCGGGCTGGCGCTGGCGCTGGTGCGCGCGCTCGGCATCAGGCCGATCAACTGGCTGATCGTGTTCGTCGTCGACCTGTTCCGCTCGCTGCCGCCGCTGGTCATCATCGTGCTGATCTACTTCGGCCTGCCGGCGATCGAGCTGACGCCCTCGGGCTTCGTCTCGACCTGGCTGTCGCTCGGCTTCGTGCTGATGGCCTTCTCCGAGGAGATTTTCTGGGCCGGCATCACGTCGATCCACCGCGGCCAGTGGGAGGCGTCGCGCTCGACCGGCCTGTCCTACGGCCAGACGCTGCTGGCGGTGATCCTGCCGCAGGCGCTGCGGCTCACCATCCCGCCGCTCACCAACCGCACGATCGCCATCACCAAGGGCACGGCACTGGGCAGCGTCGTGGCGGTGACCGAGATCCTGGGCCAGGCCAGCTCGGCGATGTCCAATTCCTACAACCCGTCGCCGCTCATGCTGGGGGCCGCGGCCTACATCGTCCTGTTCCTGCCGGTGGTGGTGGCCGCCCGCTGGATCGAGACGCGCTTCGCGTGGAAGCGATGATCGAGACCTTCCTCAACCCGCAGATCATCGAGCAGATCTGGCCGATCGTGCTGGCCGGCCTCGGCAACACGATCCTGCTGTCGCTGATCGTCGTGCCGCTAGGCTTCCTGGGCGGCCTGATGCTGGCGGTGCTGGCGACCGTCCATCACCCGGCGGTGCGCTGGCCGCTGATGGCCTGGGTCGACTTCTTCCGCGCCTTCCCGCCGCTGGTGCTGCTGGTCCTGCTGTTCGCCGGCCTGCCGTTCGCCGGGCTGGAGCTGGGCGGCTTCGCCTGCGTGGCGATCGCCTTCTTCCTCAATACCGGCGCCTACTACGGCGAGATCCTGCGCGCCGGCATCGACTCGGTGCCGGTGGGCCAGGTCGAGGCGGCGCGGTCGACCGGGCTCGGCCGCCTGCAGGCCATGACCTACATCGTGCTGCCGCAGGCGGTGCGAAACGTGCTGCCCGACCTGATGTCGAACACCCTGGAGGTCGTGAAGCTGACCTCGCTGGGCAGCGTGGTGGCAGTGCCGGAACTGCTGTTCCAGGCGCGCCAGGCGCAGAGCGTGACCTACAGCCCGACCCCGATCGTACTGGCGGCGATCATCTATTTCCTGCTGCTGTGGCCGCTGGTTCGCCTGTTGAGCCGACTGGAAAATCGGGCTCTTAAGCGATAGCGTGCTGCCCGCACCAATTGGTGAATTGACGGGGCCGCACTGGCGGGAGCCAAGAGCCGGCTAATAGGGTGTCAAAAGCGGACACCCCACGCCGCGCCATTTTCGTCATCCTCTGTTATGCTCGGCAATAGGACGATTGATCTACGATGCCTGTCGAGACCGTGCCGTGCTCGCGGATTGAGAGACGAAGATGAAGTACGCGATGAGCAATGGTGAACGGCGGGAAGCTGAGCGTGGTCTTAGCGGCGTATGCCCGATATGCGACCTCCCGCTGACCCCGAAATGCGGTAGGATCAAAGTGGCCCACTGGTGCCACCCGCGAGGGCACTTCGATCATCGCTGGGAGCCAGAGACCCCTTGGCACCGCGCTTGGAAGAACCAGTTTCCGAAGGAGTGGCAGGAGGTCTTGCACCTTGCCGAAGATGGCGAGCGCCATTTTGCAGACGTAAAGACGGTGAGTGGGCATGTGCTGGAGTTCCAGCACTCAGAGATTTCGGAAGAAGAGCGCGCCTCGCGGGAAGCGATCTATGGCGAGATGTACTGGGTCGTAGACGGTGCGCGGGCAAAGCATGACAAGCGCCGGTTCGTTAAGTCGCTGTTTCTAGGCCGGGTATGGCAGAATGCGTGTATTGTCCCGACGGCAAGCAATGTATTGCTGCGCAAGTGGGAGAGCAGCACGAAGCCAGTAGTCTTCGACTTCGGGGAGCTAGAAACCGCTTTCGGTCCTTTCACGTTTTCAGCCCCTGTCATGTGGATGTCGGCGCCAGGTCGCGAAAGCGGCGAGACCGTGCTGAGGCCCATCTTCCGCTCCGGGTTCATCGAGAGCGTATCAACGCCACCCGTCGTAGAGCGCGTGCGCGCTCCGGGCCGGGTCTGGCGGGCAGGCCGCTATCACCGGAAGTTCTGAGGCTGGGCACTGGTGTTAGAGGCAGTGGGTCCGCGATCATTGCTCTCGGTTGGGAAGCGAACTAGTCAATAGATTGTTGCCTGCGCGGCTGATGCGTGACGCAAGGATGAATTGGGCTCTGGCGAGCCGCCGCTAGTTGCCATAGCCTCCCGTCAAAACGGGAGGAAACAATGATCCGCATCCTGCGTGCCGCTGCGGCGGCCGCTGCCCTGCTCGTGGGCGCCTTCGGGGCCTCGCAGGCCTCGGCCCAGGCGGCCTGGCCCGACAAGCCGGTCAAGCTGGTGGTGGGCTTCGCCGCCGGCAGCGCCACCGACGTCACGGCCCGCCTGTTCGCCCAGAAGTTCCAGGAGGCCTGGGGCCAGCCGGTGGTGGTCGAGAACGTCGCCGGCAATTCCGGCGCGATCGGCACCGACCGCGTCGCCAAGGCCACGCCCGACGGCTACACGCTGCTGTGGGGCGCCAACGCGGCGCTGACCGTGCTGCCCAGCCTGCAGACGCTGCCGTTCGATCCGCTCAAGGACCTGACGCCGATCACGACGGTGCTGGAGATGCCGTCGATCCTGATGGTCAACAACGACCTGCCGGTGAAGTCGCTGGCCGAGCTGGTCGCCTACGCCAAGGCCAACCCGGGCAAGCTGTCCTACGGCACGCCGGGCGTCGGCACGCCGCAGCATGTCGCGGGCGAGCTGTTCTGCTTCCTGGCCGGCATCAAGATGGAGCACATCCCCTACAAGGGCGCCAACCTCAGCGACCTGATGAGCGGCGTCGTGCAGGTCGGCATCCAGAACGCCGGCGCCAGCCTGCCGGTGGTGCGCGACGGTCGGGTGCGCGGCCTCGCGGTCACCTCGCTGAAGCGCTCGGCCAACGCGCCGGAACTGCCGACCTTCGTCGAGTCCGGCTTTCCCGGGTTCGAGGCGACCTCGTGGTTCGCCCTGATGGGGCCGGCCGGCCTGCCGCAGCCGATCGTCGACAAGGTACGCGCCGAGGCGCTCAAGGTGCTGGCCGATCCCGAGATGAAGAAGAAGGTCGCGGCGCTCGGCCTCGACATCGTCGGCGGCACGCCGGAGCAGACCCGCGCGGCGATCGCGCGCGACATCCCGAAGTGGGCCAAGGTCATCAAGGACGCCAACATCAAGCCGGGGAACTGAACGATGGATCTCTCGCGTCTCGCACCGGCGCTCGCCCGCAGTCCCGCGCTCGCTCGCCGGTCCCGGCTGGCCGGCCTGTCGTTCGTGCTGAAGCAGGGCGGCGAGGCGACGACCGTGGCAGCCGGCGCCGCCGTGACGGTGAAGCCCGGCGCCGCCCCGGACGCCTCGTTCACGCTGGTGGCCGCTCCCGATGCGTGGAAGGCCTATGCCGAGGCGCTGCCGCCGGTCGGCTACCAGAGCCTGGTCGGGATGCAGCGGATGGGTCACCTCAAGGTCGAGGGCGACGTGCTGTCGTGGGGCCGCCACATGCTGTTCATCGAGCAGCTGATGGCGGCGGTTCGGCCCGCGGTGCCGCAACCCGCGGCGGTCCCGGTCGATGCCCCGGCCTTCGAACCGATCGTCGGCCGCTACCTGCGCTTCACGTTCCGCGGCAAGCCGCACCGGCTCTACGTCGAGGAGGCGGGGCAGGGTATCCCGTTGCTCTGCCTGCACACCGCCGGCTCGGACGGCCGGCAGTACCGCGCAGTGCTGAACGACCCCGAGATCACGCGCCGCTACCGCGTCATCGCCTTCGACCTGCCGTGGCACGGCAAGTCCTCGCCGCCGGCCGGCTTCGAGAGCGAGACCTACAGCCTCGACACCGCGCTCTACGTCGACACCGTGCTGGCGGTGAGCGAGGCCCTGGGCCTCGACCGTCCGGTGGTCATGGGCTGCTCGATCGGCGGCCGCGCGGTGCTCCACCTCGCGCTGAAGCACGGCAGCCGCTTCCGGGCGGCCGTCGGCCTGCAGTCGGCGACCCATGCCGAGGCCGGCGCCGATACGCGGCTACGCGATCTCGGCGTGCTGTTCCGGCCCGACGTGCATGGCCAGGAGGCGGCGGCCGGTACCGTGGCCTGCCTTGTCGCGCCGTCGTCGCCGCAGGCCGAGAAGTGGGAGACGCTGTGGCACTACATGCAGGGCGGCCCGGCGATCTTCATGGGCGACCTGCATTACTATTTTGCCGAAGGCGACCTCAGGAACACCGACCTGTCGGGGCTCGACGACAAGTGCCCGCTCTACCTGCTGACCGGCGAGTACGACCTGTCGGCGACGCCGCAACTCACCGCCGACCTCGCGCGCGCCACCGGCGCACGTCACTTCGAGGTGATGAAGGGGATGGGACACTTCCCGATGTCGGAGAACCCGGACGCCTTCCTCGGTTACCTGCGCCCGGTCCTCGAGCGGATCGCGACGGCCTAGCGCTCCTCGACGATCCGCCCGTCGGGATAGATCGTGACCTTGCTGGGCACGCCCTTGGGGCGGGTCGGCACGGCGTCGCGGGTGACGTCGGCCTTCCACGATCCGTCAAGTTGCCGCGACATGCCCTGCACGCGGTAGCCTTGGCTCTCGATGCGGTCGCGCGACAGTGTCTGGGTGTTGGGATACTGGCTGCCGTAGGAGGTCGCGGGCGGCGCCGTGGAGACCGGCGGCGGCGTCACGGGGATCGGCGGCGGCAGTGCGCCGGGCAGCATCGTCTCGGGCATGCGGCCGCCGTTGCCGATCGAGCCGGGTGGCAGTTGCGCGGCGGCGGGGAACGCCACGGCGGGGAGCAGGAGGGCGAGGACCAGGGGGCGCATGGCGACATCCTAGCACTGGATGCCCACGGAACACCGCGCCAAGGGATCTGCTGCATGGTGTTTCGCCGCCCGTCGCCCTAAGAAGGGCCGGGGAGCCAGGGGAATGGAACAAAAGGGCCTGTTCGCGCGCAAGGCGCTGGCCGACTTCGGGGTGGCGGACGGCAACCGCGCGCCGGTGGCCAAGGTCCTCGGCCCGGTCAGCATCACCGCGCTGGGCATCGGCGCGATCATCGGGGCCGGCATCTTCGTGCTGACCGGGACGGCGGCGGCACTCTATGCCGGTCCGGCCCTGACGCTGTCCTTCGTGCTGGCCGCCATCGCCTGCGCGCTGGTCGCCTTCTGCTACGCCGAGCTGGCGACGCTGCTCCCGGTGCAAGGCTCGACCTACACCTACACCTATGCCGCGATGGGCGAGCTGGTCGCCTGGACCATCGGCTGGGACCTGATCCTCGAATACTCGATGGGCGTGGCGGCGGTGGCCTGCGGCTGGTCGGCCTACCTCAACGAACTGCTGAAGCCGGCCGGCCTCGACGCGCCGCCCGAGTTCCTGGCGGCGACCGGCACGGCGATCGTGCGGGCCGACGGCAGCGCCGGGGTGGCGACGGGCAACCTGCCGGCGGCGCTCATCGTGCTGGCGATCACGCTTCTGCTGATCCTCGGCACGCGCGAATCGGTACGGCTCAACAACGTCATGGTCGGGATCAAGCTGACCGTCGTGCTGGCCTTCGTGCTGGTCGGCGCGGGCTACGTCGACACCGCCAACTGGGTCCCCTACATCCCGCCCAACAGCGGCACGTTCGGCCAGTTCGGCGTGAGCGGCATCCTGCACGGCGCCTCGGTCGTGTTCTTTGCCTACATCGGCTTCGACGCGGTCTCGAACTGCGCGCAGGAAGCCCGCCGGCCGCAGCGCGACATGCCGGTCGGCATCCTCGGCTCGCTGTCGATCGCCACGGTCCTCTACATCGCGGTGGCCGCCGTGCTGACCGGCGTGGTGCCCTACACGAAGCTGAACGTCGCCGACCCGGTGCTCGAGGGGGCACAGGCGATCGGCCTGGGCTGGCTGTCGCTGCTGGTCGAGGTCGGGGCGTTGCTCGGGCTCACCACGGTGATCCTCGTCCTGCTCTACGGCCAGAGCCGCATCCTCGCGATGATGGCGGTCGACGGCCTGCTGCCCGGCGTCTTCGCCCGCGTCCATCCGCGCTTCGGGACGCCGTGGATCAGCCAGGCCATCATCGGCCTCGGCGTGGCGGCGGTCGCCTTCACCACGCCGCTCGACACGCTGGGCGAGCTGGTGGGAGCCGGCACGCTGTTCGCCTTCATCCTGGTCTGCGTCGCCGTCATCCGCCTGCGGCGGTCGGAGCCCGACACGCCGCGTCCGTTCCGCGTGCCCCACGTGCCGCTGATGCCGGTGCTGGGCATGCTGGCCTGCCTGGGGTTGCTGGCCGGCCTCAGCCTCTTCACCTGGGTCCGGCTGGCCGCCTGGATCGTGCTCGGGCTGGCGGTCTACGCCCTCTATGGCCGCCGCCACTCCCGGCTGCGGCGTCCCGACGGCGGGGCCGCCTAGGGACGCACGGCCTTGCAGTTGGCGTAGGTCACTGCCTGCCGCGGTCCTTCCTCGAGGAAGGCGCCGTCGCCCTTGCTCCAGAACACCAGGCTCTCGTCGGCGTTGGCGTACCGGATGCCCGAGCCCGACAGGGCCTGGGGCAGGGAGAGCCGCCGGCCATCGCCCAGCACGAGGTCGACCCGGCCGCCGGGAATCGGTCGGCCGTCCGGGGCGGTTCGTAGCGGACCGTTGAAGTAGTCGGCGGACACGGTCCTGCCGCCGCCGCAGCGGTACTGGACGGAGGCGGCCGGCGTGGCCGCCGGTTGCGCGGCAGCGGAGCCTGCGACGAGGAGGCAGGCAGCGGCGAGGCGCCCCGGCAGCTTCACCATTCGCGGATGTGCCCCCGTGTATCGATGTCGACCCGGACCTCGCGACCGCCGATGCGGCCGCGGCCGCCGCGGACCGCGCGTCCCGAGAAGGTCCCGTCGCCGTTGGGCGACAGGCCCTGGATGTCGGTGTAGCCGGCATCCTCGAGCCGCCGGCGGGCGGCGACCTCGTCATTGCCCGGGTTGGGCGACGAGTTCATCGACGGGTTGGGCGGCAGCCGGTTGAAGTTGGTCTGCGCCATCGCGCCGTCGGCGAGGAGGAGGGGCAGGGCGAGGAAGGCAAGCCAGTGCATCGGGTCTCCTGATCGGCGCAGCCGCGGCCGCGCTCCGTTCAACGTGCCTTTGGCCCGCCCCGTTGCTATCAAGCGGCCATGAGCCTCGAGTCCGTCCGTGCCTTTCTCGCCGCCCGCGCGCCCGACATCGTCATCGTCGAACTGGCGGGCAGCACCGCCACCGTGGCGCTCGCCGCCGCCGGCCACGGCGTGATGCCGGCCCAGATCGCCAAGACGCTATCGTTGCGGGTCCGCGAGCGCAACCTGCTGGTCGTCACCAGCGGCGAGGCGCGGCTCGACAACCGCAAGGCCAAGGCGGTGTTCGGCGGCAAGCCGCGGATGCTGACCGCCGACGAGGTGGTGGCGATCACCGGCCACCCGGTGGGCGGGGTCTGCCCGTTCGGGCTGGCGACGCCGCTGCCGGTCTACTGCGACGTCTCGCTGAAGGCGTTCGACGAGGTCGTCCCGGCCGCCGGCTCGACCAACAGCGCCGTCCGGATCGCGCCGTCGCGCATGGCCCAGCTGGTCGGCGCCGAGTGGGTCGACGTCTGCGGCTGAGCCCGGTCAGGCGCTGTTGCGCTGGCCCCAGCGCTCGAGGAAGTCGATGCAGAAGGCGAGGTCGGTGACGTCGACGTAGCGGCGGCCGATGTCGCGCAGGTTGTCGCGGTGCGGGCCTTCCTCGATGTCGCCGACGCAGTCCTCGGGCACCAGGGTGCGGAAGCGGTGGCTGAACGAATCCAGCGCGCTGCCGCGGATGCAGCCCGAGGTGTTGCAGCCGGTGACGATCATGGTATCGACCCGCTCCTTCATGAAGTAGTTGGCGACGCCGGTCTCGAAGAAGATCGACGGTCCCTTCTTGGTGACCTTGAGGTCGTAGGCCGGGTCGTAGATCCGCGGGTCGAGCGCCGTGCTGGGATGGTCGTGCAGGAACGTCTCCTTGACGGCCGTGATCTTCCAGTAGGGCATCTCGCGTTCGTTCATGTAGGCGGTGTTGCACACCGCGACCGGCACGCCGACGCGGCGCGCGACCTGCAGCAGCTTCGCGGTGTTCTCGACCGCCCGCATGACCAGCGGCGCGCCGCCCAGCGGGTACTGCGGGTCGGTGAAGCCGAGCTGGAAGTCGACCACGACGATGCCGGGCTTGTCGCCGGTGCCGACCGAGATCTCGCCGTAGCTGCGCCGCTGGTAGTCGTCGTTCATCTGCCGCTTCTCCTGTGCCTCGCCGGACTCTGTGCGAAAGCCATGCCAGCGGCCAACGAAAAACCCTCCCCGCGCGGGCGGGGAGGGTCGGTTCGGGGAAGCGCCGGGTGGCTCAGCGGACCTGGCTGACCTTGCCCTGGGCGTCGAGGGCGAGATGCACCGGCTGGTTGTTGCGGTCGCGGCCGACCGCGTGCCACGTGCCGTCGCTGCCGCGCTGGACGCCGCGGACCCCGCTGTAGCCGCCCTGCTCGAACTGGGTCCGCGCGACCGCGGTGGCGACCGTCACGGTCGGCTCGCTGCGCGGGCCGAGCGGGTCGCTCTGGGCGATCGGGCGCGGCATGGTCGCGCCACCGTAGGGCGAGGCGGCCTGGGCCTGGGTTGCCGCGGCGGCGGCCACGACGGCGAGGATGACGAGGGGACGATTCATTGACGCGTACTCCTTTACACGACGCTGTTGAACGACCCCGATCCTCGCCAGCAATGCGGCAGCATCGTGATGCAAACACGCATCACGCGTGATGCGTGTTGTGTCGGTTCAGCGAACCGCGACGCCGATCAGCGACTCGTGCAGGAAGGCAAAGGCGAAGTAGGCGACCGTGCCGATCACCACGACGAGGATGTCGTTGCGCCCGAACGCGGCGACCGGTGCCGCGCCGGTGTCGCCGCGCCGCTTGAGGGAAATGCGGTCGTAGACCGCCCACGCGAGCAGGCTGCCGAACATCAGCATCGATCCGAGGTCGCCGTTGACCAGCAGGTGAGACAGCGCCCACGCCTTGACGGCGACCAGCATCGGGTGACGCAGCAGCGCCTTGATGCGGCTGGGCGGCGCATACGTCGCGGCCAGCGAGACGAGGGCGAACCACAGCAGCGCCAGCGCCACCGGGTGCAGGGCGGCCGGCGGGTCCCAGACGGGAATGTAGCCGGCCCGGCGATAGGCGCCGAAGCCCCACACGATGAGAACGAGGCCCGCGAGGGCGAGCAGCGAGTACAGGCCCTTGTAGGGACCCTCGCCTATCCGGCCGATCAGGGCGGCCCGGGGCGCGCGCAGCGTGGTGAAGAAATGGGCGCCGATGAACAGCACCAGGCCGAGGATCAGGAGACTCATGGGACCGCAGTATCAGGCGATCTGGAGCCAGTGGGCAAGCAGCCCGACCAGGCCCGAGGCGACGATCGGGTAGGCGGGGTTGAGCTTTGTCTTGAACAGCAGCAGGAACACGATCGCCGCGACGGCGGCCCACAGCCAGTCGGTCACGGCGCCGCGGCCCATGATGATCGCGCCGGCCAGCACCAGCCCCACGGAGACCGAGCCCAGCCCGCTCTGGATCGCCGGCCGCCAGCGCCAGGTCGAGAGGTGGATCCACAGGCGGCCGATGAAGAAGGTCAGCAGCCCGGTCGGCAGGAAGAAAGCCACCAGCGCGACGGCGGCGCCGGGCAGGCCGGCGACGACCGCGCCGATCGACGCCACCATCATCATGTTGGGACCCGGCGCGAGCTGCCCGAGGCTGTAGAAGTGCAGCATCTCGGGGAAGGTCATCCAATGATAGGTCTCGACGGTCAGCGTCTTGAGCTCGGGAAAGGCCGCCATGCCGCCGCCGACCGTCAGCAGCGACAGGTACGAGAAGACGCCGGCGATATCGAGGAGCTGCTTCATGACGACTTCCCGCCGCGCGGCCGGTGCCACCAGATCGCGACCGCCCCGGCCCCCAGCAGCGCGATCGGCACCGAGACCTTGAAGCCGACCACGGCGGCCGCTGTGGCGAGCACGATCACGTAGTCGGCGAAGCCCTTCAGCACGCGCGACCCGAGCTGGACCATCACGACGACGATCAGGCCGAGCGCGCCCGCCGCGATGCCGTGCAGGAACGCCTTCGACCACGGGTCGTCGCCGCCGATGCCGTAGGCGTAGGCCGCGCCGGTCATCAGCGCCGCCCCGGGCAGGCACATGCCGAGCGTCGCCAGCAGCGCGCCCCAGCCGCCGCGCAGCCGGTCGCCGACCAGGATCGACATGTTGGTGGCGTTCAGCCCCGGCAGGGTCTGGCTGATCGACAGCAGCTCGACGAAGGTGACGTCGTCCAGCCAGCGCTCGCGCACCACCAGGCCGGTGCGCAGGTAGCCGACCACGCCGCCGCCGAGGCTGGTGGCGCCCATGACGAGGAACACCCAGAACAGGTGGCCGAGGGAAGGCTTGTCGGCGAGAGGCGGTGTGTCGCTGTCGGTCATTCGTGCGCCTGCGGCGGGTTGCCCTTCAACCGGTAGACGGCGCCGGTCTTGGTGGTGGTGAGCGACAGCCAGTCGGCGGCGACCTGCTGCAACTCGATGAAGAAGTGCTCGCAGCGCGCGAGCGCCCTGGCGCTCGGCGGTTCCGCGGGGTCGAAGCGGATCTGGTAGGCGAACTCGCCGACGAACGGCCGGTGGTCGCCGCGCGAGCGCCACAGCGCGAGGTTGGCGGTGGCATGGGTGCGCTTGCCGAACTCGAGACGGCAAAGGTCCTGCATCAGTTCCTCGACGATGCATTCGTTGACCAGGGCGACCTTTTCCTGGCCCTCGCTGGGGATCGAAGACAGCGCCGGGAACAGGCGTTGCAGGTCGGGCAGCGTCATGCGGCCCAGCGTCTCGAGGTCCAGCCGCGCGGCCTCCGGCGACTGGCTCAACGCGAACTCGACGTTGTGCGCGAGCAGCCGCCGCATGCCGCCCAGCCGTTCCCGCAGCGGCATCACCTCGAGCTTGAACTTGATCTTGTAGCGTTCCGATATGTGCGGCCGGACGTCGAGCGCCTGCGCCGCCTTCATGTCGGTGGTGCGGAACTTGAAGACGATCTCGGGATCGTTCATCGGGAAGCCGTTCTCGTAGGCGATGCGGCGGCGCACGATGAAGCCGTGATTGTAGAAGCGGAAGTCGGCGGTATCGAGGAACAGGACCTCGCGGATTTCCGGCCGCGGGGCGTCGGGAAGCACGCGGACGTGCCCGACATCGGTGCGCTCGGCGGCCCGTTCGACCAGCGCGGCGAACTCGCGGAAGACCTTGGCGGAGGTGAAGCGGTCGGGCTTGAGGATCAGCTTGCACTGGAGGAAGCCGATCTCGTCGAAGCGCCGTCCATCGGCGTAGGCGCCGTCGTAGCGTTCGGCCAGCCAGGCCGGCAACAGAAGGTCCGCGGTATTGTCGGCCATTCGCACTCCCCGGGACAGCGTATCGCGGGGGGCGCGACCTGTCATCCGGAGGGGGCGGCGTCGACCTTGCCGAACGACTCGACCTTGCCCTCGCCGTAACAGACGTAGTAGCGCTCGGACAGCGACCACGGCACGCGGCTCCAGAAGTCCTTGAGCAGCGAGTAGTAGGCGCATTCCTTGCCGGGCGAATGGACCACGGTGTCGGGCGATCCCATCGCCGACAGCACCTGCTCGCGGTCCATGCCGGCATGGACGCGGTCGATGGTGCGCGCCGGCACGTCGCATCCCGCGACGGCGATCGCCGCCGGCAGGACCAGGAGCAGGGCGGAGTGGCTGGGCCTCATGGTCGTCTCTCCTCGACTGGACGCGGACCGGCGGGCGGATAAGGCAGGCTTGGCCTCGCCGGCAGGAATTGTCGGGCTGCGTGGCGTCTGGCGAAACGCCGGTCGATGCGGTAGTCCGAACGCATGTCCGACCCGACGCGTTTCCAGCTCCCCGGCGTTGCCGCTTCCCTGAGCGGCTCGATCGCCGGCCTCCCCGAGACCCCGATCAGCGAAGTCGCCATGACGGTGTTCGGCGATCCCGACGTCGTGCCGATGTGGTTCGGCGAGAGCGATATCGTGACGCCGGCCTTCGTGCGTGACGCCGCGGCGCGCGGCCTGCAGGCGGGTGAAACCTTCTACACCTGGCAACGTGGCATCCCCGAGTTGCGCGCCGCGCTGTCGGCCTACACCAGCCGGCTGTACGGCATCGACTGCCCCGCCGACCGGATCTCGGTGACGACCGGCGGCATGCAGGCGATCCTGTTGTCGTGCCAGCTGCTGCTCGATCCCGGTGACAACGTGGTGATCGTCTCGCCGATCTGGCCGAACATCACTTCGGCCGCGAAGCTGGTGCGCGCCGAGCCGCGCTACGTCGCGCTCGACCGCCGCGCCGACGGCGGCTGGTCGCTCGACCTGCAGAAGCTGTTCGACATCGTGGATGGCCGCACGCGGGCGATCTTCGTCAACTCGCCGGGCAACCCGACCGGCTGGACCATGAGCCAGGACGAGCAGCGCGCGCTGCTCGACTTCGCGCGCCGGCGCGGCATCTGGATCATGGCCGACGAGGTCTACGCGCGTCTGATCTACACGCGCCCGGTGGCGCCGTCGTTCCTCGAGCTGGCCGGACCGGACGACCCGGTGCTGGTCCTGAACTCGTTCTCCAAGCCGTGGGCGATGACCGGCTGGCGGCTCGGCTGGCTGACCCATCCGGCCGGGCTGGGCGACCAGTTCGCCAAGCTGGTGCAGATCAACACCTCGGGCGTGCCCGGCTTCCTGCAGCGCGGCGGCGTCGCGGCGCTGGAGCAGGGCGACGCCTTCGTCGACGAGATGGTCGCCCGCTGTCGGGCGGGCGGCGAACAGGTGTTCCAGCGCCTGTCGGCCCTGCCGCAGGTGCGGATCGCGCGGCCCGAGGCCGCCTTCTACGCCTTCTTCTCGGTCGAGGGCGTGACCGACACGCTCGCCTTCTGCAAGAAGCTGGCGAAGGAGTACAAGGTCGGCCTGGCGCCGGGCGAGGCGTTCGGCCCGGGCGGGCAGGGCAACATCCGGCTGTGCTTCGCGTCCGGCGCCGAGCGGCTGAGCCGCGGCCTCGACCGGATCGAGGCCGCGATCAAGGCCCTCTAGGCGATCGCGGCGGATAGACGGACGGGGATCATGACAACGCCAGCCGAGACCCCGTCCATCGAGGTCCGACACCTGCGCAAGCTGTACGGCGAGGTCATCGCGGTCGACGACCTGAGCTTCGCGGTGCGTCCGGGCACGGTGCTCGGGCTGCTGGGCGGCAACGGCGCCGGCAAGACCACGACGATCGCCATGCTGCTGGGACTGCTCGAGCCGTCGGCCGGCGACATCCACGTGCTCGGCATCGACATGCGCCGACGGCGCTACGCGGCCCTGCCGCGCATGAACTTCTCGTCGCCCTACGTCGACCTGCCGCATCGCCTCACCGTGCGCCAGAACCTGCTGTTCTACGGCCGGCTCTACAGCGTGCCGCAGCTCAAGCGGCGGATCGACGAGATCGCCGAGCACATGCAGGTCGCGGCCTTCCTCGACCGTCCGGCCGGCAAGCTGTCGGCCGGCCAGAAGACCCGCGTCGCGCTGGCCAAGGCGCTGATCAACAAGCCGGCGGTGCTGCTGCTCGACGAGCCGACGGCGTCGCTCGATCCCGACACCGCCGACTGGGTGCGCAGCTACCTCGAGGACTACCGCCGCGAGACCGGCGCCACGATCCTGCTGGCCTCGCACAACATGGGCGAGGTCGAGCGGCTGTGCGACGACGTGCTGCTGCTGCAGGCCGGCAAGGTGTTCGACCGCGGCAGCCCGCGCGAGCTGGTCGAACGGTTCGGCCGCGAGGACATGGAGGAGGTCTTCCTCGACATGGCGCGCGGCCGCGGGCGCGGCCTGCAATCCCTCGAGCGCAAGGAGGCGGCGCGATGAGCGGCTCGGCGTTGCGGATCTACGCGCTGGTGATGCGCCACGTCCAGATCTGGCGCAGCTCGATCATGCGGCTGGTCGATTCGATCTACTGGCCGGCGGTGCAGATGGTGATGTGGGGCTTCATGACCCAGTACCTGCTGCCCCAGGCCTCGTTCGTCGCGCAGGCGGCGGGCGTGCTGCTGTCGGGCCTGCTGCTGTGGGAGGTCGTGGTCCGCGGCAACCTCTCGCTCAGCATCGCCTTCCTCGAGGAGATGTGGAGCCGCAACCTCGGCCACCTGTTCGTGAGCCCGATCCGGTCGTGGGAGATGGCGACCGGGATCATCATCGCGGCGCTGCTGCGCACGCTGCTCGGGATGGTGCCGGTGTCGCTGCTGGCGTGGGCGTTCTTCGGCTTCTCGATCTACTCTCTCGGCCTGCCGCTGGTCGCCTTCTTCGCGATCCTGCAGATGTTCTCGTGGTCGATCGGCCTCGCCATGTCCGGGATGATCATGCGGGTCGGCCAGAGCGCCGAGAGCTTCGCGTGGGCCGCCGTCTTCATCCTGATGCCGGTGAGCGGCGTCTATTACCCGGTGAGCGTGCTGCCGCACTGGCTGCAGGTGATCTCGTGGGGGCTGCCGCCGGCCTACGTATTCGAGGGCATGCGTTCGATCCTGGCGCACGGCGTGGTGCGCTGGGACCTGCTGGGCATGGCCTTCGGCCTGTCGGTGGTCTACCTCGTGATCGGCTTCCAGGTCTTCCAGGCCTTCTTCCGGGCGTCGCGGCGAGCCGGTACCCTGCTGGGGCAGGGCGAGTGAGATTGGAAAGGGGATCATGCTGAAGAACATCTGCGCGACCGTGGCGCTGGCCGCATTGGCCACCGCCTGCACCACGACCGGCCAGGACAAGCCGACGCCGGACGTCTGGACCGTCAACTACAACGTCGGCTTCGACAGCATGGTCGCTTGCCTCGCCGCGCCGCCGACCGGCGCCTTCCAGACCTACCCGCCGGCCTTCCCGTCGGCCGGCCAGGCGCGCATCGTCTTCATCCCGGCCAACACGCCGCAGGCCAACTCGGCCTATGTCGTCACCCAGATGGTCGGCAACAACAGCATGGTGAGCTGGCAGCGCTTCGGCCAGGTCCGCGGGCTCGACTGGCTGGACGGCGAGGCGCGCAACCGCGCCGATGCCTGCGCCGCGACCCTCAGGGGCTCCTGAGGATTTCCTGGCAGGCCGCCGGCAGCTTCGGCCGGTAGGGCGGCAGCACCGTCCCGGGCGGCGGCAGGGTCACCGGCGGCCGCGTGAACCACAGGTCGAGCTGCTCGCCGCAGCCATCGTCGGCGTAGTAGCCGGCCTGGCGCTGGCATTGCGGGTTGCCGGGCGGGCAGAACATGCGGACGTGGAAGTGCTCGTCGTGGCCGGGCCACACCACCAGCTTGTTCAGCCAGCCGCGGTTGCCGGTCACGGTCTGGCAGAGCCGCTGCTTGATCAGCTTGTTGACGAACATGCGGTCGACGCCGGGCGCGGTCGCGGCCATGCGCAGCAGCGCCACGTGCTGGTCGGTGAAGACGGCGTCGTCGATGCCGCTGTCGTCGGGCCGGACCAGCGAGCGCAGGCGCGGGCTCTCGCGCTCGGCCGGCGCGCGGCGCGCCCCCGGCTGGCGTTCGAACCAGATGTCGACGTCGAGGCCGACCTGGTGGCTGGCGTGGCCGGACGGCATCGGGCCGCCGCGCGGCTGGCCGATGTCGCCGATGTAGAGGTGGGCCTGGCCGGCCTGGCGGACCTGCTCGCCGAGCCGCTTGATGAAGTCGAGGACGACCGGCTGGCCCCAGTAGCGGTTGCGGCTGATCCGGATGGCCTCGTAGCCCGGGCCGTCGAGCGGCAGGGCCTGGGCACCCTGCAGGCAGCCCGCGGTGTAGAACCCGATCGACTGGGTGGGGCCGGGCGCGGGTGTCGTGACCTGCGACCACTCCTGGGCCGCGGCGGGCGCGGCCAGCGCCATCGCCGCGAGCAGCGAAACCACGAAACGCCTCATCTTGTTGGCACCATAGCCGCCCGCTAAGACTTTGCCCATGGTCGAGAACGCCGCCGACTACGCCCACCTCCGGCTCGAGCGCGACGGCGCCGTGGTACGGCTGCTGCTCGACCGGCCGGAGCGGCGCAACGCGCTGACCCACGCCATGATGATCGAGCTCGAGCATGCCTTCCGGGCGCTGGCCGAGGATCGCGACTGCCGCGTCGTGGTGCTGCGCGGCTCGGGCGGCCATTTCTGCGCCGGCGGCGACCTCGACGCGATGGCCGACATGCCGCCCGCGCCGGAGGACGGTGCGCCCGACCCGCTGGTCCCGGCCTACCGCCAGTTCGGCGACGCGCTGCTGGCGCTGAACGGCCTGCCGCAGGCCACCGTCGCGGTGGTCGAGGGCTCGGCGGTCGGCGGCGGCTTCGGCATGGCCTGCTGCTGCGACACCGTCGTGCTGCACGAGAACGCCCGGTTCGGCCTGCCCGAGCCCAAGGTCGGCTTCATCCCGTCGCAGATCGTGCCGTTCATCGTCCGCCGCATCGGCGAAGGGCCGACCCGCGACCTCGCGGTCACGGCGCGCCTGATCGACGGCGCCGAGGCGTACCGGCTGGGCATTGGCCGCTACCTGTGCGGCGACGCCGCCGGCCTGGAGCGCACGCTGCGCGGGCTGGTCGACGACCTCCTGAAGCTGGAGCCGCACGCGGTGGCGGCGGCCAAGCGGCTGGTGATGGCCTGCACCGGGCACGACATCCCGCCGGTGCTGGACGCGGCGGCGCGCAGCCTGGTCGGCCTGCTGCGCCGGCCGGAAGCGGCCGCGGGCATTCGACATTTCAAGGCCAAGTCGCTGCCGCCCTGGGCGGCGGACGGTGGCTGAGCGGCAAGGGACGGAGGCAGGCGATGCGCAACTACCGACACATCGAGGTCCGTCCCGTGGCCGGCGCGCTGGGCGCCGAGATCGAGGGCGTCGACATGGCGCGCGAGCTCGACGTCGAGGTCGTCGCCGAGATCCGCCACGCCTTCCTCGAGCACCTCGTGATCTTCCTGCGCGGCCAGTCCGTCACGCCGCAGCAGCAGCTGGCCTTCGCGCGCCGCTTCGGCCAGCCGGTCGAGTACCCGCAGCTCAAGGGGCTGCCCGAGGCGCCGATGATCACGCCGGTGGTCAAGCTCGAGCACGAGCGCAACAACTTCGGCGGCATCTGGCACTCCGACACGACCTACCTCGAGCAGCCGCCGATGGGCAGCATGCTGCTGGCCCGCGAAGTGCCGCCGTACGGCGGCGACACGCTGTTCGCCAACCAGTACCTTGCCTACGAGGCGCTGTCGGAGGGCCTGAAGGCGACGCTCGACGGGCTGGTGGGCGTCAGTTCCTCGGCCAAGGCCGACGTCACCAGGACGCGCGAGGACCGCATGAAGGAGGCCGGCGCGGCGCTGAAGGTGCTGACCGCCGAGCACCCGATCGTGCGCACCCATCCCGAGACCGGGCGCAAGGCGCTGTTCACCTCGGACGCGCACACCGCGCACTTCAAGGGCTGGACCGAGAAGGAGAGCCTGCCGCTCCTGCGCTTCCTGTGGGATCACCAGACGAAGCCGGAATTCACCTGCCGCTTCCGCTGGCAGCCGGGCTCGCTGGCCTTCTGGGACAACCGCTGCGCCATGCACAACCCGGTCAACGACTACCACGGCTTCCGCCGCGTCATGCACCGCGTGACGCTGGCCGGCGACCGGCCGCGCTGATCGGCGGGCAAAGGGAAAGGTCCCTCGCTGCGCTCGGGATGACAGGCATTGTTGTCATCCCGAGCGCAGCGAGGGACCTTTCGGTTCAGTGCGAAGGCGGTGACAGCAGGATCGTGCCGACCGCGCTGCGGCCCAGCTCGGCGCGCGTGCCGGCGATCTCGACGTAGCCGAAGTTCTTCCAGCGGGCGAGGAAGTTGGTCGCCCACGGTGACAGCAAGTTGCCCGACTGGCCGAGCGGCATCGCGAAGCGGCTGTTGTCGAGGTCGCTGAAGTCGTAGATGCCGCGGTAGCCGGCGCCATGCACCGCCTCGAACGGCGCGTTGCCGACGAAGTTCGGCTGGGCGCGGTTCAGGGTCTGGCCGCCGCCGTCGGACGGGAAGCGCACCGAGGCGATGTCGCGCAGCAGCGGCACCGTGTCGAACAGCGGGTGGCGGTGCGCCGCCTGGTGCTCGCGGCCCCATTGCCAGCCGTCGATGTCGTTGCCCTGGCGACGCGAGATCCACGCCAGCGCGCGGTCGAGCGCCTGCGCGATCGCGTCCTCGCAGGACTCGATCGCCTTGGTGCCGCCGTCGTCGCACCAGGTCGGCTGCTCGGCCAGGATGCGGAGGAGGAGAGGCACGTTCGGCACGGCCATCGACGACCTGAGCTCGTCGCCCAGCTCGTCGCCCAGGATGCCGCGCTGCAGTTCCCAGGTCCAGGCGGTGTAGATCAGCGGCTCGGGCCGGTTGGCCAGCATGAAGCGGTTCCAGCCGGACAGCAGGGCGTGCGCCTTGGCGGCGCGCGGGTTGCGTGGCGCCCCCTTCAGCAGGGCGGGCAGCATGTCGTCGGCGTCGAGCGTGCGGTTGTCGGCCTGGGCGGCGATCATGCCGTAGACCGGGTGCCGCTCGACCTCGCGCAGCAGCTGGTTGGCGCGGCGCTGGCGATAGGGTTCGGCCCAGTCGCGGCTGATGAAGTGGCGGTAGTCGTCGGGCACGACGCGGGCGTTGGCGTTGACCAGCAGGCCGCCCGCCGGGTTCCAGGCGCGCGGCAATTCCTCGAACGGCACGAAGCCCGCCCAGTCGTATTCCGAGGTCCAGCCCGGCACCGGCATCGAGCCGTCGCCCTTGCGCCGGATCGGCACGCGGGCCGGCGACAGGAAGCCGATGTTTCCGGCGGTGTCGGCGTAGACCATGTTCTGCATCGGCGAGATGATCCGCCGCGCGGCGGCCTGGAAGTCCTCCCAGTTCTGGGCGAGCCCCAGCCGGCCGAACCCTTCCGCCGAGGTGTCGGCGGCATCGAGCGCGGTCGCCTGCAGGGCCAGCACGTGGCCGGCCGGGGTGAGGCCGTCGGTGCGCGTCACGAAGTCGTCGATCACTGGCCCGTGGCGCGTCTCGCGCACACGCATGGTGACCGGGTTGCCCCAGCGCACGGCGATCGTTTCCTCGCGCACGGTGAAGGGGCGGGGGCCGTCCGGCGTGATGTAGCGGTTGGGGTCGGTGGCATCGACGCGCTCGACGAACAGGTCCTGGCTGTCGAGGTTGGTGGTCGTGAAACCCCAGCCGATCGTGCCGTTGTGGCCCAGCACGACGGCCGGCGAGCCCGGCGCGGTGGCGCCGCGGATGTCGAAGCCCGGCCCGACCAGCCGCGCGAGGTACCAGGTGCCGGGGAAGCTCAGCCCGAGATGCGGGTCGTTGGCCAGCAGCGGCTTGCCGGCGACGGTGCGGGCCCCCGACAGAACCCACTCGTTGGACGCCTCGCGCTTGCGCGTCGCGAGGTTGTCGGTGCCGCGGTAGAGGCGATCGAGGTCGATGTCCTTCAGGGCCTCGTTGACCATCGACAGCGTGGCGTCGCGGTTGTCGCCCGACGGCTCGATCAGGAACTTCACCCCGTCGGGGCCGATCTTGCGCGCCAGCCGCAGGCGCAGCAGTTCGGCCCGCCAGTTGCCGTCCAGCCCGAGCGCCATCAGCTTCGCCCAGACCAGCGAGTCGGCAGGCCGCCACGGCTCGGGACGATACGAGCCGCCCGACAGCATCTTGATCAGCGTCAGCTCGAGGCCGAACTGCTGGTCCTCGTCGCCGATCCAGGCATTCACCCCGGCGGCGTAGGCGTCGATGATCGAGCGCATCGCCGGCGACAAGGCGTTGAGGCTTTCCGAGGCCCGGCGATAGAGGCCGAGGCCGCGCATCGTGCGGTCGGTGTCGACGATGCCCTCGCCGACGAGGCGCGGCGGCAGGACCTCGGCCAACCGGCCCTGGCCCAACCGGCGCATCAGTTCCATCTGCCAGAAGCGGTCCTGGGCATGGACATAGCCCAGCCCGAAGGCGGCATCCTCGATCGAGCCGGCGATGATGTGCGGCACCGCGTTCCGGTCGCGCACCACCTCGACAGGGGCGCGCAGACCGGCCGCCGCGAGGTGTCCGTTGTAGGGCGGCAGCGCGCCGCTGACCTGGAAGTAGCAGCCGGCGAGGAACACCAGCACGGCCAGCACCGCCCCGGCCAGGAACCTGGCGAGGCCGCGCGCGAGGCGGATCAGGATACGCATGTCCGGCCGGGGGCGGGCGCGGAGGTCAGCCGCCGAGGAACGACAAGATCGCGTCGCGGTCGGCGTCGAGGTCGGGCGCCGGCTTGCGGGTCGGCGGATCGTCGAAGGCCGACATCTTGAGCGGGTTGCCGGCCAGCTTCAGCGTGCCGCCACTGCCGTCCGGCACCTCGACGATCATGTTGCGCGCCTTGACCTGCGGGTGCTCGATCGCCTGCTTGATGTTGTTGATCGGCCCGCACGGCACGCCGGCCTTGCCGATCACCGCCAGCCAGTGCGCGGTGGTGTTGGTCTTCAGCACCGACTCGATCAGGTGCTCGAGCTTCTTGTGGTGCTTCTGGCGCAGCGCGTTGTTCTTGTGCTCGGGATCGGTCGCCCACTCGGGCTTGCCCAGCGCCTCGCAGGTCTTGTGGAACAGCCCGTCGTTGCCGGCGGCGATGATGATCGCGCCGTCGGAGGTCGCGAAGGCCTGGAACGGCGTGATGGTCGGGTGGCGCGCGCCGAGCGGGCCGGGGATCTCGCCCTCGACCGTGTAGCGCATGATCGCGTTCTCGAGCAGCGCCAGCTGGCAGTCGAACATCGCGATGTCGACCTTGGTGGCCTCGCCGGTCTTGAGGCGGTGGACGATCGCGGCATTGACCGCGATGGCGGTGAACAGGCCGGCGCCGACGTCGCCGATCGACATGCCGACGCGGGCCGGCGGCTGGCCCTCGTTGCCGGTGATGCTCATGATGCCGCCCATGCCCTGCACGACCATGTCGTAGGCCGGGTCCTTGGAATGCGGCCCGGTGTGGCCGAAGCCCGAGGCCGAGGCATAGATCAGCTGCGGGTACTTCTTGTGCAGCGTGTCCCAGCCGTAGCCCAGCTTCTCCATCGTGCCGGGGCGGAAGTTCTCGACGATGACGTCGGCCTTGGCGAGCAGCTTCTCGAAGATCGCGCGGTCGCCGTCGGCCTTGAGGTCGAGCGCGATGCTCTCCTTGCCGCGGTTGACCGAGGCGAAGTAGGTCGAGCGGCCGTTGACGTAGGGACCGTAGGCGCGGGCGTCGTCGCCACCCTTGGGCGGCTCGACCTTGATCACCCGGGCGCCGAGCTCGGCCATCATCAGGGTGCAGTAGGGTCCCGCCAGGATGCGCGACAGGTCGACGACGACGATGCCCGACAGCGGGCCCTTGGAAGCTTTGGTCATGCGGGCTTCCTAGCCGGTGGTCCGCCGCGAATCCAGCCAGACGTTTGCCGCGGCGGCGGCGATCACGAGGCTGCCACCCACCAGCGTCAGGTCGTCCGGCCGCTCGCCGTCGAACAGCCAGACCCAGATCGGCCCGAGCACCAGCTCGAGCAGTCCCAGCAGGGCGGCCTGGCCGGCCGGGATACGCTTCAGGCTGGCCATGTAGAGCAGCAGCCCGCCGGCCAACTGGCCCGGGCTGAGCGCCAGCAGCCACGGAACCTTTTCCCACGTGACGGTCCCGGGCTGGGCGAACGGCAGGGCGACCAGGCCCGACAGCAGGCCGGCCAGCCAGATCGCAGGGGCCATGCCGATGTCGCGGCGGTGGCGCACCACGACGTAGTTGCCGCTCATGCACAGCGAGACGAGGCCGGCCACCGCCATGCCGGCCAGCGCGCCGTCCTCCAGCGAGCCGGCGACGCTGACCCCGAGGCCGACCACGGCCAGCAGCATGGTCGCTAGCGTGTGGGCGTGCAGCTTTTCCCCCAGTAACGTCCGGGCGAGCAGGGCCGTCAGGAAAGGTGTGATACCGAACATCAGCAGCACGTTCGCCACCGGGGCCAGCCCGAGGGCCAGGATGAACGACACGAAGGCGCCGGCCAGCAGCACGGCGCTGGCCAGCAGCCACGGGCCGGCGTTGCGCACGTCGATCCACAGCGCCCGCCGCTGCCAGGCGAGCAGCGGCAACAGGGACACGCACAGCAGCGCCGAGCGCCAGAACGACACGTCCCAGGCCGGCAGGTCGATGCGGCGGACGATCAGGCCGGCGGTACTGAACAGGGCGGCCGCGGCCACGGCGCAGGCCACGCCGACGGCGGCGTTGGAACTGGCAGTGCTGGGTTGCGTTGTCATGGCTGGAAAGGCGTTCCTACGGACTGGACGTGCCGCCGTCCATCCATTCCCGCGACCGGCCGTGGTGCGACACGGTCCCGGAGAAATTCCTCGACCGCATCTGATACGCTGGGGCGTGCCCGATACGCCTCAAGTCGACGCGTCGGACTTCCAGCCGCGATTCCCGTGGTGGGGCGCCGACCTCCAGACCCTGGCCAGCCGCCTGCTGCCGCCGGTGTCGCTCGCCCCGCATGCCAGCGAGCGCCTGTCTTTCCCGCTGCGGGATGGCACGGACGACACCCTGCTCGCGCTGCTGGACCGCCCGGCCGCGCCGCGCGCCGGCACCCCGCTGGTCATCCTCGTGCATGGCCTGACCGGGCTGGAGAGCAGCCGGTACATGCTGTCGATGAGCCGCCACCTGCTCGACCGCGGCTACCGCGTGCTGCGCCTCAACCTGCGCGGCGCCGGGCCGTCGCGCGCGCTGTGCCGCGATCACTACTATGCCGGCCGCAGCCAGGATTTCCGGCATCTGCTCACGCTGCTGCCGGCCGACCTCGCCGCCGACGGGCTGGTCGCGGTCGGCTACTCGCTGGGCGGCGCGATGCTGCTCAAGTACCTGGGCGAGGAGGGGACGGCGACGCCGCTGCGTGCCGCGGCGACGGTCTGCGCGCCGATCGACCTGTCGCTGACCTGCCGCAACATGATGCGGTCGCGCAACTGGGTGTACCACCGCTACATCCTCGGCCAGATGAAGGTCGAGGCCACGGCGGGCGCCGCCGCCCTGACGGCGGACGAGCGCGCGGCGGTGATGGGATCGCGCACGGTGTGGGACTACGACGACCGCTTCATCGCGCCGCGCTACGGCTTCGGCGGCGCCGAGGACTACTACGAACGCTGTCGCCCGACCCGCTTCATGCCGTCGATCGGCGTGCCGACCCTGGTGGTGGCCGCGCTCGACGACCCGTGGATCCCGGGCACGCTGTACGAGGGCTACGACTGGGCCGGCAATGCGCGGCTGACGCCGCTGCTGGCGCGCTCGGGCGGGCATGTCGGCTTCCATGGCACGGGCAGTGCCGAGCCGTGGAGCGATCGGGCGATTGCCCGCTTCTTCGAGAAGGGAGCTGCGTGATGGCGACGATCGTCGGCGTGGTGAGCCTGCTGGCCGCCCTGATCCTGGCCTGGCGCGGCTACCGGTCGGCCGCGGCCGACGATGAGGCGCGGAAGAGGGAGAAGCGCGACCGCGAGCCTTGAGCCGTGAAAGGTCCCTCGCTGCGCTCGGGATGACAAAGAAAACTGCCTGTCATCCCGAGCGCAGCGAGGGACCTTTCGTCATCGCACGGTGATCGGCTCCGCCGGCGGACCGTCGCGCAGAAGGTCCCTCAGGCGATCCGCCAGTTCGACCGGCTCGAAGCGTTCGCCCGAGGCGGCGATCTCGTCGGCGGTCCACCAGCGGTGATCGAGCGTCCAGCTGCGCTCGCGCTCGTCGAGCCCCGACGTGTCGATCTCGGTGCGGGTCGTGCGCGCGAGGAAGAACCGCTCGCGGTGCAGCACCTGCTTCTCCCGCCACTGCATCACGCGCTCGCGGGTCCAGATCCAGCGCACCGGGCCCTCGACCGCGAGGCCTGTCTCCTCGCGGGCCTCGCGCACCGCGGCCTCTCCGAAATCCTCGTGCGGGTCGACCAGGCCGCCGATCATGATCCAGAACGGGTCGCGCCACGGGTCGGCCGGGTCGTAGACGGTCGGCTGGTGGACCTTGAACAGGAACAAGCGGTCCCGCGGATCGAGCAGGACCAGCCGCCCCGACGGACGCTCGATCATTTGCCCCGCAGCAGCCGGGCGGCGTCGACCGCGCCGTAGGTCAGGATGCCGTCGCAGCCGGCCCGCTTGAAGCCGGTCAGGGTCTCGACCAGCACCTTGTTCCAGTCGAGCCAGCCGCGCTCCGCCGCGCCCTTCAGCATCGCGTACTCGCCGCTCACCTGGTAGGCGTAAGTCGGCACGCCGAACGTGTCCTTCACGCGGCGCACGATGTCGAGGTAGGGCAGGCCGGGCTTGACCATCACCATGTCGGCGCCTTCCTCGATGTCGAAGCCGACTTCGCGCAGGGCCTCGTCCGAGTTGGCGTAATCCATCTGGTAGGTCTTCTTGTCGCCCTTCAACGCGCCCGAGCTGCCGATGGCGTCGCGGAACGGGTTGTAGAAGGCCGAGGCGTACTTGGCGGCGTAGCTCATGATCTGGGCGTGGACGTAGCCCTTGGCGTCGAGCGCCTTGCGGATCGCGCCGATCCGGCCGTCCATCATGTCGGAGGGCGCCTGGATGTCGGCGCCGGCCTCGGTCTGCACGATCGCCTGCTTGATCAGCGCCTCGACCGACTCGTCGTTCTGGACGTAGCCGTCGCGCACGATGCCGTCGTGGCCGTCGCTGTTGAACGGGTCGAGCGCCACGTCGCAGACGATGCCGATGTCGCTCACTTCCTTCTTCACCGCCCGGATCGCGCGGCAGACGAGGTTGTCCGGGTTGTAGGCCTCGCGCGCGTCCGGCGTCTTGGCCGACGGGTCGGTCTCCGGGAAGATCGCGACCGCCGGGATGCCGAGGTCGCGCGCCTGCTTCACCGCCTCGACGAACAGGTCGACCGACAGGCGATCGACGCCGGGCATGGAACCCACCGGCGTTCGCGCGTTGGTGCCCTCCTGGACGAAGACCGGCCAGATCAGGTCGTCGACCGACAGCCTGGTCTCCGCGACCAGGCGGCGGGACCAGTCCTCGCGGCGGTTGCGGCGCAGCCGCGTGGTGGGGTAGCGACCGAGGGTCGAAAAGCGCTTCGCCATGGTCCGGATTTATCGCGCGAACGGCGAACTGCCGCAATGTGGCTTGTTTGACTGCCATAGGCCCCCCGATATGATCCGACGCCATGGACTTCACCCTCACCGAGGACCAGCAGGCGTTTCGCGACACGGCTCGCCAGTTCGCCGCCGAGCGGATGCTGCCGCAGGCCGCCCGCTGGGACGCCGAGAAGATCTTCCCGGAGGACGTGCTGCGCGAGGCCGCGGCGCTGGGCTTCGGCGGCATCTACGTCCGTGACGACGTCGGCGGCAGCGGCCTCTCGCGCTTCGACGCCGCGCTGATCATGGAAGAGCTGTCGGCGGCCTGCCCGAGCACGGCGGCCTACATCTCGATCCACAACATGGCCGCCTGGATGATCGACGCCTTCGGCGACGACGACCAGCGCCGGCATTTCCTGCCGAAGCTCTGCAGCATGGAGCACTTCGCCAGCTACTGCCTGACCGAGCCGGGCGCCGGATCGGACGCGGCGGGACTGGCGACGCGGGCCGAGCTGGTCGGCGACCACTACGTCGTGAACGGCACCAAGGCCTTCATCTCGGGCGGCGGGCGCAGCGATCTCTACGTCGTCATGCTGCGCACCGGCGGCAAGGGCGCCGGCGGCGTCTCGACCCTGGTGGTCGAGAAGGGCACGCCCGGCCTGTCGTTCGGCAAGCAGGAGAACAAGCTCGGCTGGAACAGCCAGCCGACCTCGGCGGTGATCTTCGAGAACTGCAAGGTGCCGGTGGCCAACCGGCTCGGCCCGGAGGGCCACGGCTTCAAGATCGCGATGGCCGGGCTCGATGGCGGCCGCATCAACATCGGCGCCTGCTCGCTGGGCGGCGCGCGGGCCTGCCTCGAGACGGCGTCGCGCTACGTGATCGAGCGCAAGCAGTTCGGTAAGCCGATCGCCGACTTCCAGGCGACCCAGTTCAAGCTGGCCGACATGGCGACCGAGCTGGACGCGGCGCGCCTGATGATCTGGCGGGCCGCCAGCCTGCTCGACGCCAAGTCGCCGGAGGCGACGCAGGCCGCCGCCATGGGCAAGCGCTTCGCGACCGACGTCGGCTTCCGCGTCGTCAACGAGGCGCTGCAATTGCATGGCGGCTACGGCTACTTGAAGGATTTCCCCATCGAGCGCTATCTGCGCGACCTTCGCGTGCACCAGATCCTCGAGGGAACCAACGAGATCATGCGCGTGATCATTTCGCGCCGTTTGCTGATGGGATGAACGAGTGATGTCCGAGCCTGAAATTCTGTTCGAGATCAAGGATGGGCTGGGCGTGATCACGCTCAACCGGCCCAAGGTCATGAACTCGATCTCCCACGGCATGATCCTCGAGATGGAGAAGGTCCTGCCGGGCTGGGAGAAGGACCCCAAGGTCAAGGCGGTGGTGCTGCGCGGCGCCGGCGACCGCGCCTTCTGCGCCGGCGGCGACGTGGTCGGCCTGTACCGCGAAATGAAGGACAAGACCGGCGGCACGGTGCGCCGCGACTTCTTCCGCGACGAGTACATCGTCAACCGCCGCATCTACCGCTTCGCCAAGCCGTGGATCTCGCTGATCGACGGCATCGACATGGGCGGCGGCGTCGGCCTGTCGGCGCACGGCTCGCACTCGGTGGCGAGCGAGAAGTTCCTGTTCGCCATGCCCGAGACGACGATCGGCCTGTTCCCCGACGTCGGCGGCGGCTACTTCCTGACCCGCCTGCAGGGCGCGCTCGGCACCTTCCTGGCGCTGACCAGCCACCGGCTGAAGGCCGCGGACGCGGTGTGGGCGGGCATCGTCGATGCCTTCGTGCCCAGCGCGAAGATGAACGACCTGCAGGCCGCGCTCGGCGCCGCCGACCTAGACGGCCCCGACGCCGACCGCAAGGTCGACGCGGTGATCGCCCGGTTCGCGGGCGATGCCGGCATGCCGACGCTGCCCGGCCTGATGGCCGACATCGACAAATGCTTCTCGGCCGACTCGGTGGCCGACATCGTGGCGCGGCTCAAGGCGCAGCCGGGCGAGTGGGCGGCCAAGCAGCTGGCGGCGCTGCTGAAGCTGTCGCCGCTGTCCATGGCGATCACGCTGGAGCAACTGCGGCGCTGCGCCAACCGGTCGTTCGAGGACGTCATGACGATCGAGTACCGCATGTCGCAGGCCTGCATGCGCGAGGGCCACGACTTCTTCGAGGGCGTGCGGGCGCTGCTGGTCGACAAGGACCAGAAGCCCAAGTGGAACCCGGCCACCGTCGAGGGCGTGACCCGCGACATGGTCGAGGCGCATTTCAAGCCGGTCGCGAACGACCTGTTCTTCGACTGAGCATCGGCAAGGGAGGAAATCATGGCGAAGATCGCCTTCATCGGCCTCGGCAACATGGGCGGCCCGATGGCCGCCAACCTCGTGAAGGGCCAGCACCAGGTCACGGCCTTCGACCTGACGGCGGCGGCGCTCGACGCCGCGGCGGCCAACGGCGCGCGCAAGGCGGCGTCGGCGGCGGAAGCGGTGAAGGATGCCGAGGTCGTCGTCACCATGCTGCCGCAGGGCAAGCACGTCCGCGCGGTCTACGAGAACGACGTGCTGCCGCACGTCGCCAAGGGCGCCTTCCTGATCGACTGCTCGACCATCGACGTCGATACCGCGCGCCACGTCGCGGCGCTGGCCGAGAAGGCCGGCCTCGCCATGGTCGACGCGCCGGTGTCGGGCGGCGTCGGCGGCGCCACCGCCGGCACGCTCACCTTCATGGTGGGCGGCAGCGACGCGGCCTTCGCCAAGGCCCGCCCGATCCTCGAGAAGATGGGCAAGAACATCGTCCATACCGGCGCGCCGGGCTCGGGGCAGGCGGCCAAGATCGTCAACAACATGATCCTCGGCATCACCATGATCGGCGTCGCCGAGGGCTTCCTGATGGGCAAGCGGCTCGGCCTCGACATGAAGACGCTGTTCGACATCGTGTCGACCTCGTCGGGCTCGTGCTGGGCGGTCAACAACTACCTGCCGGTCGCCGGCCCGGTGCCGGGCTCGCCGGCCAACCGCGACTTCGCGCCGGGCTTCACCGCCGAGAACATGCTGAAGGACCTCAAGCTCGCCCAGCAGGCGGCGCTGTCGAGCGGCGCCAGCACGCCGATGGGCGCCGAGGCGGCGCACCTGTTCAACCTGTTCGTCAACGCCGGCAACGGCGGCAAGGACTTCTCGGGCATCATCCGCATGCTCGACGGCAAGTGACGCCGTGATCGTCCTCTACGACCTGGTCTTCCAGGACGATCGCCGGCCGAGCCCGTTCTGCTGGCGCGCCAAGTACGCGCTGGCGCACAAGGGCCTGTCGTGGCGCGAGGAGCCGGTCGGCTTCACCGACAAGGACAGGATCGCCTTCGCCGGCTCGCAGACCGTGCCGGTGATCCAGGACGGCGCGGCCGCGGTGAAGGACAGCTGGGCGATCGCCCGGCATCTCGACGAGGCCTACCCGGACAAGCCGCTGTTTGCCGGCGAGGCCGGCCTGGCCTTCGGGCGCTTCGTGTCGAACTGGGTCGATACGTCGGTCCACGCGGCGCTGTTCCCGACGATCATCGGCGACCTCTACGACCGGGTGCGCCCGGTCGACCAGCCGTACTTCCGGGAGTCGCGGGGCAAGCGGCTGGGCACCACCGACGTCACCGCGTTCCAGGCCAAGGCCCGGGACGGCGGCGCGGTCGCGACCTTCCGCGGCGTGCTGGAGCCGGCGCGCCGGCTGCTGCGCGAGCAGCCGTTCCTGGCCGGCCAGGCGCCGGCCTATGCCGACTACGCGCTGATCGGCGCCTTCCTGTGGGCGCGCATCGCCAGCCCGCTCGACCTGCTGGCCGCCGACGACCCGGTGGCGGCATGGCGCGAGCGCATGCTCGACCTGCATGGCGGCCTCGGCCGCAACGCCCGGGCGGCCTGACGCCGCGAGACAAGGGGAGGGACCGGTGTCCGAGCAAACGACGTTCCGGCCCGAGGACCATCGCTTCGGACCGACCCATTGGTTCGAGGACCTGGCCGTCGGGCAGAAGTTCTACATCAACTCGCGGACCCAGACGGAGGCGATGTTCGCCGCCTTCCAGCTGGCCAGCGGCGACAACCACCCGATCCACTACGACCGCGAGTACTGCAAGGCGCGCGGCCATCGCGACCTGCTGGCACACGGACTGCAAGTCGCCATCCAGGGCGCCGCCGGCGCCGGCATCTTCCCGCACTTCATCGGCGATTCGCTGGTCGGCTTCCTCGAGCAGTCGTCGCGCTTCCTGAAGCCGGTCTACTGTGGCGACACGCTGTACCCGATGCTCGAGGTCAGCGCCCTCAAGGAGGGCCGGACCACCGGCGTGGTGACCATGACACTCACGATTCACAATCAGTCGGGTACACTGGTGTGCGACGGGGAACACAAGTACCTTGTGAAGAGACGGCCCCGCTAGAAGGACAGGAAACGGACATGATCGGCATCATCGCGAAGCTCACCATCAAGCCGGGCACCAACGCCGACTTCGAGGCGACGATGAAGGCGCTGCAGGCCAAGGTTCATGCCGACGAGCCGGGCAACAAGCTCTATGCGCTGCACAAGACCGACGACGCCAACGTCTACGTGATGCTCGAGCGCTACGCCGACCAGGCGGCGCTGGAAGCGCACCGCGCCGCGCCGCACTTCAAGGAACTCGGCCGCAAGCTCGGCGACTACCTCGCCGGCCGCCCCGACGTCCAGGTCATGCAGGAGATCTGACGCCGGCGACGGCGTCGACGCGGACCATGGACGGCGTCGTCCACCGCCACACCAAGCCGGGCACCTCGCCGGGCACGCTGGCCGGGCGCGCGCCGGTGCCCGACGAGGCGCTGGACTTCACGCTGGTCGAGTACTCGCGCGACGAGGTGCAGGTCGTGCAGGGGGTGGAGGTCGACGAGTGCCGCTTCCACCTCGGCACGCCCGGCCACACCTGGATCGACGTCGCCGGCCGCCCGAGCTCCGACATGCTGCGCGACCTCGGGATGGCCTTCAACCTGCACCCGCTGGCGCTCGAGGACGTGTTCCACGCCAACCAGCGCAGCAAGCTCGATCTCTACGAGGGCCAGGGCTTCATCGTGCTGAACGACCCGGTCTACGAGGGAGGCGTGCTGACGCCGCGACAGGTCAGCA
>JAIUOX010000184.1 GCA_020160955.1 Pseudomonadota bacterium
CGACCGCTTGAGAGGCTGTGAGACCTACTCCGCCGGGGCGTGTCCCCGGCGGGTTTCGGCCAGTTCCGAGATCGCGTGGCGGGTCACCACGACCGCGCCCCACAGGGCCAGGCCCGACATGATCGCCGCAACGATATAGTCCGGCCAGCCGCTGCCCGAGCCGAACACGCCCAGCGCCGCTGCCAGCACCGCGAGGTTGCCCAGCGCGTCGTTGCGCGTGCAGATCCACACCGAGCGCATGTTGCTGTCGCCGTCGCGCCAGCGGTACAGCAGCACCGCGACGCCGAGGTTGGCGGCGAAGGCCAGCGTGCCGACCACGCCCATCACCGGCGCCGACGGCACCGTGCCGGCCAGCGCGTGCTGGATCGTCGTCGCCGCCACCCAAAGGCCGAAGCCGCCCATGCTGGCCGCCTTGACCAGCGAGGCGCGCGCCCGCCACGCCAGGGCCTGGCCGAGCACGAACAGGCTCAACGCGTAGTTGGCGCTGTCGCCCAGAAAGTCGAGCGAATCGGCCAGCAGCGAGGCCGAGCCGACGGCGACGCCGGCGCCGATCTCGACGCAGAACATGGCGAGGTTGATCGCCAGCGCCAGCCACAGTACGCGGCGGTAGGCCGGCGAGGCCAGTGCGCCCGCGTTGACATGGGAATGATCGTGGCCGCCGTGCCCGTGCCCGTGCCCGTGATGATCGTGCCCGCAGTGAACGCCCATCTCAGTGCTCCGCGATGTGGGTGACCATGTCCTCGACCATCCGCCGGACGTGGAGGTCGTCGGCACCGTAGTAGACCTGCCGCCCCTGCCGCTCGGCGCGCACCAGCCGGGCGCCCTTCAGGAGCCGCAGGTGGTGGCTGACCAGCGAGACCGAGAGGCCCAGCCGGTCGGCGATGTCCGACACCGCCAGCGGCGTGCGCAGGCAGGAAACGACGATGCGCAGCCGCGTCGGGTCGCCGAGCAGCCGGAACAGGTCGGCGAGCGCCACGGCATCGTCGTCGGACAGCAGGAGGGTCTTGCGTTTCGACATTTGAACAGTTGTTCAAGTATTGTCATTCCGCGCCTCGACGTCAAGGGCTTTGCGCCGCGCCCGGGCCGGGCCTAGGCTCGGCCCATGACCGTCCAGATCACCCCGGTCGACCCGGTCGGCCGCCCGTTCTTCGCCGGCACCGTGCGCGGCATCGACCTGCGCCGGCCGGTGACCCCGGCCGAGGTCGCCGCGATCCACGCCGGCATGGACCGCTTCGCCGTCCTGGTGTTCCACGACCAGCCGATCGACGACGCCCAGCAGCTGGCCTTCAGCCGCGCGCTGGGCCCGCTCGAGCAGGCGACCGGCGACATCGCCGCGCCCGAGGACCGGCGGGTCAGCATGGACCTCAACGACATCTCCAACCTCGACAAGGACAACAAGGTGCTGGCGCGCGACGACCGCCGCCGGCTGTTCGGGCTGGGCAACCAGCTGTGGCACTCCGACAGCTCGTTCAAGGAGGTGCCGGCCAAGTACTCGCTCCTGTCCGCGCGACACATCCCGCCGGCCGGCGGCAACACCGAGTTCGCCGACATGCGCGCCGCCTGGGACGCGCTCGACGAGGAGACGAAGGCCGAGGTCCGCGACCTCGTGTGCCGCCACAGCCAGGTGTTCTCGCGCGGCATCCTGGGCTTCACCGACTTCACCGAGGCCGAACGCGCGAAGTGGGCGCCAGTGCGCCAGCGGCTGGTCCGCCGTCACCCGACGACCGGCCGGCTGTCGCTCTACCTGTCGAGCCACGCCGGCGAGATCGAGGGCTGGCCGGTGCCCGAGGCGCGGGCCTTCCTGCGCGACCTCACCGAGCACGCCACGCAGCGCGCCTTCGTCTACGCCCATGCCTGGAAGCCGCACGACCTGGTGATGTGGGACAACCGCACCACCATGCACCGCGCCCGGCGCTACGATCACACCGAGGTCCGCGACATGCGGCGCACGACGCTGACCAACGAGGTGTCGAGCCTCGAGCAGGCGCCCTGACGATGCGGCTGACCTTCCTCGGCTGCGGCGACGCCTTCGGCAGCGGCGGCCGCTTCAACACCTGCTTCCACCTCGAGCGCGCGGCCGGCGGCAACGTGCTGATCGACTGCGGCGCCTCGTCGATGGTGGCGATCCGCAAGGCCGGGGTCGATCCCAACGGCATCGCGGCGATCCTGGTCACCCACCTGCACGGCGACCATTTCGGCGGCCTGCCCTTCTTCATCCTCGACGCCCAGCTGGTCAGCCGGCGTACCGCGCCGCTGGTGATCGCCGGCCCGCCCGGGCTGGGCGAGCGGCTGACCGCGCTGATGGAGGCGATGTTCGCCGGCTCGAGCAAGGTCGAGCGCCGCTTCGCCGTCGAGATCCGCGAGCTGGCGCTGCACGAGCGCGCCGCGGTGGCGGGCCTGCACGTCACGCCCTACGGCATGAAGCATCCCTCGGGCGCGCCGTCCTACGCGTTGCGCGTCGAGGCCGAGGGCAAGGTCGTGACCTACACCGGCGACACCGAGTGGACCCCCGAGCTCGAACCTGCCGGCCGCGACGCCGACCTGTTCATCTGCGAGGCCTACTTCCACGACCGGGCCACCAGGTTCCACCTCGACTACGCGACGGTGACGAAGCACCTGCCCGCGATCGCGCCGAAGCGCACCATCCTCACCCACATGAGCCCGGAGATGCTGGCCCGCGCCCCGACCCTGCCGGTGGAAGCGGCGCACGACGGGCTGACGGTGGAGTTCTGAGGAAGGGTCCCTCGCTGCGCTCGGGATGACAGCCATTTCTTGTCATCCCGAGCGCAGCGAGGGACCTTTCTTCTTCTCTCAGGTCAGGAAGCCGGCCCCCACTCCTCGAGGACCGTGTCGGTCGCGGGGTCGAGGATGCGGCTGCCCTTCAGGACCAGGCCGTGCTTGCGCAGCGGTTCGTCGGGCGGCAGGCCGAGGCCGACGCCGGGGAAGACCGGGCGGCCGCGCGGCACGCTGGCCCGCGCCCTCGTCAGGAAGAACGCGTCGTAGCCCAGCGTCAGGAACAGGCCGAACACGTCGGTGCCGCCGACCACCGCCAGCGTCGGCCGGGCTTCGCCCTCCGGCAGGCCGAGCTTCTGCCACGCCTCGTCGAACGGCGCGGTCGCCGGGTTCCACAGGATCGCGTTGGGGTTCTCGGGATGGTGCACGATACGGTGCACGCGCCGGCTGAGCACGATGCGCTTGCGCGCACCCTCGCGCGGACCGCCCTCGGCGGAGTGACGGCCGTTGGCCACCGCCGCCGCCGACGCCAGCGAGTCCTGGTAGAACTGCTGGTCGGCCGGGATCTTGAGTTCGTCGGGGAACGAGCCGTCGGAATTGGCGATCATGCCCTCGCGGGACACGATCGCGTAGCCGACGATGCGGGGACGCTGGCTCATCCCGCCTCCCTCACCGGAGTCCCATCGCGCCGATCACCGCGCCCTGCACGACCAGCACGCCCAGCCAGTGCAGGCCGTCGATCACGGTCAGCGACAGCTTGCGCTGGCCGTAGGCGTTGTTGACCGCCAGCGTGGTGATCACGAAGCCCAGCCACAGGAACAGCCCGCTGACGATGCCGTTGCGGACGGTGACCTGGCCGGAGCCGAAGTGGGCCAGCATGCCGGCCAGCACCCACGCCATGACCAGGAGGGCGACGAACGACACCACGAACGGCAGCGGCGACGGCTTGCCCAGCTGCTCGCGCGTCAGGCCCACCGCGGCCAGCCAGGCGCGCGACAGGGTCATGTACCAGGCGGCGCCGAAGGCGAAGGCCGCGACGGCCGCCGCCAGCACGGCCAGGTAGTTCACACCGGAGAATGACATCGGCGATCTCCTGCGGGAGGCTCGCCGAAGCTTAGCCTCACTCCGGCTTGATGCCGAGCGCGATCATGCGCGGGATCAGGATGGTCTTCAGTTCCTCGTAGTCCTTCATCACCGCCGCGTGGCCGAGCGGTTTCTCGACGAGGCCGAAGCTCTCCATCATCTTCTTGCCCGGCTCGCTGTCGGCCGCCGCGACCCACAGGTCGGACATGCGGTTGACGATGTCCTTGGGCGTCGCCGCCGGCGCGGCGAGGCCGAGCCAGCCGCGCACCAGGAACACCTCGTCGACGAAGCCCTGCTCGCCCGTCGTCGGCACGTCCGGCAGCCGGGGCGAGCGCACCTTGGCGGGATTGGCGATCGGCTTGATGTCGCCCTTGACCAGCAGCGCGTTGAAGGCCTGCGGGCTGCCCATCGCGGCGGTCAGCGAGCCCGAGCCCATGTCCTGCCACATCGGCGCCTCGCCCTTGTAGGTGACGATCTCGATGTTGAGGTTGTACTTCTCGTTGAGGGCCTGGGCGAAGGCGTGCGCCGACGAGCCGAGCGCCCACGAGCCGAAGTTGACCTTGTTGGTCTTGGCGTACTCGATGAATTCCTTGAGGTTGGAGACCGGCACCGACTTGTGCACGACCACCGGCAGGAAGCCCGACGAGATGCCCGAGACGACCGTCAGGTCCTTGTCCGGGTCGAAGCCCAGCGTCTTGAAGGTCACGCGGTTCTGCACCAGCGTGCTCGAGACGGTGTGCAGGTAGGTGTAGCCGTCGGCCGGGGCGCGGGCGACCAGCGCCGCGCCGATGTTGCCGCTGGCGCCGGGCTTGTTGTCGATCAGCACCTGCTGGCCGGTGGTCTGCTGGACCGACTGGCCGAAGGCGCGGGCGATGCCGTCGGTCAGGCCGCCGGCCGGGAAGTTGACGACGATGGTGATCGGCTTGTTCGGCCAGGTCCCCTGGGCGCGCAGGATAGCCGGGCTGGCGACCGCCAGGCCGGCGGTGGCGCGGAGCAGCGTGCGTCTCGTCGTCGTCATCGGATTTCCCTGTCCTTGTTCATTTTCCGCCGGGATGCATAGCCACTGAATGGGGCTGCGAAAAGGCTGATTCTCCTTCGCAGCGCGAAATCGAACGTCGCTGGGCGGCGGCCCCCGCGGTTGCTAAGACAGGTGCCCGCAAAGTCCAGCTTCCAGGGAAGAAACGCCTATGTCCGACGCAGTGCTGCGCTCCACCGAGGGACGCATCGGCATCCTCACCGTCAACAACCCGCCGGTGAACGCGCTGGCCGCGGCCGTGCGCGACGGCATCAAGAACGGCGTCGAGGCGTTCGCCGCCGACCCCAACATCGACGCCATCGTGCTGATCGGCGGCGGCCGCACCTTCATCGCCGGCGCCGACATCCGCGAGTTCGGCAAGCCGCCGTCGGGCGCCAACCTGAACGACGTCATCGCCACGATGGAGAACTGCCCCAAGATCATCGTCGCCGCGCTGCACGGCACGCCGCTGGGCGGCGGTCTCGAGACCGCGCTGGGCGCCCACTACCGCGTCGCCCTGCCGTCGACCCGCGTCGGCCTGCCCGAGGTCCATCTCGGCCTGCTGCCGGGCGCCGGCGGCACCCAGCGCCTGCCGCGCCTGGCCGGCGCCAAGTACGCGCTCGACGCCATCCTGTCGGGCCGCCACATCCCGGCCCCCGAGGCCAAGGCCAAGGGCATCGTCGACGCGATCGTCGAGGGCGACGACCTGCTGAAGGGCGCGGTCGCCCACGCCCAGATGCTGGTCGCCCAGGGCGCGCCGAGGCGGCGCGTGCGCGACCTCTCGGTGACGCTGGAGTCGCCCGAGCTGTTCGCCGAGACCGAGAAGGCGATCGCCCGCCGCGCCCGCGGCTTCAAGGCGCCGTGGAACATCATCAAGTGCGTGCAGGCCGCCGTCGAACTGCCGTTCGACGAGGGCATGAAGCGCGAGCGCGAGCTGTTCGTCGAGCTGCTGACCTCGTCGGAGTCGGCGG
>JAIUOX010000185.1 GCA_020160955.1 Pseudomonadota bacterium
GCCGGCCAGCCCGCGATCGGCCGCGGCCTCGGTCGCGCCGGCCCGGGGCTCGCCCTTGCCGCGATGGGCGCGGCGGTGCTGCTCGACCTGGCGGCGCACGGCCCCGCGCTGGTCGCGCAGCCAGCGCGCGAGCTCGAGGAGCGCGTCGCGGTCGAGCTCGGCGACGGCCGGGTAGTGGCTGCGCGCCACCGGCGCGTATTCGTCGTTGGAAAGCAGGCGGCGTTCGTCGGCGATCGACGTGCTCATGGTGTTCCTCCCGAAGGTCTGTAGCGGGGCCAGCTTATAGGCCGACCGGCTGGGGAGGAGGGGCCCGGAATCCCGCGACTGGACGCCGCGTCCCAAGCTTCGGCGATCAGGCGGGCGGGGCGGGGTCGCCGCGGCGGCCGCACATCTGCTCGACCACGTCGAGCAGTTTCTCGATGGCCGGTTTGCGGACCACGGTCGCCGCGCGATGGGCCGGCGGCAGGTTGGCCTGGGTCCTGCCGGTGAAGAAGGCGAAGGGGATGCGCGCCGCGACCAGCGCATCGGCCACCGCCGCGGAGGTCTCGCCCTCGAGGTCGAAATCGAGGACGGCCGCGGTGATCGGGTGATGGTTCAGCACGTCGAGCGCGGCGCGCACCGAAGGTACCGCGTGCACGGCCGCGGCACCCGCGTCGAGCAGCGTCTCGCGCAGCATCTCGGCCACGAGATACTCGTCTTCGACGAGCAGGAGGCCGGCACCGATCATCGAACGGCGCGGCGGAGGAGGAGCGGTCGTCATGCAAGGCAACGCGTCGGCTAGGCGGCCGCTTGCTGGTGATCCTGCAACGCGTCGCGCAGCAGGTCGTCGATGTAGTCTCGCGACGCGGCCTGCAGGAACCAGTCGTGGAAGGCCCGGGAGAGCACGTCCTGCGCGTCGGCGCCGGCAGCGATCCCGGCGTGCGGGGTGGCCGCCGCGGCCCGTGCGACGCAGAGCGAGACGACTCCGGCGGCGCGGCGGGGCGGGAACGCCGTGCCATGGCGCGCGAGGATGCGATAGAGGATCTCGGTCACCGTGCGGTCGCCGGGCAGCAGGCGCCGGGCGGCGGGGAAGGTCTGCCATTCGACGTCCACGCCGGTCATCCACCACGAGCCCTGGTGGGACCTGAACATGCCGAGCATCGCGCCGTCTCCCTGCCTTTGGATGGACTTGCCCGGGTAACCTGCGCCCGGGGACGCGGGCGCACATTGATCGCCGGCGACATTCGGTTGGCCGTGGCCGACCGGGAGGGGCAGAAGCCCGGCGGAAGGAGAGGGGCGGCAACTGTGCTAGGATGGCCGTCTTGCGCCCGTAGCTCAGTGGATAGAGCAACCGCCTTCTAAGCGGTAGGCCGCTGGTTCAAGTCCAGCCGGGCGCGCCATTCCCCGCAAGTGCCAGGCTGCCGTTTCGCGTTGCGCGTCCAATTGCGAACGATTCGCAGATTGTGCTTGGACTTGGGCGAGATTGTGATAATCACTCTCATTCGCGAATTTTAGCGAGGAGGTGAAGACGTGACGCGGAGCATTCCCACGACGACCGCCATGGTCGGCCTGCTGGTCGCTTCCGGGGCCCTGGCCCAGGAGACGCCGCCGCAGGAGGCCCAGGGAGGGGGAACGCCGCCGCTTCCGCCGGACACCAACCCGACGCCGCCCAGCCAGGCGCCGGCCACCATGCAGACCGTGACCGTCACCGGTTCGCGGCCCAGCGAGGATTTCCAGACGACGCGCGGCTCGCTGTTCCGGCTCGGTGCCGAGAACCTGATGGACGTGCCGCAGACCGTGATCGTGGTGAACAAGGCGCTGATGCAGTCGCAGGGCGCCACGACCCTCGACCAGGCGGTGCGCAACGTGCCGGGCGTCACGATCGGTTCCGCCGAGGGCGGGGCGATCGGCAACAACATCAACCTCAACGGCTTCTCGGCCCGCACCGACATCTACCTCGACGGCATGCGCGACCGCGGCCAGTACTACCGCGACGTCTTCGCCCTCGAGCAGGTCGAGGTCCTGATGGGCCCGTCGTCGATGCTGTTCGGGCGCGGCTCGACCGGTGGCGTGATCAACCAGGTGACGAAGAAGCCCGGCCTGAAGAAGGCCACCGAGCTGTCGGGGCAGGTGACGACCAACGGCCTGATCCGCAGCACCGCCGACGTCAACGTGCCGTTCGAGGAGACCAACGCGGCCCGCGTCAACGCGATGTTCCAGTGGGGCAAGGCGAGCACCATCGACAACACCAACGTGCTGGACTTCGGCCTCGCGCCGTCGGTCAAGTTCGGCATCGGCACGCCGACCGAGATCACGCTGGCGGCGATCGTGCAGCACCGCAAGGACCAGGTCCCCTACGGCGTGCCGGCGCTGAACGGCTTCCCGATCAACGTGCCGCGCAACGTCAACTACGGGCTGGCGGACGACTACACCGAGCAGGACGTGATCCAGCTCAACGCCACCGTCGAGCACAAGGTCAGCGACGCGATGCGCCTGCGCAACCAGACGGAGTTCGCCTGGGTCAATACCAGCGTGCGCCAGACCTCGGGCGCGGCGGTCGGCGTGCTTGGTCCCTACCCGCGGTCGTGGGGCTTCCTGCCGGCGGCGGTCGGGCCGGGCGGCACCGTCTACAGCGGCCAGCCGCTCAACCAGCTCGAGATCCGGCAGATCAGCCGCGATCGCAACATCAACGACATCACCGTCGAGAACCAGAGCGAGGTCGAGGCCAAGTTCCTGACCGGCCCGGTCGGCCACCTGCTGCTCATGGGCATCGACCTCAACTACGAGTCCTACACCAACCAGACCTACATCCGGACCGGCAGCTGCAACGGCATCGCGCTGGCCGCCGGCTCGATCGGCTGCACCCCGGCCGGCTACACGGTGGGGGCGGGCACGCCCGGCAACTCGGCCTCGATCCCGACCAACTACGCCTCGTCGCAGGCGCTGGGGTTCGGCGCCTACTTCAACGACACCATCCAGCTGATGCCGTGGCTGAAGGCGGTCGGCGGTCTGCGCTGGGACATCTACTCGGCGCAGATCGGCAACTCGCTGAACTCGGCCAACACGGCGGGCAGCACGACCGTGCCGTACCTGACCCAGACCGACACCTTCACCAGCGTGCGCACCGGCCTGATCTTCGAGCCGACGCGCCAGCAATCCTACTACGTGTCGTACAGCACCTCGTTCAACCCGTCGCTCGAACAGCTGACCTCGACGACCGGCGCGTCGACCCTGCCGCCCGAGACCAACCAGGGCGTCGAGGCCGGCGTGAAGTACGAGCTGCTGAACGGCAACCTGTCGCTGAACGGCGCGCTGTTCCAGATCACCAAGTACAACGCCCGCAGCCAGAACGCCGACGGCACCTACTCGCCGACCGGCAACGTGCAGGTCAAGGGCGCGCGGATCGGCGCGGCCGGGCGGATCACCCCGGAATGGCAGGTGTTCGGCGGCTACGCCTGGCTGGACGCCCGCATCCTGCAGGGCCAGACCTTCATCAACGGCATCGGCAACACGACCGGCAACGTGCCGCTCAACACGCCGGCCGGCTCGGGCAACATCTGGACGACATACACGATCCGCGACACCTACGAGGTCGGCGGCGGCATGTTCTATGTCGGCCAGCGCTACGCCAACAACCAGAACACGGTGCAGGTGCCGGAGTATTTCCGCTTCGACATCACCGCGGCGTACAAGCAGCCGACGTGGGAGATCCGGGCCAACGTGCTGAACCTGTTCAACACGATGTACTACGACTCCCTGATGGCGTCGGACGGCGGTCGCGCCGTTCCGGGCTCGGGCACGACCGGCCTGCTCACCTTCACCTACCGGATGTGAGGAGAGCGGCGTCGTGCTGGTCTGCATCCCCGATGTCCTCGATGCCGCGCAGCTGGTCAGTGTGCGCGCGCATCTCGACGGGGCGAACGAGGCGTGGGTCGACGGTCGCGTGACCGCCGGCTACCAAGGCGCGCCGGTCAAGTTCAACCAGCAGATCGACGAGCGCTCGGCGGTCGCGCGGGCCTGCCAGCGCATCGTGGTCGGCGCGCTGGAGACCAACCCCCTGTTCATCAGCGCGGTGTTGCCCAACACGATCTACCCGCCGATGTTCAATCGCTACGGCGAGGGCATGCGGTTCGGGCCGCACGTCGACGGCAGCGTGCGAATCCACCCGCACAGCGGCGCCAAGCTCAGGACCGACGTCTCGGCGACGCTGTTCCTGACCGATCCCGCCGACTACGACGGCGGCGAGCTGGAGATCGAGGACACCTACGGCCGGCACCGCGTCAAGCTCGAGGCCGGCGGCATGGTGGTCTACCCGGCGACCAGCCTGCACCAGGTGACGCCGGTGACGCGCGGCGTCCGCACCGCCTGCTTCTTCTGGACCCAGAGCCTGGTCCGCGATGCGGCGCATCGCGACGTGCTGTACCAGATGGACGGCGCGATCCAGCGCCTGAACCAGACCCATGCCGACGAGATCGCGCGGCGGTCGCTGATCGGCTGCTACCACAACATGGTCCGGGCCTGGAGCGAGCCATGAGGGGCGCGCCCGCCGCCGCTGCCGCCGCCGGAAGAGCGGCAGACCGCCCCTTGCGGAGTGCCGCCCGGGGTGGTGAGAAGGCCGCCGTGAGCGAGCCGCCGACCTTCCAGGACCTGCGGCCGGGCGCCCCGGGGCGCGCCGGCCGGGACATGCTGGCGCCCACGGTGCGGCTTGGCCTGCTGGCGGCCGTGGTCGTCGGCCATGTCGGGGTCGGCTGGGCGCTGACCCAGGCGTCCTCGACCAAGCTGATCGTCGGCGACGTCGCGCCGATGGAAGTGCGCATGGTGGCGGGCGAGCCGGCCTCGGCGCCACAGGTCGAAAGCGCCGAGCCGCCGCCGCCGGTCGACCTCAAGCCGCCCGACCTCGCGACGATCGTCGATCCGCCGCCGCCCGACCTGCCGCCACCCGAGTTCCCGATGGCGAAGCTCGACCTGCCGCCGCCGCAGGAGCCGCCGCCGCCGGTGATCCCCAAGCCCGTCCCGAAGCCCGAGCCGAAGCCGGTCGCCAAGCCGCAGCCGAAGGCGCCGGAGCCGGCGAAGCCGGTGCGCGAGCAGGAGGCCTCCCCGAACAGCGGACCCAAGCCGGTCGAGGGCGTGCCGCGGGGCGCGCCGCAGGCCGCCGCCGGGCCGCGCACGGTATCGGCCGCGCAACTCGGCTACCTGGTGCCGCCCAACCCGGTCTACCCGGCGCGCTCGCGCAAGGCGGGCGAGCAGGGCAGCGTCACGGTGCGCGTGCTGGTCGATGCCGCCGGGCGGCCGTCGCAGGTCCTGCTGCAGGCATCGTCCGGTCATCCGGCGCTCGACGAGGCCGCGGTGAGCGCGGTCCGCGCCGCCCAGTTCAGGCCCTATGCCGACGGCGGCACGCCGCAGGCGGTGTGGGTGCTGGTCCCGATCAACTTCGTCTTGCGCTAGGAGCACGTGATGGGCGACAGCTCGGCCCTCGGTTTCAGTCATTTCATCGCGCAGTCCGACATCGTGGCCCGGGTGCTGCTGGTGGTGCTGGTCGCGATGTCGGCGATCTCCTGGTACCTGATCGTGTCCAAGGGCATCGCCCAGGTGGTGCGGCAGAAGCGCAGCGCGACGTTCCTCGCCTTCTTCTGGAAGGCAACCTCGCTGGAAGCGGTGCGCGAGGAACTGCTCCGCCAGCCGCCGAACGAACCGTTCGGTCATCTCACCGCGCACGCACTGCATGCCCAGGCGCACCACGCGAAGTTCGGCGCGTCGCGGCTGGAAGAGGCGGGCAGCGAGCAGGAGTTCCTGACCCGCACCATCAAGAAGGTGCTCA
>JAIUOX010000186.1 GCA_020160955.1 Pseudomonadota bacterium
GCGGCTCATCGGCAGGAAGTCGTTGACCTGCTCGGCGGCGCGGAAGGCGATCGCCTGCTTCATGCCGAGCGCCGTCTCGACGTCGGTCAGGATCACCGCGGCGGCGCCGTCGGTCACCGGCGAGCAGTCAGTGCGCTTCAGCGGGCCGGCGACGAACGGGTTCTTGTCCGACGGCGTGCGGCAGAACTCGTAGGCAAATTCCTTCTGGAAGTGGGCGAAGGGATTCTTGGCGCCATTGCGGTGCGCCTTGACCGCGATGCGGGCCAGCGCGTCCGACTTGTCGCCGTAGCGCTGGAAGTAGGCCGAGGTGATCTTGCCGAAGATGCCGGCGAAGCCGGCCTCGATGTTGGCTTCCTCGGCGACGTACGACGCCTTGATCAGGACCTCGCCGGCCTGCGCCGAGTTGAGCTCGGTCATCTTCTCGACGCCGACCACCAGCACGAAGCGCGCCTTGCGGGCGGCCAGCGTGTTCAGCCCCATGTGGATGGCGGCCGAGCCGGTGGCGCAGGCGTTCTCGACGCGCGTGCTGGGCTTGAAGCGCAGGTCGGGATGGGCCTGCAGCGCCAGCGAGGAATGGAACTCCTGGCGCACGAAGCCGCCATTCATGTTGCCGACGTAGATCACGTCGACATCGCGCGGCTCGATGCCGGCATGGGCGATCGCCTCGGTGGCCGCCTTGACGACCAGCGATTCGCTGGTCTCGCCATCGAGCTTGCCGAACTTGCCGTGGGACCAACCGACGATGCAGGCCGTCATGGCGCTCTCCTTCTGAACGTGTTCCGAACCGGGGCCTACACACTTATACTGCGGGCCGGGCCTCGCAAGGGGCCCAACGCCGCCCCAATTCCGCCCTGCCGGCGGAGTTCACTGGCGGCCTTCCCGGGAGCCTCTCTTCATCCATGGCCGAGACCGCGCCGTCTTCCGACGAAAAGCCGAAATCCCGCTGGCCGCTGATCCTCGGCGCCCTGCTCGGGGGCTTCCTGCTGCTGGGGGTCGGCCTCGCGCTGGGCTGGTACCTGTTCTACCGGCCGATCGTGAACGTCGCCGTCCAGCTGCCCGCGCCGCCGGCGCCGCCCGCCCCGCCGGGCCCCGACCAGGCCCAGGTCAAGGCGCTGCAGGAGCAGATCGAAAAGCAGAAGGCCGCCAACAAGCAGATCGAGGACCAGATCGCGCTCCTGAAGGAGCGCCTCAAGGCCGACGTCTGCACGATCAAGGACCCGCTCGGAAAGGGTCCCTCAACGCCCGCCCCGGCCGGCGCGATCCCCGAGCGCAAGACCGACGCGACGCCGCCCGGCGGCGCCGTGACCCCGGCGGCCGCGGCGGCCGCGTTGCCCAAGGGAGGCGGCCAGGCCGGGAGACTCGATCCGCCCGGGCTGGCCCGGGCGCTGGAGCAGGCCACCGTTCTGGTGGTGTCGGCCGGAGGCGACAGTGGCTCCGGCTTTTTTATTGCGCCCGACCTGGTGGTGACCAACCACCACGTGGTCGGTGGCGCGGCGCCCGGCAGCGAGGCGCTGGTGCTCTCCAAGCATCTCAAGACCGGCTACATCGGTACCGTCGTGGCGACGTCGCCGCCCGGCCAGGCGCCGCAGGCCGACTTCGCGGTGATCCGGGTCGCGGTGCCGCCGGGCAGCGTGACGCCGCTGCCGGTGGCGGCCGAACCCGCGGCACTGGGCGAGGTCGTCGCCGCCGGCTACCCGGCGATCGCCCTGCAGCAGGATCGCAACCTGCGCCGCCTCGCGGCCGGCGACCTCAAGGCCGCGCCGGAAGTGGTGCTGACCCGCGGCACCGTGAGCGCGGTGCAGAACCGCGAGCGCAACACGCCGATGGTGCTGCACTCGGCCGACATCTCGGCCGGCAATTCGGGCGGCCCGCTGATCGACGCCTGCGGCCGCGCCGTCGGCATCAACACCTACATCGTCACCTCGCGGCAATCGACCAAGGCCAACTACGCGCTGGGCGGGTCGTGGCTGGGCGCGTTCCTCAAGGGCGCCAACCTGCCGTTCGCGTGGAGTGCCGAGACCTGCGCCTGAGCGGCGTCGCGCCAACCTGGTGAAAGAAACGATTGCCGATATCGCGATGTGGCCCCAATCTAGGTGCGCTGCGGGGAAACGATGCGGACAACGGTGTGAGGCAATCTTTCGCGAACCTGCGCATCGCGCTGCTGGTCGGCCTGGCCCTCCTGGCCGGCGGGTGCGACCGACTGGTGGTGCTCAATCCCAAGGGACCGATCGCCAGCGCCGAGCGTGGCCTGATGATCGACGCCTTCACGGTGATGATGATCGTGGTCGTGCCGGTCATCGTCATGGCGCTGCTGTTCGCCGTGCGCTACCGCTCCGGCCACAAGCGGCCGTATGATCCGGATTGGGACTATTCGCCGAAGATCGACGCGATCGTCTGGCTGATCCCGGCGCTGATCGTGATCGCCGTCGCCGTCCTGGTGTGGCGCTCGACCCACAAGCTGGATCCCTACCGCCCGATCGCGTCCAGCCAGGCGCCGCTCGAGGTCCAGGTCGTGGCCCAGGACTGGAAGTGGCTGTTCATCTACCCCGAGCAGGGCGTCGCCTCGGTCAACCAGCTGGCGATCCCGGTCGGCCGGCCGGTCAGCCTGCGCATCACCTCCGACACGGTGATGAATTCCTTCTACGTGCCGGCGCTGGCCGGGCAGATCTACGCCATGGCCGGCATGCAGACGCGGCTGCAGCTGCTGGCCAGCGTGCCGGGCACGTTCGTCGGCCGCAACTCGCAGTACTCGGGCGGCGGCTTCTCCGACCAGTTCTTCGAGGTCGTGGCGACCAGCCCGGCCGACTTCGACGCCTGGGTGGCCAAGGCCCGCCAGGCCGCGGGCAAGCTCGACGCGCCGGCCTACGCGAGGCTCGCCGAGCGCAGCCGGCTGAACCCGGTGACCCTCTATTCCGGCGTCGAGCCGCGGCTGTTCGAAGCGATCATCGAGAAGTATGCCGGGCCCCACGGCCACGGCGCGCACGGCGTCCCCGCGCCGGCCCGGAGATAGAGCGAGATGTTCGGAAGACTGACCCTCGAGGCCTTCCCGTTCTACAGCGCCATCGCCGCCAGCGGCGCGGCGGTCACGGTGGGCGGCGCGCTGCTGGTGGCGATCGTGCTGACCTGGCTGAAGGCCTGGAAGTACCTGTGGACCGAGTGGCTGACCAGTGTCGACCACAAGCGGATCGGCGTGATGTACATCGTGCTGGCGCTGATCATGCTGCTGCGCGGCTTCGTCGACGCCATCATGATGCGCGCCCAGCAGGCGATGGCGCTGAACAACGGCGGCTACCTGCCGCCCGAGCACTTCGACCAGATCTTCAGCTCGCACGGCACGATCATGATCTTCTTCATGGCGATGCCGTTCATGACCGGCCTGATGAACATCGTGGTGCCGCTGCAGATCGGCGCGCGCGACGTCGCCTTTCCCTTCCTCAACTCGCTCAGCCTGTGGCTGAGCGCGTCGGGCGCCGGGCTGGTGATGGTGTCGCTGGTGATCGGCAAGTTCTCGACCGCCGGCTGGACCGGCTACCCGCCGTACTCGGGCATCGAGACCAATCCCGGCGTCGGCGTCGACTACTGGATCTGGGCGCTGCTCATCAGTGGCGTCGGCTCGACGCTCTCGGGCATCAACTTCATCGTCACCATCCTCAAGCGGCGCGCGCCCGGCATGACCATGATGCGCATGCCGCCGTTCGTCTGGACCGCCTTCTGCTCGTCCATCCTGATGGCCTTCGCCTTCCCGGCGCTGACCGTCGCCACGGCGCTGCTCGCGCTCGACCGCCTGCTCGGCATGCACTTCTTCACCAACGAGCTGGGCGGCAACATGATGAACTACGCCAACCTGTTCTGGATCTGGGGCCACCCGGAGGTCTACATCCTGATCCTGCCGGCGTTCGGCGTGTTCTCCGAGGTCGTCTCGACCTTTTCGCGCAAGCGCCTGTTCGGCTACGAGTCGCTGGTCTACGCCACCATGGCGATCGCGCTGCTGTCCTTCACGGTGTGGCTGCACCACTTCTTCACGATGGGCTCGTCGGCCAACGTCAACGCGTTCTTCGGCATCACGACGATGGTGATCGCCGTGCCGACCGGCGTGAAGGTGTTCAACTGGCTGCTGACGATGTACCGCGGCCGCATCTCCTACCACCCGTCGATGCTGTGGACGGTCGGCTTCATCGCCACCTTCGTGATCGGCGGCATGACCGGCGTGCTGCTGGCGGTGCCGCCGGTCGACTTCCTGATGCACAACACGACCTTCCTGGTCGCGCACTTCCACAACATGATCATCCCGGGCGTACTGTTCGGCTACCTCGCCGGCTACATGTACTGGTTCCCCAAGGCGTTCGGCTTCCGGATCAACGAGCTGTGGGGCGCCCGCGCCTTCTGGTTCTGGCTGGTCGGCTTCTACCTCGCCTTCATGCCGCTCTACGTGCTGGGCATGATGGGCATGCCGCGCCGCATGGAGCAGTACAACGACCCGGCGTGGCAGCCCTGGCTGATCGCCGCCTGCGCCGGCGCGGTGCTGATCCTGCTCGGCATCGCCTGCCTGGCGATGCAGGTGATCGCCACCTTCCGCGACCGCAAGAGCGCGCTCGACCTGACCGGCGACCCGTATGACGGCCGCACGCTGGAGTGGGCGACCTCGTCGCCGCCGCCGCCCTACAACTTCGCCGTCCTGCCCGAGGTGCGCGACCGCGAGCCGCTGGCCGACCTCAAGCAGCGCGGCGCCCTGTCGCGGCACCCGGCGGTCTACCAGGACATCGAGATCCCGTTGAACAGCCCGGTCGGCGTGGTCATCGGCGGCCTCGCCTTCGTGCTCGGCTTCGCCATGGTGTGGTGGATCTGGTGGCTGGCGGCGCTCAGCGGCCTGGGCATCTGGGTGGCGCTGATCGTGCACTCGTCCGACGACAACACCGACATCGTGCTCGACGCCGCCGAGGTCGAGCGGCTCGAGGTCATGCGGCTGCGCGCGCAGTACGCCGCGGTCCGGGCGGCGGGGCAGTCATGAGCGACGTGACCCTTCCCGAACAGCACCACGAAGCCGACGTCCACGAGCTGCGGGCGCTCGGCTTCTGGATCTACCTGATGACAGACGCGCTGATCTTCGCGCTGCTGTTCGCGACCTACGGCGTGATGGTCGGCAACACCGCGGGCGGGCCGAACGGCCGCGCCCTGTTCGACCTCAACAACGTGGCGATCGAGACCGCGCTGCTGCTCCTGAGCTCGATCACCTTCGGCTTCGCCTCGCTGTCGGCCGCCGCGCGGGCGCGCGGCGCGGCGCTCGGCTGGCTGGCCGTCACCTTCGTGCTGGGCGCCGCCTTCGTGGTCCTCGAGATCCGCGAGTTCACCGGCATGATCGCCGCCGGCGCCGGGCCGCAGCGCAGCGGCTTCCTGTCGGCCTTCTTCACGCTGGTCGGCACGCACGGCCTGCACGTCACCATGGGCCTGGTCTGGATCGTGATCCTGTCGGCCCAGGTGGCGATCAAGGGCCTGACCGTCGCGGTCGGGTCGCGGCTGCATCGCCTCGCGCTGTTCTGGCATTTCCTCGACATCGCCTGGATCGGCATCTTCTCCGTCGTCTACCTTCCGGGGCTCATCTGATGGAACGCCACGGGCTCGGCTCCTACCTCACCGGCTTCGTGCTGGCCGTCATCCTGACGGCGGTGCCGTTCTGGCTGGCCTACAGCCACGCCCTGCCGCCGTCGCGCGCCATGATGGTGATCGCCGGCGCGGCGATCCTGCAGATCCTCGTCCACC
>JAIUOX010000012.1 GCA_020160955.1 Pseudomonadota bacterium
TTCCTGCTGTTCGTCGCGGTGCTGACCGTCATCGGCATGCTGATCTCGGACCTGGCGCTCGCCGCGCTCGATCCGCGCATCCGCTTCGGCGCGACGTCGGAAAAGTGAGGGTGCCATGAGCGACACGACACCCAATTCCCCGCGCCGCACGCCCCACTTCGTCTCGCAGGAGCCGTGGGACCCCTACGTCGCCGACAAGCTGACCGCCGAGCAGGAACGCTACTACATGGCGGGCCAGTGGAAGCTGATGTGGTGGCGTTTCCGCCGCCACAAGCCGGCCGTCGTCTCCATGGCCTTCCTGCTGCTGATGTACTTCTCGACGCTGATCAGCGAGTTCATCGCGCCCTACGACCTGCACACAAGGCATTCGCGCTACATCTTCGCCGCGCCGCAGGGCGTCCATCTGTTCCACGAGGGCTCGTTCCTCGGGCCGTTCGTCTACGGCCTCAAGATGGAGCGCGATCCGGCGACGCTGCAGCGCATCTATTCGCCCGACAAGACCAAGCCGCAGAAGCTGCGCTTCTTCTGCCTGGGCGAAAGCTACGAGTTCTGGGGCCTGGTCGAGGGCCGCTTCCACTTCGTCTGCCCACCCGAGGACGGGACCCTGTTCCTGCTCGGTACCGACCGATTGGGACGGGACATGTTCAGTCGCATCGTCTACGCGGCGCGCATCTCGCTCACCATCGGCATCATCGGTATCGCCCTGTCGTTCGCGCTGGCCCTGATCCTGGGCGGCCTGGCGGGCTATTACGGCGGCTGGATCGACAGCGTCGTGCAGCGACTGACCGAAATCATCAAGAGCTTCCCGCACCTGCCGCTGTGGCTGGCTCTGTCGGCCGCACTGCCCGTCACCTGGTCGCCGCTGCTGGTCTATTTCGGCATCACCATCATCCTGGCGCTGCTCGACTGGCCGGGCCTGGGACGCGCCGTGCGCTCCAAGCTCCTCTCCTTGCGCGAGGAGGACTATGCCGCGGCGGCCCAGATGATGGGCGCCAAGCCCGCCCGCATCATCGGCCGCCACCTGCTGCCCGGCTTCATGAGCCACCTGATCGCCTCGGCGACGCTCTCGATCCCGTCGATGATCCTGGCCGAGACGGCGCTGTCGTTCCTCGGCCTGGGTCTTCGTCCCCCCATCACCTCGTGGGGCGTTCTCCTGAACGAGGCGACGGACATCAACGTCGTGGCGGTGAACTGGTGGCTGATGCTGCCGGTGGTGCCGGTGATTCTCGTGATCCTCGCCTATCAGTTCATGGGCGACGGTATGAGAGATGCGGCGGATCCTTACGCTTAAGCGCTTAGCCGAAGGCTAAGCGCTGGCGGGCGTCAGGGCCTGTAATCAGGCCCGGGAGCCCGCGCCGTGCAGAACGGACACGGGTGCTGCAACACACCCTCAAGTCCTTGAAATCTTTATCTGTTCTGCACTTGGCAGTGTCTGTGCGACTGTTGCCGAGAAATCACACTAATGCCCCATTTAGGTCTGGCAGTGGCCACCCGGGACTTCCATTTAGGTTTGGTATCTCCCCCGAACGTGGTCCCCCCAAAGCCACGTTCTAGCCTCCTCGGAGGCGCTCAGGCCGTCATCTCACCTCCCCCGAGATGACGGCCTTTTTCTTTGCCTGCGGCCGTTATGGTACGACGGCGGCCATGGAGCCCCCGCTTCTCGAGGTGAAAGACCTGTCGTGCCGCCGCGGCGGCCGGCCGGTGTTCGACCGCCTGTCCTTCCGGCTGGGCGCGGGCGAGCTGCTGGCGCTGACGGGCCGCAACGGCAGCGGCAAGACCAGCCTGCTGCGGGCGCTGGCCGGGCTGACGCCGCCGGCGGCCGGCACCGTCGCCTGGCAGGGCGTGAATGTCGCCGAGGATCCCGAGACCTGGCGCGGGCGCCTCGCCTGGCTCGGCCATCTCGAAGGGCTGAAGGGCGATCTCACGGTGGCGGAGAATCTGCTGGTGGCCGAGCGCCTGCGCGGCGGCGAGGCCGGCGACCGGCTCGACGGCGCCCTGGTCGCCTTCGATCTTTCCGCACTGGCCGCACGGGAGGTGCGCACGCTTTCGGCCGGCCAGCGTCGCCGCACGGCGCTGGCGCGCGTCGCGCTGTCCCGGGCGCCGCTCTGGCTGCTCGACGAGCCGCTGAACGCCCTCGACGCGCCGGCCCAGGCGGCGTTCCGCACGGCTCTACAGACCCATCTCGCGGCCGGCGGCCTGGCCATCGCCGCGACCCACGCCGAACTGGGCATCGAGGGCCGCTCGCTCGAACTCAATCCGGCAAGATCAAACACCTCTCGCCCGCCAGGGGGAGAGGCAGGGTGAGGGGGATGCGCACCGTGTTACCCCATCACTTAGGGTCTTTCCGTCTCGAATGGACCCACCGACCTCATCCTGAGGAGGCCACGAAGTGGCCGTCTCGAAGGATGGGCAATGGATGCGGTGCTCGTGCCCACCCTTCGAGACGCTCACTGCGTTCGCTCCTCAGGGTGAGGTGCTTGTTGAGTGCCTGCCGTGACTCGATCTCGGTCGGAAAGACCCTTACCTCGCCCCCTGGCGGGGGCGAGGAACATGAAGGGCGAGCCGCATGAGCGGCTTCGCGACGCTTCTCGCGCGCGACCTGCGGCTGGTGCTGCGGCGGCCCGGCGATGTCGGCGTGGTGCTGGCCTTCTTCGTGGTCGCGACGGTGCTGTTCCCGCTGGGCATCGGGCCGGAGACCAACGTGCTGGCGCGCATCGCCGCGGGCGTGCTGTGGTGCGCCGCCCTGTTCGCCGCGCTGCTGTCGCTGGAGCGGTTGTTCGCCGCCGACTACGAGGACGGCTCGCTCGACCTGCTGCTGCTGGCGCCGTGGCCGCTCGAGCTGGCGGCGCTCGCCAAATGCCTCGCTCACTGGATCGTGACCGGCCTGCCGCTCAGCCTGCTGGCGCCGCTGCTGGGCGTCGCCTTCGGGCTCGACGGTGAGAGCCTGCTGGCGCTGGGCGCGACCCTGCTGGTGGGCACGCCGACTTTGTCGCTGATCGGCGGGCTCGCGGCGGCCCTCACATTGGGCGCGCGCAAGTCAGGCGCGCTGCTGGCGCTGCTCGCCCTCCCGCTCTGCGTGCCGACGCTGATCTTCGGTGCCGGCGCGATCGAGACTCTTGCCGCGGGTGACGGCATCGTGACACATGTTGCGATCCTCGCCGCTCTAGCATTGGTCACCCTGGCCACGACGCCTTGGGCGATTGCTGCGGCCTTGCGGCAAGCCGGCGAATAGGGAGGATGGGGCCGATGGCCGACCTGCATTTTCTCGCCAATCCTGCACGCTTCCGCCGCTTCAGCCAGCGCGTGCTGCCGGGCCTCGGCTTCGCCACCGTGCTGATGCTGGCGGTCGGCGTCTACCTGGCGTTCTTCGTGGCGCCGGAGGACTACCAGCAGGGCCAGACCGTGCGGATCATGTTCGTGCACGTGCCGTCGGCGTGGCTGTCGATGGGTGGCTACGCGATGCTGGCGGCCCTCGGCGCCTCGCTGCTGGTGTGGCGTCATCCGCTGGCGGCTCTGATGGCGCGCGCGGCCGCCCCCGTCGGCGCGAGCTTCGCGGCGGTGTGCCTGCTGACGGGATCGCTGTGGGGCCGGCCGATGTGGGGCACCTACTGGGTGTGGGACGCGCGGCTCACCTCGATGCTGCTGCTGTTCTTCCTCTATCTCGGCCACATCGCGCTCAGCCGCGCCTACGATTCACCCGAGCGCGGCGATCGCGCGGCGGCGATCCTGGCGCTGATCGGCGTGATCAACCTGCCGATCATCAAGTTCTCGGTCGACTGGTGGAACACGCTGCACCAGCCCGCCTCTATCACGCGGCTCGATGCGCCGGCGATCCACAATTCGATCCTGGTGCCGCTGCTCTGGATGGCGGTCTCGCTGCTGTTCCTCTTCGTGTACCTCGTGCTGCTGCGCACCGAGACCGAGATCGACCGGCGCCGGCTCGAGAATGCCGAGGCCGCGGCATGAGCCATCACGCGGCCTATATCCTCGCTTCGTATCTCGCCGCCGCGGTCATCCTGGGCGGGCTGGTGATCGCCTCGCTCGGCGCGCGCCGCAAGGTACGGCGCGAGCTGGCCGCGCGCGGTCTGGACAAGCGCCGATGACCCCGAAGCGCCGCCGCCTCTGGATGCTGCTGGGCTCGCTGGCCACGCTCGGCTTTGCGGCCACGCTCGTGCTGACGGCACTGAACGACAATCTCGTCTTCTTCTATTCGCCGACGCAGGTGGCGGAGAAGAACCTCGGCCCGGACCGCCGCTTCCGTCTGGGCGGGTTGGTGGAGCAGGGCAGCGTCGAGAAGGACGGGCAGGTCGTGCGCTTCACCGTCACCGACACGAACAAGACGGTGAAGGTCTCCTATCGCGGCATCCTTCCCGATCTCTTTCGCGAAGGTCAGGGCGTGATCGCCGAGGGTTCGATCGGCCCGGACGGCGTGTTTACGGCGCGCGAGATCCTGGCGAAGCATGATGAGAACTACATGCCGCCGGAAGTCGCGAAGGCTTTGAAGGAAAGCGGGCAGTGGAAAGACAAGAAGTGACCCTCAATTGTCATCCTGAGCGCAGCGAAGGATCCTTCGCTGCGCTCAGGATGACAAAGGTGGTGGAGGTCCGGCTTTGATTCCGGAACTGGGTCATTTTGCGCTGATCCTCGCGCTGGCGGTCGCGCTCGTGCAGGGGACGCTGCCGCTCATTGGTGCGAGCAGGGGCGACCTGCGGCTCATGACGCTCGGCCGCACCGCGGCGCTGACGCAGGCCTTTCTCGTGCTGCTGGCGTTCGGCGCGCTGACGCAGGCCTATGTCACGTCCGACTTCTCCGTCCTCAACGTCGTCGACAATTCGCACTCGGCCAAGCCGCTGCTCTACAAGATCAGCGGCGTGTGGGGGAACCACGAGGGCTCGATGCTGCTGTGGGCGCTGATCCTCGCGCTGTTCGGCGCGGCGGTGGCGATCTTCGGCGCCAACCTGCCCGACACGCTGCGCAGCCGCGTGCTGGCGATCCAGGCGCTGATCGGCGTCGGGTTCCTCGCCTTCCTGCTCTTCACCTCGAACCCGTTCCAGCGCGTGTTCCCGGCGCCACCGGACGGCAACGGGCTGAACCCGCTGTTGCAGGATCCCGGCCTCGCCTTCCATCCGCCGCTGCTCTACCTCGGCTATGTCGGCTTCTCGGTGACCTATGCTTTCGCCGTCGCCGCTCTGCTCGAAGGCCGGGTCGATGCCGCCTGGGCGCGCTGGGTGCGGCCGTGGGCGCTGGCGGCCTGGTGCTTCCTGACGCTGGGCATCGCGCTGGGTTCATGGTGGGCCTACTACATCCTCGGCTGGGGCGGCTTCTGGTTCTGGGATCCCGTCGAGAACGCGTCGCTGATGCCGTGGCTCGCCGGCACCGCGCTGTTGCACTCGGCCATCGTCGTGGAGAAGCGCGACGCGCTGAAGAGCTGGACGGTGCTGCTGGCGCTGCTGGCCTTCTCGCTGTCGCTGCTCGGCACCTTCCTGGTGCGCTCGGGCGTCCTGACCTCGGTGCATGCCTTCGCACAGGATCCGGCGCGCGGCATGTTCATCCTGGCGTTCCTGCTGCTGGTCACCGGCGGCGGGCTTGCGCTCTATGCCTGGCGCGCGCCGCAGCTGCAGGGCGGCGGCCTGTTCCAGCCGGTCAGCCGCGAGGGCGCGCTGATCCTGAACAACCTGCTGCTGTGCACGCTGGCCGCCACGGTGCTGCTGGGCACGCTCTATCCGCTGTTCCTCGACCTGCTGACCGGCAACAAGGTCTCGGTCGGACCGCCCTTCTTCAACGCGACCTTCGTGCCGCTCTGCGCGCCGCTGTTCGCTGCGCTCTGCGTCGGCCCGTTCCTCGGCTGGAAGCGCGCCGAACTCTGGCCCGCGCTGATGCGCCTGCGCATCGCGCTGGTCGTCTCGCTGGCCGCCATCGTCGTCGCCATGACCATGATCGACAGCCGCTCGACGCTGGCGGCGCTGGCCTTCGGTTTCGGCGTCTGGCTGATCGTCGGCAGCCTCGTGTCGCTCTCCGACCGCATCCGCAGCGGCACGCTGCGCACCATCCCGCGCTCGACGCTCGGCATGGTGATCAGCCACGCCTCGCTGGGCGTCGTCGTGCTCGGCTCGGTCGCGACCTCGTCGTGGAACACCGAGCTGATGCAGACCATGAAGCCCGGCGACAAGGTCGCCTTCGCCGGCTACTCGGTGCTGCTCGAGCGCATCGAGCAGGTGCAGGGCCCCAACTACATTGCCGAGCGCGCGACGCTCAATGTCAGCGTCGACGGCAAGCCCTACACGGTGCTGCAGCCCGAGCGCCGGCTGTTCACCGTGCAGCGCCGCCAGATCGCCGAGACCGCGATCCAGACCAACCTGCTGCGCGACTTCTACGCCACCTTGGGCGAGGGCGATGCGAAGCAGGGCTGGGTGATCCGCCTCTATCTCAACCCGCTGGCACCGTGGATCTGGCTGGGCGCGGCGCTGTGCGCCTTCGGCGGCTTCGTCTCGCTGTCGGATCGGCGGCTGCGCATCGGCGCGCCGTCGCGCCGCCCTTCATCGTTGCAGCCGGCGGAATAGATGCGCCGGCTCCTCTTCATCCTGCCGCTGCTGACGCTCGCGCTGATGGCGGGCTTCTTCGCCTGGTCGCTGACCAGCGGCCGCAACCCCGCCTCGATCGGCTCGGTGATGGTGGGCCGGCCGGCGCCCAGGATCGACCTGCCGGCGCTGCGGCCGGGCGAACCGCCGCTCACCGACGCGAGCTTGCGCACCGGCAAGCCGGTGATCGTCAATTTCTTCGCGAGCTGGTGCACGCCCTGCCTCGCCGAGCATCCGCTGTTCACGCGGCTGGCCGAGCGCGAGGGCGCGACCATCGTGGGCATCGCCTGGAAGAACAAGCGCGACGACGCGCTCGCCTGGCTGAAGAAGCTCGGCGACCCGTTCAGGCTCGCGGGCCTCGACCTCGAGGGCAAGACCGGCCTCGACTGGGGTCTGAGCGGCGTGCCCGAGACCTACCTGATCGACGGCGACGGCATCGTCCGCCGCCATTATCGCGGCCCCATCACCGAGCGGGATCTGACGGGCGTGATCATCCCGTTTCTTCAGGGCAAGCCATGATCACGCCCGTCATCCCGAGCGAAGCGAAGCGCAGTCGAGGGATCTGTTTTCTCTTCGCACGCCTCGCCGCATGGAAAAGAGGCCTCTCCACTCCGCTTCGCTCCGGTCGAGGCGACGGACTTGTTGCCGTTCCTCAAGGGGGCGGTGAAGTGAGGAATCCGTGTCATCCCGAGCGCAGCGAGGGATCCTTCGCGTCGCCCCAAGGATCCCTCACTTCGTTCGGGACGACACTCTTGTTGGGGTTTACGCAGTGCGTTGATCCCAGAACAGGTGTCATCCTGAGCGTAGCGAAGGATCCTTGGTTCATATGCGATAGCCTTGTCCGAGCGGGGGTGAGGAGCCTGAAGGGCCTGCTCTGCCTCCTCGCGCTGCTCTTCGCGTTCCCCGCCCTCGCCGTCGAGCCGTCCGAGATCCTGCCCGACCCGGCGCTCGAAGCGCGCGCGCGGGAGATCGGGCGGGCGTTGCGCTGCGTCGTCTGCCAGAACCAGGCGATCGACGATTCCAACGCCGAGGTGGCGCGCGACATGCGGCGCGCGGTGCGCGAGCGGCTGACCGCGGGCGACAGCAACGCCGACGTCATGGCCTACATGGTGGCGCGCTACGGCGACTACGTGCTGCTGAAGCCGCCCTTCAAGGCCGGCACGCTCGTCCTGTGGCTGGGCGCGCCGCTGCTGCTGCTGGTCGCCGGCGGGGCGCTCCTGCTCGCCGCCCGCCGCCGCCGCAACCAGCCGATCGCAGCGCCCAAACCGCTCGACGAGGAGGAGCGCCGCCGCCTCGATGCGCTCCTGAAGGGCTGACCCGGGCCATGCTCGAATTCCTGCTGGCGCTGCTCACCACCGCGACCGTCGCGGCGCTGCTCTGGCCGCTCCTGCGGATGCGGCTGCCGGCGCGCGACCGGCTCTCGGGCGAACTCGCGATCTACCGCGACCAGCTGGCCGAGCTGGAGCGCGAGCGCGAAGCCGGCACGCTCACGCCCGCCGAGGCCGCCGCCGCCCGCACCGAGATCGAGCGCCGCATGCTGGCCGCCGGCGACGCCGCCACGGCAGCCGCCAGGGCAAAGACCTCCTCCGACGCGGTGCAGAAGTGGCTGCCGCCGGCGCTCTCGCTGTTCGTGCCGCTGCTGGCGCTCGGCCTCTATCTCCAGACCGGCCGCCCCGGCCTGCCCGCCGCACCGTTTGCGGAGAGGGGTGCAGACCGCGGCCCCGAGCATGCCGGCGCGCCGCGCCCGTTCGACATCGCCGGCCTGCTGGCCGACGCGCGCTCGCGCCTCGCACAGGACCCCAACGACGCCGACGCGCTGGCCGCGCTGGGCGAGGGCCTAACCCTGGAGGCCGGCGGCACCGTCACGCAGCCGGCGCTCGAGGCGCTGCGGCGGGCGTACGCGACCCGGCCCGACGATGTGCGCATCCTCTACTATCTCGGCCTGCACGAGGCGCAGAGCGGCGATTCGAAGGCCGCGCTGGCCCGCTGGCGCGAGGTCGAGGCCGGCAGCCCGCCCGACGCGCCGTGGCTGCCGATGCTGCGCGCCGAGATCGCGCGCGTGGCCAAGGCCGCCGGCATCGAGCTCCCGCCGCCGCCAAAGCCCCCGAGCCCGATGCGGCAATCCCAATCGCAGGCGCCGCAATCCACCATGCCGCAGCCCAGCCGCGAGCAGCAGGAGGCGATGGCCCAGCTCTCGCCGGACCAGCAGCAGCAGGCGATCCGCACCATGGTCGAGGGGCTGGCCGCGCGCCTCGCCGCCGCGCCGCAGGACCGCGCCGGCTGGCTGCGCCTGGCCAATGCCTGGAAGGTGCTGGGCGAGAACGCCAACGCGGTCGACGCCTTTGCCCGCGCCGACGCGCTGGGGCCGGTCGACGCCCGGGTGCTGGCCGACTGGGCGGAGAGCCACGTCCGCGGCCTCAAGCCCGGTGAGCCGCCGCCCGCCGCCGCCGTGGCGGTGCTGAAGCGCCTCGAGCAGGCCGACCCGAAGAACGGGCTGGCGCTGTTCTACCTCGGCGCCGCCGACTTCGCGGCGGGCGACCGCAAGGCCGCGGCGCAGCGCTGGAAGACGCTGCTGTCGATGCTGCCGCCGGACGCACCGATCCGGCCGTTGCTGGAACAGCGGGTCAGGGAAGCCGAGGCCACGCCCTGACCCTCGAGGGTGGGGGACCTGGTTTCAGTGCCAGTGAGGTTGCGACTGAGGGTGCGGCCGGGGTTGCGGCGGCACCGCGCCGGCAACCGGGCGCGCCGGCATTTCCTGCGCGAGCAGGCGGCCGGTCATCGGGTTGACGATGTGAAGCCCTCCGCACGCCGGGCAGCGCTCGGCGACGAACACCAAGTGCGGTCCGGAGACCGCCGCCGGCGTATCGCGTTGCCAGCCGGTGACGACCATGCCGGTCGTTGGGCAGCGGAACTGGAAGCTGAACATGACTGAAACATAAACGCCGGGAAGCGCGGCCTCCTTGATCCGGATCAACCCTGCGACGGGTTGCAATCCAGCTTTGCATGCCGCGCTGCCCCGCTTCCCTTGGACGACGAATCGCCCGCGTGCTAGGAATCGGTTGAGACATCAAAAGGCCTTCAGGCCCGACCACGTCCCTCGTGGCCGGGCCTTTTTTTGTGGCCGTTTCTCTCGTGCCCGTGTCCTAGCGGGCCGGCGTGGTCGGGACCGGCAGACGCGCCTGCTCGACGCGGTCGCCCGACGGGCTGGCGAAGAACATCACCCCCGCCGCGATCGCGATCGCCACGAGGATGCCGGCGATCAACGTCAGGCCGCGGCCCCGGCGGTCGTCGTCCAGGTAGCGGTGGTAGGTGCGCGGATCGCGCTCCGGATCGTGGTCGCTCATGTCGCTCCTCCTCGGTTGGTCTCGGGGGCCGGTGACGGCTTGCGGACATGGCGGAGGAACGCGCCCGCGCGGCCGGTGTTCCCGGCCCGAATGCGCGAAAATGCTCAGGAGGTCGCGGTGTCCTTCAGGCTGCGCAGGCAGGAAATCGACACCGGCCGCGACATGCCCTTCAGCTCGCGCTCGCCGAGATCCTCGACCACGGCCACCGCCTCGGCGGCGGCGGCCAGCCGGCCGCTGACCAGGATCTCGCCGTCGGCCGCCTCGCCGCACAGCCGGGCGGCGAGGTTGATGACCGCGCCGATCGCCGTGTAGTCGAAGCGATCCTCGAAGCCGATGCGGCCCAGCGTGGCGTAGCCCTGCGCCATGCCGATGCCGAAGCCCAGGCGGTGGCCGCGCTTGCGCCACGTCGTGTTGAGCGCGTTGACCGCGTCGCGCATGGCGAGCGCCAGCTTGCTCGCCCGCTCCGGCCCGTCGGGACAGGGCAGCGGGTCGTTGAAGAACACCAGCATGCCGTCGCCGGTGAAGCGGTCGAGCGTGCCCTCGGCTTCGCGGATCAGCGGGCCGACCGCGCCGTGGTACTCGGCCAGCACCTGCATGATGTCCTCGGGCTCCGAGGTCTCGGAGAAGGCGGTGAAGCCGCGCAGGTCGGTGAACATCGCGACGATCTCGCGGCGGTGGTTGCCGAGCAGCGACTCGTCGCCGGCCGAGACGATCGCCTGCGCCAGCTGCGGCGCGAGGAAGCGGCGCAGCCGGCCGACCCGCTCGAGTTCGCCGACCTGGGCCGCCACCTTGGCCTCGAGGTCCTTGTTCAGCGCGTGGACCTCGTCGTGCAGCGCCTTGATGCGCAGCATGGCGCGCACCCGGGCGACCAGCGCGCCGTGGTCGATCGGCTTGGTCAGGTAGTCGTCGCCGCCGGCGTCGAGGCCGGCGACCACGTCCTTGGGCGTCGCCTTGGCGGTCACCAGGATCACCGGGATGAACGGCAGCGTGGCGTCGGCCTTCATGCGGCGCACCACCTCGAGCCCGTCGATCTTGGGCATCATGATGTCGAGCAGCACGAGGTCGGGCAGTTCGCTGGCCACCGCGGCCAGTGCTTCCTCGCCGTCGCTCGCCACGACCACCTCGTAGCCGAGCGAGGTCAGGCGCATGCGCAGGATCTCGACGTTGTCGGCGACGTCGTCGACGACGAGGATGCGGGCCGGGTCACGCATGGCAGGGTTCAGCCGATCACCGAGCGGACCTTCGCCAGCATCTGGCGCGGGCTGTAGGGCTTGGCGATGTAGTCGTTGCAGCCGGCGGCGCGCGCCTTCTCCTCGTCGCCCGACAGCGCGTAGGAGGTCACGGCGATCACCGGGATCGCGGCCAGCGCCGGGTCGGCCTTGATGCGGCGGGTCGCCTCGTAGCCGTCCATCACCGGCATCTGGATATCCATCAGGATCAGGTCGGGCTTGTGCTCGGCCGCCTTGGCGACGCCCTCGGCGCCGTCGTGCGCCTCGACCATCTCGTAGCCCGCCATGCCGAGCAGGTCGCGCAGGATCTGGCGATTGTCCTCGGTGTCCTCGACGACCAGTACCTTCTTGCTCATTCCGCGGCTTCCTTGATGGGGGCGGCGTTGACCGGGACCATGACCTTGAAGGTCGAGCCCTTGCCGACCTCCGACTCGACCCAGATGCGGCCGCCATGCAGCTCGACGATCCGGCGCGAGATCGACAGGCCGAGGCCGGTGCCGCCCTTCTTGCGCGTGCTCGTGTTGTCGACCTGCTGGAACTCCTCGAAGATCCGCTTCTGGTCGTCGGGCGCGATACCGAAGCCGGTATCGACCACCGACAGCTCGAAGCGGCCGTCGACCAGCGCGGCGCGAACCTCGACCGAGCCCTGGTCGGTGAACTTGATGGCGTTGCCGACCAGGTTCAGCAGCACCTGGGTCAGGCGGCGCGCGTCGCCGGTGCCCATCGGCAGGCCCGGCGCCACCGCCGAGCCGAGCTGCAGGCCCTTGGTGCGGGCCAGCGACTCGGTGGCCGACAGCACCGTCGCGACAATGTCGGCGACGCTGTACTCCTCCATCGCCAGCACCAGCTGGCCGGCCTCGATCTTCGACAGGTCGAGCACGTCGTTGATCAGGCCGAGCAGGTGGCGGCCGTTCGACTGCACGCGCTCCAGCACGCCCTGCGCCTTCTCCGAGACGTCGCCGTACAGCCCGTCGGCCATCATCTCGGTGTAGCCGATGATGGCGTTGAGCGGCGTGCGCAGCTCGTGGCTCATGTTGGCGAGGAACTGCGACTTGTGCTGGCTGGCGATCTCGAGCTGCCGGCTCTTGTCGCGGATCTCGTTGAACAGGTGGACGTTCGAGATGGCGATCACCGCCTGTGCCGCGAAGGTCTCGAGCAGCTCGATCTGGCGCTCGCTGAACGGGCCGGCCTCGGGCCGGCGCAGCAGCACGCAGCCGATCGCCGTGCCCTCGCGCAGCATCGGCACCGACAGCACCGACCGCACGCCGGCGCGGCGCGACAGCTCGACGGTCAGCGGGAACTCGCCCGGCGCCACGGCGTCGATGTCGGGGACGTGGATGGTGCGCGCCTCGAGCACGGCGCGGCTGGCCGTCGTGCTGCCGTCGAGCGGCAGCGCCTCGCCCTCGAACTGCGGCACCGAGCCCTCGTGGTTGACCAGCACCAGGCGATCGTCGCGCAGCAGCACGATGGTCGCGTCGTCGGCGCCGCAGAACCGGCGGGCGGCGCCGACCACGGTCTCGAGCACCGGCTGGACGTCGGTCGGCGACTGCGAGATGACGCGCAGCACCTCGGCGGTCGCGGTCTGCTGGTCGAGCGACTCGGAGAGTTCGCGGGTCCGTTCCTCGACCTTGTTCTCGAGGTTCTGGTACGACTCCTCCAGCGCGCCGGCCGAGCGGTTGATCTGGTTGGCCAGCGATTCGAGCTCGTCGCCGGTATTGATCGACAGGCGGTAGGCGAGGTCGCCGCTGCCGATGCGCTCGGCGCCGGCCTGCATGGTGCGGATCGGCACCACCATGCGCCGCGCCAGCAGGACGCCGGCCAGCGCCGCAATGGCGAGGCCGAGCACCAGGAGGCCAAGCGCGCGCAGGCCGGCATCGATCACCGGGCCCTGCGCCTCCAGCATCGGCACCTCGACGAAGACCAGCCAGTTCAGGGCCGGGATGCGGGCATGGCCCGACAGCACCGAGGCGCCGGCCAGGTTCACGGCGTCGACGTCGCGGCTGTCGCTGCCCGGCGCGGCGAGCGCCTGCGCGACCTGCGGCAGGCGCATCATGTCGGTGCCGCGCAGCACCAGCGAGATGTCGGGATGGGCGATCAGCCGGCCCTGCGGGCCGACGACGTAGGCGTAGCCCCCGCGGCCGACCCGGATCTTGGAGACGATGTCCCAGATCAGCTTGAGGTTGACCTCGGCCACGGTGACGCCGCCGCGCCCGCCATGCGCCACCGCCATCGTCATGTAGGGCTCGGATTCCTTGCGGAAATAGACCGGGCCGAACCACACGCGGTGGGCCATCGCCTCGACGAAGGCCGGCTCCTTCGACAGGTCGGTGCCGGCGCCGACGACGTCCATCGACAGGCGCGACACCCGCAGCTGCTCGCGGCCCTGGCGGTCGAGCTGGACCAGCTCGGTGATCGCCGGCACCTGGCGCAGCAGGCGGACATAGTCGAAGCGGCGCTGCTCGACCGGCAGGTTGGCCCACTGCGCCTGCGCCACCCAGCCGACCTGGCGCTCGATCTCCAGCACGAAGGACTCGATGCGGATCGAGGCGTTCTCCGCCCGCTCGGACTGGACCTCGATCGAGGCGCGCTTGTTCTCCTGGTAGACGAAGTACAGGTCGGGGACGGCGTTGATCACCAGCACCGCCGTCACCAGCCCGACGAACAGGGTCACGTACTTCAGGAACAGGCTGGAGCGCCTCATTCCCGGCCGTCCCGTCGTGTCCCGGAGGTGTGCCGCCGCATCGCCGCGCACACTAGGCCAGCGCCGCGCGCGAGGCGAGGGGCTGGCGGCGCCGTGTGAGCGGCATCACGTGGCCGGGCGTTTCAGCAGGTCTGCGAGGCATCGCGCCGTCAGTCCAGGACCTCGTCGGCACGCGCGACGAACAGCGGCGGCAGCGCCAGCCCGATCGCGCGCGCGGTCCTCTGGTTGATCACCAGCTCGACCTTGGTCGCCTGCTGGACCGGCAGGTCGGCCGGCCGGGCGCCCTTCAGGAGCCGGCTGACCTGGCTGGCGACCGCCCGGTTGATCTCGGCCTGGTCGGCACCGTACGAGAACAGGCCGCCCGACTCGGCGTACTCGCGCCGGAACGAGTACGACGGCAGCCGCAGCCGCAGCGCCCGGTCGGCGATGCCGCGCAGGCCGAGGCTGGGCTGGACCATCGCGCCGCCGACGCCGCGCGCCGCCAGGGTCTCGAACGCCGCCGCCACCTCGTCGGCCGACTTCAGCGGCAGCGCCACCATCTCGAGCTTCTCGGCGCGGACCACCGGCGCGACGTCGCGCAGCAGCGGCACGTGGAACGGGTCGTTGGCGTTGAGCAGCAGGCCGACCGAGGCGAGGCGCGGCACCAGCTCGTGCAGCAGCTGGATGCCCTTGCCGGCCAGGGTCGAGCTGGGCGCGAAGGCGCCGGTGATGTTGCCCTCGGGCCGCGCCACGTTGGCGACGGCGCCGGTGATCGGCGCGCCGCCGTTGAACACGATCGGCAGGGTCGTCGTGGCCTTCATGGCGGCCGCCGTGGCCGGCGACAGGACGGCCACGATGACGTCGACCTTCAGGGCGACCAGCTCGCGGGCATAGGCGTCGAGCCGGCCGCTGGCCGAATCGGCGGCGCGGTACTCGTAGGTCACCGTCTTGCCCTCGACCAGGCCGAGGTCGGCCATGGCCTTGCGGAACAGGCTCCAGGTCGGCTCCGGGTCGCCCGACACCAGCACGCCGACCCGCGGCAGGCGCTGCGCCAGGGCGGGCGCCGCCAGCGTCAGGCCGGCGGCCGTGCCGCCGGCCAGCAGGGACCGCCGCCTCATTCGATGAGCTCGTCGGCGCGCGCCAGGATCAGCGGCGGGATCTGCACGCCGAGCGTCCGCGCGGTCCGCATGTTGATCACCAGCTCGTAGGTCGCCGGCCGCTGCACCGGCAGCTCGATCGGCCGGGCGCCCTTGAGCATCCGGCCGGCGTAGGTGCCGAGGATGCGGTACATGTCCGACCAGCGCGTGCCGTAGCTCAGCAGCCCGCCATCGACGGCGAACTCGCGCGCCGGGAAGATGCCGGGCAGGCGCCGCTCGGCGGCCAGCTGCAGGATCAGGTCGCGGCGATTGATCAGGAACGCGTCGGCGCCGACCGACAGCGCGTCGGCGCCCTTCTCGCCGATCCGGGCGAAGCCGTCGCGAATCTGCGCGCTGGTCGCCGCGTCGATCAGCCGGAGCTCGAGGCCGAGCGCCCCGGCCGCCTCGCGGGCGCGCGGCAGCTGCTCGCTGTAGCCGGGGTTCTCGGGATTGAGCATCAGCGCGACCCGGCGCGTGCCGGGCAGCAGGTCGTGCAGGAGGTCGAGCCGCTTGGCGTCGAGCTCGTTGGCCAGCAGCGTGATGCCGGTGACGTTGCCTTCGGGCCGGTTGAGGTTGGCGACCAGGCCGATCGACACCGGGTCGGCGCCGGCGGCGAACAGCACCGGGATCGTCGTGGTGGCGGCCTTGGCGGCGAGGCCGACCGGGTTGCCGCCGACCGCGACGAACAGGTCGGGCTTCGTCGCCGCCACCCGGCGGGCGATCTCGGGCACCTCCTGGTAACGGCCGTCGGCCCAGCGCACGTCGAAGGTGACGTTGCGGCCATCGACGTAGCCCAGCGTCTGCAGCCCCTCCTTGAAGGCCTCCAGCAGGTGGGCGTCGGTCGCCTGCGAGCGGCCGCTCAGGTAGGCGATGCGCGGCAGGCCGGCCTGCGCCCGCGCCGCGGCGGCCGCGAGCGCCGTCCCGCCAAGGCCGGTCAGCAATGTGCGACGAATCATGAAGGCAATCACCCCGCGACGACTCTAAGCGCAATGCAGCGCGCCCCGCAATGACGGGCCGGCGGCCCGATTCATGCTAAGTGTCGAGCCGGAGGTCCTCATGTCCGACGCCGCTCTCGCCGCGCCCACTTCGTCGTCCGCCGCGTCGTCCGCTGCAACGCCGCGCTTCGTCGTCACCGGCCAGCGCGCGCGCCAGATGCGCGTGATCCCGGCGGACGTGCTGAAGCGCCTCTACGCCCGCTCCGACCTGCACGGCTTCGCGCAGACCGTGGCCCACCTCGCGGTCCTGGTGGCCGGCGGCTGGCTGATCCTCGAGACCCGCGGCAGCTGGTGGGTGGTGCCGGCGCTGGTCTGGCAGGGGCTGGTGATCAACGCGCTGTTCGGCGCGATGCACGAGTCGGTGCATTACGGGTCGTTCCGCACGCGCTGGCTGGCCGACCTGCTGGCCTTCTTCTCGGGCGCGGCGATCCTGCAGAACGCCGCGTTCTACCGGCACTACCACATGGCGCATCACCGCTACACGCAGGACCCCGACCGCGATCCCGAGCTGATCACCTCGGTGACGCCGCGCACCTGGCGCCAGTACCTGTGGCGGGTCAGCGCGATCCCCTTCGTGAAGCTCAGGATCCGCGACATCTTCCTGTTCCCGTTCGGCTTCCGCGGCCAGACCTCGTACATCCACCCCTCGGCGTGGCCCGAGATTCGGCGCTGGGGCCGCTGGCTGCTGGCCTTCTATGCCCTGCTGATCGCCGGGTCGCTGTGGTTCCAGACCACGGTCGTGCTGTGGGTCTGGGTGCTGCCGCTGCTGTGCGGCCTGCCGTTCCTGCGCCTGTACCTGCTGTGCGAACACACGCTGTGCCCGCATTCCGACGACGGCTTCGCCAACACGCGCACGACGCTCAGCAACCCGCTGGTCCGCTTCCTGATGTGGAACCTGCCGTACCACGCCGAGCATCACCTGTTCCCCAACATCGCCTTCCACCACCTGCCCGAGGCGCACCGCCACCTGCGGCCGCACCTCAAGTACGTGTCGTCGGGCTACATCGAGGTCCAGCGCGCCATCGTCGGGACGCTCGGCCGATGAGGACCGAGCAAGGCGACTTTTCCTGCGGCGACCTCGCGCTGCAGCGCGGCGGCACGCTGCGCGACGCGCGCATCGCGTGGAAGAGCTACGGCACGCTGTCGCCCAAGCGCGACAACGTCATCGTCTACCCGACGTCGTACGGCGCGCAGCACACCGACATCGAGTGGCTGGTCGCGGTCGAGCACTGCCTCGACCCGAGCCGCTACTTCGTCGTCATCCCCAACATGTTCACCAACGGCCTGAGCTCGTCGCCGTCGAACACGCCGGGCCCGTTCCCCGAGGTCACGACCTACGACAATGTCATGCAGCAGCGCCGCCTGCTGGCCGAGCAGTTCGGCGTCGACCGCGTGAAGATGGTCTACGGCTGGTCGATGGGCGCGCAGCAGGCCTATCACTGGGCGGCGCTGTTCGGCGACGCGGTCGAGCGCATCGTCGTGAACTGCGGCTCGGCACGCACCGCGCCGCACAACTTCGTGTTCCTCGAGGGCGTGCGCTCCGCCGTCCAGAACGCCCGCACGCCGGAGGAGGGCCTGCGCGCGATGGGCCGCATCTACGCCGGCTGGGCGCTCAGCCAGACCTTCTACCGGCGCGAGATGTGGCGCGGCCTGGGCTTCGCCAGCCTCGAGGACTTCCTGGTGCGGTCGTGGGAGGCCAACTTCCTGCGCCGCGACGCGCGCGACCTGATGGCCCAGCTGTGGACCTGGCAGAACGGCGACATCTCGGCCAATGACCTCTACCGCGGCGATCTCCGGATGGCGCTGGCCGGCATCTCCGCGAAGGTGCTGCTGATGCCGTCGGCCACCGACCTCTACTTCCAGACCGACGACAACCGCGAGGAGCTGCCGCACCTGCGCCGCGGCCGCCTGGTCGAGATCCCCTCGGTCTGGGGCCACCGCGCCGGCAACCCGTGGTCCAATCCCGAGGACGCGGCGTTCATCGACCGCCAGGTGGAAGCGCTGCTGGCGGAGTAGCGGAGCGCGGGACCCTTCTCTTCTTGACCGCCGTCGTCCGCCGGTCTTCGCTTCGGTCATGGCTCCCGACACGCTCCTGCCGCGCGACGGTCTCGTGATCGTCGCCAAGCGCGACTGCCCGACCTGCACGCTGATCGAGCCGGTGATGCAGAGCCTCGATCGCGCCGGGCCGCTCGCCGTGATCGTCCAGGACGACCCGGCCTTCCCGTCCGGCGTGCGCGCCGTGATCGACGATCGCGCGCTGGAACGCTCGTTCCGCCTCGACGTCGAGGCGGTGCCGACCCTGATCCGCTTCGAGGGCGGCCGCGAGGTCGCGCGCTGCGTCGGCTGGCAGCGCGGCGAGTGGCGGCGCGTCGCCGGCGAGGCCGCGGCGGGCGACGGCCTGCCCGAATGGCAGCCGGGCTGCGGCTCGCGCAGCGTCGAGCCCGGCGTGCACGAGACGCTGGTGGCGCGCTACGGCGATCCCAAGCTGGCGTCGCGGGCGATCGCGGTCGGCGAATGGGACGACCCGATCGAGGCCTGCTTCGAGCGCGGCTGGAGCGACGGCCTGCCGGTCGTGCCGCCGACCGACGACCGCATCCTGCGCATGCTGGGCGGCACCGACCGCAGGCCCGACGAGGTGGTCGGGCTGGTGCCGCCGAACCTCGCGCCCTGCACGGTCGAGAAGGTGGCGATCAACGCGGTGATGGCCGGCTGCAAGCCGGAATACATGCCGGTCGTGCTGGGCGTGCTGGAAGCCGCGCTCGACCCGCTGTTCACGCTGCACGGGCTGCTCTGCACGACGCACTTCTCGGGACCGCTGGTCATCATCAACGGCCCGGTGGCGCGCGCCATCGGCATGAACAGCGGCGTCAACGCGCTGGGCCAGGGCAACCGCGCCAACGCCACGATCGGCCGCGCCCTGCAGCTGATCGTGCGCAACGTCGGCGGCGGCCTGCCCGGCGCGATCGATCGCGCGACGCTGGGCAATCCCGGCAAGTACACCTTCTGCTTCGCCGAGGACGAGTCCGACCCGGCGTGGGAGCCGCTGTCGGTGCGCCGCGGCATCGCGCCCGGCAAGAGCGCCGTCACGCTGTTCCACGGCGAGGGCGTGCACGGCTTCATCGACCAGAAGTCGCGCACGCCGGAGGACCTCGTGCGCTCGCTGGCGATGGCGCTGTTCGGCGTCGGCCATCCCAAGCTCTGCGACTCGGGCAACGCCGTGCTGGTGCTGTCGCCCGAGCACTGGGCGATCTTCCGCGACGCCGGCTGGGAGCGCCGCCGGCTGGAGGACGCGCTGTACCAGGCGCTGAAGCGGCCGGGCCGCGACCTCGTGTACGGCGCGCAGGGCGTCGGCGAGGGCCTGCCGCCGTCGCTGGCGGACAAGGTCGTCGACAAGTTCCAGCCCGACGGGCTGCTGATCGTTCGCGCCGGCGGCGACGCCGGCCTGTTCTCGGCCATCATCGGCGGCTGGCCCGGCCAGCGCGTTCGCACCGAATGCCAGGCCGTCACGAGGGAGATCCAGACATGACCGCATCGCTTTCCCTGCGCGATCCCACCGCCGAGCAGAGCCCGACCCGGCGCGCCCGCCTCGCGCCGCCGCCGTCGCTCGACGGCCGGACCGTGGCGCTGATGGACATCGGCAAGTCGCGTGGCAAGGAATTCATCGACCGTCTGGAAGGTCACTTCCGCGCCGCCGGCATCGCCACGAAGCGCTACGCCAAGCCGACCAACACCAAGGTCGCGCCGACCGCGTTGCTGCAGCAGATCGCGGCCGAGGCGCAACTCGCGGTGATCGCCTTAAGCGATTGAGGCTCCTGCACATCGTGCAGTCTGCACGACCTTGCGAACCTCGACAGCCGCGGCCTTCCGGGCGTCAACATCGTCACCACCGGCTTCGTCGATGGCGTCGCCGCCCAGAGCGACGCGCTGGGCTTCGAGCCGGCCGTCGTCTACGTGCCGCATCCCATCCAGAACCGCACCACCGCCGAGATCGAGGCGATCGCCGACGCGGCGTTCGCGAAGGTGGTGGCGTTGCTGAAGGCGTGACTGGGACCGCGCGCGTCCCGCGCGCCTCATGAGCGCGCGGGACGCGCGCGGTCCCGACAGCTCCTCAATCCTTCTCCGGCACCACGGCCGGCTGGACCGTCGTGTCGGTCGGGTCGGCGGGCGGCGGTGGGGGCGGCGGCGGGGCCGGCGCCTGGTTGGGGATCGGCTGCAGGAAGGCGGCGACCGCCGCGGCGGTGGCCGCGGGGTCCTCTTCCATCGGGTTGTGGCCCAGCTTCTCGAAGATCTCGAGCTTCGACCCGCGGATGTCCTCCTGGAAGCGGAAGGCGTCGGCCGGCGGCACCCAGCGGTCCTTAGCCCCCCACAGGATCAGCGTCGGGATGTCGAGCCGCCGCAGTACCGACGGGTCGAGCGGCTCCTGGGTGCGGGCGCGCTGCACCGTGGCCTCGCGGTTGCCGGGAAAGCGCTGCAGCTCGGCGGTGCGGCGCACCCGCTCGGGCGTCACCATCGCCGGGTCGGCATAGACCTCGGCCAGCGACCGTTGCACCAGCCGGTCCGGCTTGAAGTAGATGCCGATGTCGCCGATCACCGGCAGTCGGGCCAGCCGGGTCGGCAGCGGCACGTCGCCGGCGGCGCGCGGGTAGCCGGACGAATCGACCAGGATCAGCTGGCTGACCCGGTCGGGCCGGGTCGCGGCGAAGGTCCAGGCGACGGCGCCGCCCATCGAGTGGCCGGCCAGCGCGAAGCGCTCGAGGCCCAGCGTGTCGACCAGCACCTCGACGAAGTCGGCATAGGCCTCGATCGTGTACTCGTCGCGCGGCCACGTGCCGGTCAGGCCGTGGCCCGGCAGGTCGACGGTGTACAGCCGCGCCTTGTCCTGCAGCGCGCGGACCCAGCCGTCCCACTGGTGCAGCGAGCCCATCGCGCCGTGGATCAGCACCAGCGGGATGCCGTCGGGATTGCCCTGCTCGCGGACGTGGGCGCGCACGCCGCCGACATCGACGAACCGCGAGCGGTCGTTGGCGTAGCGGGCGATCAGCGTCTCGGGCGGCAGGCTGGGCGCGTAGGCCCACAGCGCCACGCCGGCCAGCACGGCCAGCGCGAACAGCACGGCGAGCGGCCAGCGGCGCCGCGGCGCCTCCTCGCTACGACGCCGCGCCGGCATCGTCGGCGGCCGCGCCGGTCGACGTCCCGGGCGACGTCCCGGACGGCGGGTTGGGGGCTTCCGGGCTGCGGTCGGGGCTGCCGCCCGGCCGCGGCTTGCCGGCGGCGGCCAGCGGCAGGTCCTCGAGGCCGCGCAGCCGCAGCTGCGGCACCGGCGCGGGATCGACGATCTTGCGGGCGACCAGCCGCTCCAGGATGGCGCGGTTGAGGTCGTTGTTGACGACCAGCCGGTCTTCCAGCCGGGCGACGAAGACGAACAGCTCGAAGTCGAGGCCGGTGGTGCCGATCTGCACGAAGCGCACGATCGGCGCCGGCACGCGCAGCACGCGCGGATGGTCGAGCGCGGCCTCGCGCAGCACGGTCTCGAGCACCTCGACGTCGGTCGACAGCGGCACGGTGAGCTTGAGCTCGACGCGGCTCGAGGTGTCAGCGTAGGTCCGGTTCACCACCGGGTTCTGCAGGAAGATGCTGTTCGGCACGAGGACGTGGGTGCGCTGGAAGGTCTCGACCTCGGTGGCGCGGATGTTGATGCGGCGCACGAAGCCCTCGTGGCCGCTGACCGACACCCAGTCGCCCGCCTTGATCGGCCGCTCGACCAGCAGGAACACGCCGGAGATGACGTTGTTGGCGATGTTCTGAAGGCCGAGGCCGATACCGACCGACAGCGCGCCCAGCACGATCGCCAGGTTGGTGAAGTCGATGCCCAGCGCGCCGACGCCGATCAGGATGGCGACGATGACGCCGACGTAGTTGAGGCCGGCGTCGATCGACTGGCGCAGCGGCAACGGCGCGTCGACCGTCGGCATCACGCGGTCGCGCACCACGCGGCGCACCAGCCGGGCCAGCAGGATGCAGACGCCGAAGGCGACGATCGCCATGCCGATGTTGCCGAGCGAGATCGTGACGCCGCCGATCTTGACGCCGCGCACGAGGTGGCCGGCGGCGGTCAGGATGGCGTCGGTGTCGAAGTTCCAGGCCGCCGGGATCAGCAGGCCGAGCAGCAGCACCAGGACGATGTCGACCAGCAGCAGCACGATGTGCTGGCCGCGCAGCGTCGCGTCCTCCGGCAGGCCGAGCCGCTGGCGCACCCAGCGCCCGGGCGGCGTGTCGGGCGCGGCGGCTTCCTCGAGCAGGTCGCCGAACAGGCGGTGCAGCAGGTAGGCGCCGGCGATCAGCAGGCCGGTCGTGTAAAGCGCGTTGTTGAGGTGCGCCGCCAGCGTGGCGTAGCCCAGCAGCGCGAACACGATCGACGACAGCACGGCGAGGCTGAGCAGCAGCCGGGTCACCGACCACCAGGTGCCGCCGATCATCGAGGAGTGCTCGCTGCCCTCCGGCTGGGTGGCCTGCCACGACCGGTTGGCGAGGATCGGCAGGGTCAGCAGCGACACGATCACCGCCATGACCAGCGCGCCCATCGCCGACACCGCGGTGGTCTCGACGCCGCTGTGGGTCAGCGACACGTAGACGAAGTCGACCGACAGGCTGACGATCATCAGGCGGCGGACCGCGCCGGACAGGGCGCGCGCGCTCTCGTCGGTGAAGGGCAGGATGCGCCATGCCGGGCGGTTCGGCGCCAGCGCCGTCGCGGTGACGCCGACGATCAGCAGGAAGGCGACCAGCCGCGCGGTCAGCTGCGGCAGCAGGGTGTCGATCGGCGGCGGCGGCGTGGTCGCCTCCAGCAGCTTGCCGATCAGCAGCACGGCGAGGATCGGCAGCAGCACCAGGCCGATGCCGTCGACCACGGCGGCCACGGTGCGGTCGCGATGGCCCGGCTCGGCGGCCTCGCCGCGGCCCAGCCGGCGGCGCAGCATGCGCACGCCGACCCACAGCACGATGGTGACGACCGCCCAGATGCCGAGCGAGGCGAGGTCACGGTTCTCGAAGCGCGGCCCCTCCTTCACCCAGGTGGCGAGCGCGCCCGACAGCGCCTGCGCGGCGGCCGAGAGCTGCGGCCCGAGGTTGTTCCAGACCGGGCGCGACAGCGGCGGCGAATCGCGCCGCAGCAGGGTCTGCAGCATGACCTCGCCGCGCAGCTTGGTCAGGCGCTCGTTCAGCTGGTCGGCGCGGGCGATCACCACCTCGGCCTGCTTGACGCGGCCCTCGCTGACCGCGGCCTGCTCGGTCAGGCGCTCGCGCTCGGCCTTGACGCCGTCGGACTCGGGCACCGAGTCGGCGCCGGTCTTGACCTCGAGCGGCGCCAGCAGGCGGCGCGTGTCGGCGAGGTCGTTGCGGGCCAGGCTGGCGGCGGCGACCGCGGCGGCACGCACGTCGGCCACCTGCTCGCGCAGCCCGTCGATCTCGACCGGCAGAAGGTCGCGCTGGTCGATCCGCGCCACGACGCGGTCGAGCTGGCGGGTCCACAGGTCGACCAGCTGCGAGAACGGCCGTTGCGGCGGCTGGTTCGCGGTCTGGGCCAGCGCCGGGCCGACGCACGACAGCGTCAGCAGCAGCAGCCACGACAGGCGGAGGAAAAAGCGCACGCAGGCCTCTTGTCTCTTCGGCAGGCATAGCACGCGCCGCCGGACCCGTCTTGCCGCCTCGGGAGGGCCGAATTGCGGCGGTGTTTCAGGGACTTGGCCGGTTCGGTTGACAGGACCCCGCCGACGCGGAACGGTGGCGCCAAACCACGGAGGAATGACGGGTATGGCCGAGGCCAAGAGTTCAGTCGGCGAGGTCAGGATCGCGCCGGATCGGCTGCATGCGTTCGTCACGGCGATCTGCCGGGCCGACGGCAGCGCGGCGGACGAGGCGAAGCTGATCGCCGACCACCTCGTGCTGGCCAACCTGTTCGGCCACGACAGCCACGGCGTCGGCATGATCCCGCACTACATCCAGAACACCGGCAACGGCGCCTGCGTCCGTAACCACCATGCAAAGATCGAGCGCGACAATGGCGCGGTGATCGTGGTCGACGGCGGCGCCGGCTACGGCCAGGTGATCGCCAAGGAGGCCATGGACATCGGCATCGAGCGGGCCCGCAAGCACGGCGTCTGCGTCGTCGGCCTCAAGAACTCGCACCACATCGGCCGGATCGGCCACTGGGGCGAGCAGTGCGCGCGCGCCGGCCTGGTCAGCATCCACTGGGTCAACGTGCACGGCCACAAGCCGCTGGTCGCGCCGTTCGGCGGCGCCGAGGCGCGCTTCACCACCAACCCCTACTGCACCGCCATCCCGCGCAAGGGCCGCGAGCCGATCGTGCTCGACTTCGCGACCAGCCAGGTGGCGATGGGCAAGGTCCGCGTCGCCAACAACAAGAAGGTCCAGATGGACGAGGGCCTGCTGATCGACGTCAACGGCTTCCCGACCACCCACCCGGGCGTCATGTACAACCCGCCCTACGGCGCGATCCTGCCGTTCGGCCTGCACAAGGGCGGCGGCCTGGCGGTGATCTGCGACCTGCTGGCCGGCGCGCTGACCGGCGGCCGCACCCACAGCCCGCGCACGATCAAGCAGAACAGCACCGACATCATCAACAACATGCTGTCGATCATCATCGATCCCGACTCGATGGGCGGCACGGCGTTCTTCGAGGACGAGGTCGACACCTTCATCGACTGGGTCAAGTCGGCCCGCCCGGCGCCCGGCGTCGACGAGGTGCTGACGCCCGGCGAGCCGGAGCGGATGCGCCGCGCCGACCGCGAGAAGAACGGCGTGCCGATCGACGGCACGACCTGGCAGCAGCTGCTCGACACGGCGCAGAAGGTGCGCCTCAACGACACCGAGATCCCGCACGCCGTCATCGCCTGAAGACACCGCCGAGAGAGGACCGATTCCATGGCCAAGATGAGACTGTTCTACTCGCCCTCCTCGCCCTACGCGCGCAAGGTGCGCGTGCTGGCGCTCGAGGCCGGCCTCGACAAGAAGCTCGAGATGATCAACGTCGCGCTGACCCCGATCGCGCCCAACGCCGACGTCGACAAGCACAACCCGATCGGCAAGATCCCGGTCCTGTCGGTCAAGGGCATGGACCTGTTCGACTCGCCGGTGATCTGCGAGTACCTCGACCACCAGCACAAGGGCCGCAAGCTGCTGCCGCGCAAGGGCCGCGGCCGCTGGGTGGCGCTGCGCCAGCAGGCGATGGGCGACGGCCTGCTCGATGCCGCGCTGCTGGCCCGCTACGAGACCTTCCTGCGCCCCGAGAACCGGCGCTGGCCGGAATGGAGCCAGGGCCAGGTCAAGAAGATCGAGGGCGTGCTCGACACGCTGGAGGCCGAGGCCAAGGTGCTGAAGGGCAAGCCGACGCTCGGCACCATCACCATCGCCTGCGCGCTGGGCTACCTCGACTTCCGGTTCGGCGACCACGACTGGCGGGCCAAGCGGCCGAAGCTCACCAAGTGGTTCGCGGCCTTCTCCAAGCTGCCGTCGATGAAGGCGACGGTGCCGCCGCCGGCCTGAGGACGCGCATGACGGCCGAGGAGATCATCCGCCGGCTCGGGATGAAGCCGCATCCCGAGGGCGGCCACTACGTCGAGACCTTTCGCGCGCCCGGCGAGGGCCGCTCGAGCGGCACGGCGATCTACTTCCTGCTGCGCGCCGGCGAGCGCTCGCACTGGCACCGCGTCGATGCCGACGAGACCTGGCACCACTACGCCGGGGCACCGCTCGAACTGTCGATGAGCGCCGACGGCCGGACGGTGCGGCATCACCGGCTGGGCATCGACTTCGGGATCGGCGAGCAGCCGCAGATCGTGGTGCCGCGCACCGTGTGGCAGGCGGCGCGCTCGCTCGGCGCCTGGACGCTGGTCGGCTGCACCGTGGCGCCGGGCTTCGACTTCGCCGGCTTCGAGCTGGCGCCGCCCGGCTGGTCGCCGGGCCAATAAGCCTGTCATCCCGAGCGTAGCGAGGGACCTTTACCGCCTCTTCCACAAATCCCGCGACGCCAGCACCGCGCCGGCGGTGACCAGCAGCGCGGCGGCCAGCAGGGCCGCCGTCGGCTGGGCCAGCCCGCAGGCGATCAGCAGCGCCGTCGACAGGATCGGCGTGGCGTAGGACAGCGCCCCCAGCGCGCGGATGTCGCCGCGCTTCACCGCGTGGTCCCACAGGTAGAAGGCGGCGCCGGCCGGCCCGAGACCCAGCGCCACGACCGACAGCCACGCCCCGCCCGTCGCCGGCCACACGGTGCGCTCGAACACGACGTGGCAGCCCAGCGACAGCAGCGCGGCGGCGGCGCAGAAGGCGGCGATGGCGTCGGTCGGCGTCTCGCCGAAGCGGCGCGACAGGACGGAATAGAGCGACCACGCGAAGGCGCAGCCCAGCGCCAGCAGGTAGCCCAGCGCGTGGCTGCCTTCGAAGCTGAGGCCGCGGGCCAGCGCCAGCAGCACGATGCCGCCGAAGCCCAGCAGCGCGCCCACGAGGTGCGGCCAGCCCAGCTTCTCGCCGGCCAGCGGCGCCGACAGCAGCACGATCAGCAACGGCCACAGATAGTTCACGAGGTTGGCCTCGGCCGGCGGGGCAAGCTGCAGGGCGGCGAAGTAGAGGGCGTGGTAGCCGAACAGACCGCCGACCCCGAGCAGCCAGACCGGGCCGGGCCAGCCGACCAGGGCCCGCCAGCCGACGCCGCGGGCGCGCGCCCGCGCGATGCCGATAGCGGCGCCGATGGCGAAGGTCATCGCGACCATCTGGAACGGCGGGATCGGCCCGGCCGAGACCGAGAGCGCGGCCAGGGCGCCCCACAGTGCGATGGCGCCGAAGCCCGCCGCCATGGCGCGCCGCTGGCTGCCGTCGTTTCGGGTGGTCATCCCGGCCGCATAAAGAATGAACTCCAGCCTGTCGAGCCGAACGTGCGTCCCAGGTCATTCGAGATTACGATACGTCCCGACGCCATGTTCGCCCGCTCGGGAAACCCGGTCAGCCATCGCCTCGCGCGCATGGCTTTCATCATGGCCTGCGTCGCTGCGCTGATCGTTGCCGCCGCCGGGCCGCTGCACCGTTTCGCCGGCCTGCCGTTCGAGGCGACCTTCGCGCTGTTCCGCTACGGCCTCTACGTCGCCGTCGCGGGCGTGGCGCTGGGCGTCGCCACCATCCTGCCGACCCGGCCGGGCGACCGCCGCCGCGGCTTCGTCGCCGCCGTGCTGGCGGTGGCGATCGGCGTCGCCGCCGCCTGGATGCCGCTCACCCTGTTCGTGCGCGCCCAGCAGTCGCCCGAGCTCAACGACATCTCGACCGACACCGCCAACCCGCCGCCGCTGGTCGCCACCGTGCCGCTGCGCCGCGGCGCCACCAACCCGCCGGCCTGGCCGGGCGGCCACGCGCCGGTGCTGCAGCGCGACGCCTACCCCGACATCGGGCCGGTGGTGCTGGCGGTGCCGCCGGCCGAGGCCTTCAAGCGGGTCGAGGCGGTGGCGCGGTCGATGGGTTGGGACATCGTGGCCAGCGTGCCGGCCGAGGGACGGCTGGAGGGCGTGGCGACCACCGACTGGTTCGGCTTCCGCGACGACGTCGTGGTGCGGGTGAAGGCCGACGGCAGCGGCAGCCGGGTCGACATCCGCTCCAAGAGCCGCGACGGCCAGACCGACCTCGGCGTCAATGCCCGGCGGATCCGCGAATTCATGATGCGCCTGCGCGCGCCGGCCTGAGGCGCGCTCAGGCTGGGGGCGGGATCAGGTCGGCAAGTCGATGCGGAAGGTCGTGCCCTGCGGCCCGGTGGCGGCCAGCGCGATCTCGCCGCCATGCACCGCGACCAGCTCGTGCGCGATGGCGAGGCCGAGGCCGGCATTGCCGGCGCGGCGGCCGCCGACGAACGGCCGGAAGATGTCGTGCACCATGTCGTCCGGCACGCCCGGCCCGTTGTCGACGACGTCGACGAACACGCGCCGGCCGTCGCGGGCGCAGCGCACCGTCACGCTCGACGCCCCGGCCTCGTAGGCATTGCGCCCGAGGTTGACGAACACCCGGTAGAGCAGGTCGCGGTCGCCGTGCAGCGTCTCGCCGGCCGCGACCTCGTTCACCCAGGTGCGCAGCAGGTTGGGATCGTTCTCCTCGCCCTGCTCCTGCAGCGCGATGCCGACCTCGTCGACCAGGTCGGCGAGGTCGATCGCGGCCAGCCGCGGCGTCGGCTTGTCGCGCACGTACTCGATGGCGTCGCTGGCCAGCCGGGCGGCGCGGTCGATGGTGTTGAGGATGGTCGGCGCCAGCACGCGGGTGCGCTCGTCCTGGCTGCGCGCCAGCCGGTCGGACAGCAGGCGCGCCGTCGACAGCATGTTGCGCAGGTCGTGGTTGATCTTGTTGGTCGCCGCGCCGATCTCGGCCAGCCGCGACTTCTGGCGCAGTGACGCGCGCAGCTCGCGCTGCAGGTTGCGGAACTCGCGGTCGACCACGCCGATCTCGTCGCGCCGCCGGCTGGGCGGCGGATCGAGCGCCGGGCCCTCGGGGGCGCGGCGGAAGGCGACCATGTCGGCCGACAGGCCCTGCAGCGGCAGGATCACCAGCCAGCGCAGCGCGAGGTAGAGCAGCGAGGCGGTGAACAGCGCGATGATGATCGACAGCACCAGCACGCGGCCGGCGTACTGGTACATCGCGATGCGCATCGGCAGCTCGTCGACCACGATCCAGATCATCGCCTTGGGCAGGCGCAGCGACTGACCGCCGACGCGGATGTAGAGCGCCCCGTCGTTGGTCATCGCCTTCAGCGCGTCCCAGATCAGCATCAGCGCGCCTTCCTCCTTGAGGTTGAAGGCCGGCATCTCGGGGGTCGGCTCGATGTTGAGCAGGGCGCGCTTGGGCTTGTCGGGCTCGACCAGCACGACGGCGTCGACGCGGGCATGGTCGAGCAGCGTCCGCTTGACCTGGTCGGTGACCATGTTGTCGGGCGTCGCGTCGAGCGCCAGCGCGGCCAGCGTGCCGCTCTCGATCAGCTGGTTCAGGTAGACGTAGCGGAAGCGCGCGATCGACGGCAGGAAGACCGCGACCTCGGCGGTCATCAGCGCGACGACGACGAGGCCGAGGATGCGCCACGACAGGCCGAACGACCAGCGGCGCCGACGGGCGGCCGCGGCGGCCTGGGCCTGAGCCTGGGCCTGGGCGTGGAGGGTGACGTCGGCAGCCATCGCGCAGACTTTAGCCGACCGTCCCGCCCCCTCCTAGGCGCCCGTCCTTCAACTCTTAGGGGGCGGGCACCACGCGGTAGTAGACGCCGTTGGCGCCGTAGGCCGGCTGCATCCAGGCCCCGGTCGAGCAGGCGTAGTAGGGCTGGCCGTTGACCGGCTGGTAATTGCAGCCCGACGGCAGGACGCCGTAGATCGTGCCCGGCGGGTTGGCGCTGGCCTGCGCCTGGCCGGCCGCGACACCGGCATTGTAGGCGTTGCTGCTGGCGGCGCCGGCCGCCACCGCGCCGACCGCCGCGCCCGCCACCAGGCCGGCCGCGGCCGCGCCGCCGGTGTTCCAGCCGCCGCAGTTCCAGCAGGTCGCGCCGTAGTGGTTGACCACGGTGGGCGAGTTGTACGCGCCGTAGTAGCCGCCGTGATAGTAGTCCGGCCCGCCGTAGTAGTGGCCGCCGTCGGCGCCGGTGGCGTTCCACGATCCGCCGCCGCCGCTCGCGGTGCCGCCGCGGTAGCCAGTCGCGTTCCACGATCCGCCGCCGCCGCTGGCCGTGCCGCCGCGGTAGCCGGTGGCGCTCCACGATCCATCACCGCCGCTGGCCGTGCCGCCGCGCCACGAGTGCGCCGACCACGACGAGCGGTCGCCGCTCCAGCCGCCGGCATGGAAGTAGGCGAAGGCCGGGACCGGCGCGGCCATCGCGAGCGCGCCGAGGACGAACAGGGTCTTCTTCATCGGGCTCTCCCTCACTTGGCGGCCCCTCACTTGGCGGCCGGGGCGCTGGCGCCCGGCGGGGCAAACGGAATGCGGTTGGTGCCGGCCGGCGGCGTGAACGTGAAGGCGTCGGCCGCCAGCGGCGGATCGAGCTTCCAGTTCGACAGCACGACGGTGTGGCGCAGCTTGGCCGGGTCCTCGGGGAAGATCGCCGTCATCATGCGCGGCAGCTTGTCGTCGCGGCCGATCCACAGCTGCACGTGGGCCAGCTCGGTCACCAGCACCACGATGTCGGTGGCGACGCCGCCGACGATCGCCGACTGGCCGACCACGAAGGCGATCTTCAGCTTCTCGCTGATCGCCGCCAGCGGGTCGCTGACCACCAGGTCGGTGAAGGGAAAGTAGATCGCGGCGTGCTGGAAGGCGGCGCGCAGCATGGCGTCGATGGTGTCCGGCGCGTTGACCACGGCGACCAGCTTCGCCGCCGGGTCGTAGGCCTGCACCGTCTTGCCGTCGTACCAGAACTCGGTGCGCGGCCCGTCGCCCGGCGAGATCACCTTGAGCTTGTTCGGCCGCTGCATCGTCACGTCGGACGTCGTCAGGTAGAGCAGTGGCAGGCCGGTGCGGTCGGGGCTTTCGTAGGTCGCGACGGCGGTGAAGCTCATCGACTTCGCGGCGGCCAGCTTGTCGGCCATCGCCTTGACGATCGCCATCGCCTTCGGCTCGATCTCGACCTTGAGGCCGAGGTCGGGCGCCGCCGCCGGCTGGGCCATCGCCGCCGACAGGGGCGACAGCGCGATCGCCGCCGCGACCAGGACGCGCGCAAACTTCATCGATCACTCTCCTTCAGGGCGCGCCGATGATACACGACGCGCGCTTCGTCACCACACCGGCAGGCGCGCGAGAAGCCGCACCAGCCGGCGCGTGCGCGGCCCGAACAGGGTGGCCGCGTAGTAGCTGCCGGCGGCGCGCTTGCCGGCTTCGCCCAGCGTCGGGTACGGCGGCACGAAGCCGGCCAGCGCCGAGATCTTCAGGCCGCGTTGCACGGCGAGGCACCACGGCTGGATCAGCTCGCCGGCCTGCGGCCCGGCGATCGCGGCGCCGAGCACGCGGCCGCCCCGGCCGGTCACCACCTTGATCGCGCCCGCGTCGAGCCGCTGGGTGCGGCCGCGATCGTTGTCGGCGAGGTCGGCGCGCAGCACGCGCACCGCGTCGCCGTGCCGCTCGCGCGCCGCCGCCTCGCCCAGGCCGACCTGCGCCAGCTCGGGGTCGGTGTAGGTGCACCACGGCACGTGGTCGGGCTGCAGCCGCGCCGGCAGCCGGAACAGCGCGCCGCGTACGAACAGCGACGCCTCGTGTCCCGCCATGTGGGTGAAGGCGTATCGCCCGTTGACGTCGCCGATCGCCCAGACCCGGCGGTTGGAGGTGCGCAGCCGGTCGTCGACGGTGATGCCGCGGGCGGTATGGGCGATGCCGGCGACGTCGAGCGCCAGCCCGTCGACGGTCGGGGTGCGCCCGGTCGCGACCAGCAGGTGCGAGGCCTCGAGGCGCTCGCCGTCCGCCAGCACGACCGTGCTGCCGGTGCCGCTGCGCTCGACCCGCGCGATCCGCGCCTGCTCGCGCACCGCGACGCCGTCGCGGGCCAGCCGCCGCGCGACGATGGCGGCCAGCTCGCGGTCGTCGCGGGCGAGGATCCTGTCGGCTTCGAGCACGGTGACGCGCGCGCCCAGCCGGCGATGGGCCTGCGCCATCTCGAGCCCGACCGGGCCGCCGCCGATCACCACGAAGTGGGCCGGCAGCACGCGGTTGGCGAACAGCGTCTCGTTGGTCAGGAAGGGCGCGTCGGCGAGGCCGGGGATCGCCGGGATCGCCGGCCGCGACCCGGTCGCCAGCACGATGCGCCGGGCGGCGATGCGGTGCGGCCCGGCCTGCAGTTCGGTGCGGCCGACGAAGCGCGCCTCGGCCCGGATCACGCGCACGCCCAGGCCCTCGAAGCGCTCGACCGAATCGTGCGGCGCGATCGCGGCGATGGTCTCGGCGACATGGTCCATGACGCGCGCGAAGTCGACGCGCGGCTCGACCGCGGCGATGCCGAACGGCGCGCCGTCGCGCTGGGCCTGGGCATAGTGCGCCGCGGCAATCAGTGCCTTCGACGGCACGCAGCCGTGGTTGAGGCAGTCGCCGCCCATCGTGCCGCGCTCGACCAGCACGACGTCGAGCCCGAGCTGCGCCGCCGCGGCCGCGACCACGAGGCCGGCGGCGCCGGCGCCGACGATGCAGACGTCGGGCGACAGGGGCGCGCTCACGGTGCTCCCGCTCACGGTGCCCCCCGGCGGCCGCGCAGGCGGCCGACCAGCACCGGCAGCAGCGACAGCGCGCTCAGCCCGAGCAGCGGCAGCAGGACCGGCCATTGCAGCAGCAGCCCGAGGTCGGGCGTCTCGCCGCGCGCGAACACCGCGCCGAAGCCGGCGCCGGCGCCGGCATAGACCAGCGCCGCCGGCACGATGCCAACCAGGGTCGCCAGCGTGTAGGGCAGCAGCCTCATGCCGAGCAGGGCGGGCACGATGTTGACCAGCCAGAACGGGAAGACCGGGACCAGCCGCAGGAACAGCAGGTAGCTGATGCCGTCGCGGCGGAACCCGTCCTCGAAGCGGTGGAGCCACGGCGCGGCGCGGCGCTGCAGCACGTCGCCCAGCGCGCTGCGCGCCGCCACGAACACCGCGACCGAGCCGGCCGTGGCGCCGATCACCGACAGCAGCGCGCCCAGCCACAGGCCGAACAGGAAGCCGCCCAGCGGCGTCACCAGGATGGCCACCGGCAGCGAGAAGGCGACGGCCAGCGCGTAGACCGCCACGAAAACGACGATCGCCGCCGCGCGGTGCCCCGCCACCCAGCCGACCAGCTCGGCATGGTGCCGGGCCAGCATCTCGAACGAGAGGGAGCGGTCGGGGCCGAAAACCAGGAACAGCGCCAGGCCCGCCAGCAGGACGAGCGCGGGCAGGAACCGGCGCCACAGCGGAGAGGTCATGCTACCTACGGGTGGCCGGGACCCGATATTGGCCGGTCGGGGGCCGCCCTCAAGGCAAATGCGCGCGAGGACAAGTCGGGCCGGACCCCTGTGGGCAACCGTTGACTCCGGCTCCCGGCCCGCTTATTACCCTCGGCCTCAGTTTTCGCCCCCGCCCTGACTGCGCGGGGGCTTGTCTTTAAAGGAGTTGCGTGATGAAACGCACCTATCAGCCGAGCAAGCTGGTTCGCAAGCGCCGTCACGGCTTCCGGTCCCGCATGGCTACGGTGGGCGGCCGCAAGGTCATCGCCAACCGTCGCGCGTCGGGCCGCAAGCGTCTCTCGGCCTAGCCGGGGCTTCAGGCCCTTGGCCTCGGCACGCCTCGGGCGACTGCCGAACCGCCGCGACTTCCTGCGCGTCCAGGCCGGGCGCCGCTGCGCCATGCCCGGCTTCGTCCTCCAGATCGCCCCCGCCCCGGCCGACCTCGCCGTGCCGCTCGTGCGGGTCGGCTTCACGGTCAGCCGCAAGGTCGGCAACGCCGTGGTGCGCAACCGCGTGCGCCGCCGGCTGCGCGAGATCGCCCGCGCCATCATCCCGGCCCAGGCCCGGCCCGACCTCGACTACGTGCTGGTCGGCCGCCAGGGCGCGATCTCCCGCGACTTCGCCGCGATGCAGGGCGAGCTGGTCGACGCGCTGAAGCGGCTCAAGGCGCTGTCCGCGACACTGCCGTCCGCAGCGACCTCATGACCCCCAACGCACGGCTTGCGCTGTCGCCGGCAAATCGCCAGTTTCCGGGCCGCATGCTTTCCCGCCTCGCCTCCGGGGCCCTGCGCGCAGCGATACGTTTCTATCAGCTCACGCTGGCCTACTTCTTCGTCGGCGCCTGCCGCTACGAGCCGTCGTGCTCGGCCTACGCGGCCGAGGCGGTGTCGCGTCACGGCGCGCTGCGCGGCAGCTGGCTGGCGGCCCATCGCCTGTGCCGCTGCGGCCCGTGGGGCGCCGCCGGTTACGACCCGGTCCCGCCGAGCCGCCTTTCCTGTCAACCCGCCGAGCGCACCTGAAGCCAGAGACATGGACCAGAAGAACTTCGTCGTCGCCATCGTGCTCTCGGTGCTGATCATCGTGGGCTGGCAATACGCCTTCCCGCCGGCCAAGACGCCGCCCGCCCCGACCACGCAGCAGCAGCAGCAGGCCACCGCGCCGGGCGGCACGGCCGGCACCCCGGCGACGCCGCAGCCGGGCGGCGCCCCGGGCACCGTGCCGGGTGCCCCCGCCCAGGCCGCGCAGGTCGTCAGCCGCCCCGAGGCGCTGGCCCTCACCCCGCGCGTCACCTTCAACACGCCCGAGCTGCTCGGCTCGATCTCGCTGAAGGGCGCGCGCATCGACGACGTGCGCCTCGTGAAGTACCGCGAGACGGTCGATCCCAAGAGCGACCCGGTGGCGGTGCTGTCGCCGGTCGGCAGCGCCCATCCCTACTACGCCGAGTTCGGCTGGTCGGCCGCCGACCCGACGGTGAAGGTGCCCGGTCCCGACACGCTGTGGACCGCCAGCGCGCCGAGCGTGGCGCCGGGCAAGCCGGTGCGGCTGACCTGGGACAACGGCCAGGGCCTGCTGTTCGCGCTCGACGTCGCGCTCGACGACTTCTTCATGTTCACCGTGAAGCAGAGCGTCGAGAACAAGTCGGACAAGCCGGTGACGCTGTACCCGTGGAGCCTCGCGGTGCGCTACGGCGAGCCCAAGGCCGACGGCACCTACATCCTGCACGAGGGCCCCTACGGCGTCTTCAACGGCAGCCTCAAGGAGTTCAGCTACTCGGACTTCAAGGACAAGCCGAAGCAGAACTTCACGACGACCGGCGGCTGGGTCGGCATCACCGACAAGTACTGGATGGCGACGCTGGTCCCCGACCAGAAGCAGAAGGTCGACGTCACGCTGCAGCGGACCGGCAACGCGCCGGACCAGAAGTACCAGATCGACTTCGTGACGCCGCAGAAGGTGGTCCCGCCGGGCGCCACCGAGTCGTCGCAGTCGATGCTGTTCGCCGGCGCCAAGATCGTGCGCGTGATCTCGGACTACGAGAGCCGCTACAGCATCGAGAAGTTCGACCTGACGATCGACTGGGGCTGGTTCTCGTTCTTCACGCGGCCGCTGTTCTGGCTGCTCGACTGGCTGTACCTGCACCTCGGCAACTTCGGTCTGTCGATCCTCGTGCTGACCGTCATCGTCAAGGCGCTGTTCTTCCCGCTCGCCAACAAGTCCTACAAGGCGATGAGCAAGATGAAGGCGCTGCAGCCGGAGATGGAGAAGCTGAAGGAGCGCTTCGGCGAGGACCGCCAGCGGCTCAACCAGGAGATGATGCAGCTGTACCGCCGCGAGAAGGTCAACCCGGCGGCGGGCTGCCTTCCCATCATGGTGCAGATCCCGGTGTTCTTCGCGCTCTACAAGGTGCTCTACACCACCATCGAGATGCGCCACGCGCCGTTCTACGGCTGGATCAAGGACCTCAGCGCGCCCGACCCGCTGACCATCCTGACCGGCTTCGGCCTGTTCAACTGGCAGGTCCCGGAGTTCCTGCACTTCTTCAACATCGGCATCTGGCCGCTCATCATGGGCGTCACGATGTTCCTGCAGCAGAAGCTGAACCCGCAGCCGACCGACCCGGTGCAGGCGCGCGTGTTCCAGTTCCTGCCGATCATGTTCACCTTCATGCTGGCGCCGTTCGCCGCCGGCCTGGTGATCTACTGGGCGTGGAGCAACATCCTGTCGATCGGCCAGCAATGGACGATCATGCGCCAGCACGGCAAGCCGACCGCCGCGGTCGCGGTCGCGACGCCGGCCGACGGTGGCGGCAAGAAGGGCGGCGGCCCGGGCGGCAACCCGGGCGGCAGCGGCGGCGGCGGCAAGAAGAAGCGCTGATGCCGTCGGACACGCCGGACGGCCTGTCGCCGGCCGAGCTCGAGGCCGGCCGCAAGCTGTTCGCCGGTCCCTGCGAGTTCGTGGCCGGCGCGGCGACCTTCGAGTCGATGCCGGGCATCTCGCTGCCCGAGGTCGCCTTCGCCGGCCGCTCCAACGTCGGCAAGTCGAGCCTGGTCAACGCCCTGACCGGCCGGCGCACGCTGGCCCGCACCTCGTCCAAGCCCGGCCACACGCGGCAGATCAACTTCTTCGACCTCGCCGGGCAGGTCTTCCTGGTCGACCTGCCGGGCTATGGTTTCGCCAAGGTGTCGCGTTCGATGAAGGAGGCGTGGCAGGACCTCGCCTCCGCCTACCTGCGCGGCCGGCCGACGCTCAAGCGGGTGTGCCTGCTGATCGACTCGCGGCATGGCGTCAAGGAGAGCGACCGCGAGACCATGAAGAACCTCGATAGCGCGGCGGTGTCCTACCAGATCGTGCTGACCAAGGCCGACCAGCTGCGGGCCAAGGACATCCCGGCGGCGATCGCCGCCGCCGAGGCGGTGGCGCGCAAGCACGGCGCCGCCCACCCGGTGGTGGTGGCGACCAGCAGCGAGACCGGTTTCGGCATTCCCGAACTGCGGGCCGAGTTGAGGGCGGTGGCGGCGGCCTGAGCCGCCGCCTGCCGTCGCGATGTGAGCCCTCTGGGGCGAGCCCTCTAGCGCGTACCCTGCGGCAGGCCGCCCGGCGGCCCGGCGGGCGCCGGGGCGCGCTGCTGCGCCGGCGGGGTCGCCGGCCGTGCCGGCTGGGCGGGGGCGGCCGGCGCCAGCTTCTTCACCAGCTCCTGTGTCCGCGCCGCCTCGGCTTCCTGGAACTTCTTGATCTCGTCGGGATCGAGGAAGCGGTCCTTGTTGGTGTCGGTGTCGAAGAACTCCTTCACCGAGTAGGCCGTCAGCTCGGGCCGGTCGATGATGCCGTCCTTGTTGGTGTCGATCGACTGGAACTTCTGCAGCACCAGCTGCTTGCGGATCTCGAACGGCAGCAGGCCCTGGGCCTGCTGCCCGTCGGCCGGGCCGGCCATCACGAGGTATTCCTGCTGGGTGACGCGGCCGTCGCCGTTCTTGTCGAGCTTGTCGGCGTCGCGCATCTGCATGTCGATCAGGTCGTTCAGCGTCACCATGCCCTTGCGCCTCTCGGCCTCGGCGCGCATGCGCTCGGCGTCCTGGCGCTGCTGCATGCGCTGCATGATCAGCCGGATTTCGGGCTCGGTGATCTTGTTGTCGCGATCGGTGTCGAGCTGGTTGAACTCGGCCTGGATCGGCGCCTCGGCCTCGCTGCGCTCGATGAAGCCGCTGCCATTGGTGTCGAGGCTGGTGAAGGCCGAGCGCAGCATCTTGCGCCGCTCCTCGGCGTTCGGACCGCCCGGCTGGTCGGTGGCGTAGGGCGCGTCGGCGAGCTTGAGGAACTCGTCGATCGACAGCTTGTTGTCCTTGTTGGTGTCGAGTTCCTCGAACGACTTCAGCCGGTACTTGAGGAAGTCGACGCGGGTCACCTCGCCCTTCTTGTTGACGTCGATCTCGACGAACCATTGCGGCAGGGGCGGCGGCGCCGGGGGCGCCTGGGCCAGGGCCAGTGACGGCAGGGCCAACAGGCACAACGACAGGACGGTCTTCTTCATCGCACTCTCATTTTTCCCCGGTCCTGCAAGATAAAGGCCGGCAGGCGGTCGCACCATGGGCGAATGGTCCCGGATGGCCCCCGGAATGCTGCACGAACAAGGCAAGAGGATGGCGTCCCGGACGGCGAGCTATGCGCCATCGTGCTGCCACGGAGTAACGGTGCCATGCGATAGTTCGTGAGACCGTCCCGGAGGCCAAGCGTGCCGATCTACCTTGAGATCTCGCCCCTGCATCGCCTCGTCACCATCGTGGCGCGCGGCACCGTGAACGGTCCCGAGGTCCGCGCCAGCGCCCAGAAGCTGGCCGATGCCAAGGTCCGCCGGTTCGCCAAGATCGTCGAGATCGCCAGCGCCGCCTTCGATTTCACGCCCGAGGACATCGCCAGCCTGGCCACCCTGCTGCGCGGCTCCGACAACGACCCGCGCGGCCCGGTCGCCTTCGTGGTCGGCACCCGCGAGTCGCCGTTCGCCAAGCGCTTCGCCGAGCACACCGCGGCGGAGGGGCCGGTCGAGCTGTTCCGCTCGCTGCACGAGGCCCGGGCGTGGATCGCCCGCCAGCTGGCGGCCCCCGCCCGCAAGCCGATGCCCGCCGCGACCACCTGGGCCGATCCCGACCGCCATGGCACGGTGATCGTGGGCGAGCGCCAGCGCGACTACACGACCCGCGAACTGATCAGCTAGGCCGCGCCGCTGTCAGGCGGCATCGTGCGCCGCCATCAGGCGGCATCGTGGAAGATCAGGCCCAGGGTGAAGCGTTCACCGCGGCGGATCGTCGACACGCCGTGGCGCATCGCCGTGCGATGGACGCCGCGGGTTCCCTGCGCCGGCCGCTGGTTGACCGCGAAGGCGACGGCATCGCCGCGGCCGAGCGGCACGACCGTGCCGCGCGACTGCTTGCGCGGCCGCTGCTCGACCAGCATGAACTCGCCACCCTCGAAGTCCTGCCCGGGCTCGCTCAGCAGCACGGCGACCTGCAGCGGGAAGACCAGCGGGCCGTAGAGGTCGCGGTGCAGGCAGTTGTAGTCGCCGGCGCCGTAGCGCAGCAGCAGCGGGGTCGGGCGCGGCTGGCCGTTCGCGTGGCAATGGGCCAGCCAGTCCGACAGGCGGTCCGGGTAGCGCGCCGCGACGCCCAGCGCCGCGTTCCAGCGGTTGGCGACGACGGCCAGCGCCGGGTAGAGCGCCTGGCGCAGCGCCTCGACCGGCCCGGGCAGCGGGTAGGCGAAGTAGCGGTAGTCGCCCTGGCCGTAGCCGTGGCGCTGCATCACGACATGGCTGCGGAACCGCTCGGGGGCCTGCCACGACGCGGCGAGGTCCCGGCAGGCGGCCGCGTCGAGCAGGCGGGGAAGGACGCAGAAGCCGTCGCGCGCCAGGGTGTCGTCGTCGATCATCCGGACATCCTGCCGCGGCTGGCCGGCTTCTTCTATCCGCGGCCCGCCTGTATTAGAATGCCGCTTGGCCCTCTCCCGCCCGGAGAGGGCTTTTGCCAACGTGGGGACGCGCTGAGATGGCCGAGCCGGTCCAGACTGACAAGGAGCAGAAGCGGCTCATCCGCATGGCGGAGACCATCTCCAAGGCCCTGCCCTACATGCGCCGGCACAACGACGCGACCTTCGTGGTGAAGTACGGCGGCCACGCCATGACCGATCCGAAGCTGGGCGACCTCGTGGCGCGCGACATCGTGCTGATGAAGCAGGTCGGCATGAACCCGGTGGTGGTCCACGGCGGCGGCCCGCAGATCAACAAGATGCTGGAGCGCGTCGGCATCAAGAGCACCTTCGTCAACGGCCTGCGCGTCACCGACGCGGCGACGATGGAGATCGTCGAGATGGTGCTGGCCGGCTCGATCAACAAGGCGATCGTCGCCGACATCAACGAGTGCGGCGGCATCGCCGTCGGCATCTGCGGCAAGGACGGCAACCTGATCCTGGCGCGCAAGGTCACCGAGATGCGCGACCCCAAGAGCGGCGAACTGCTGAAGGTCGACCTCAAGCAGGTCGGCGAGCCGGCCAAGATCAACGTCATGGTGCTCGAGCAGCTGCGCCGCGCCGACGTCATCCCGGTGGTGGCGCCGATCGGCTTCGGCGTCGACGACGAGCTGACCTACAACATCAACGCCGACACCTCGGCCGGCGCGATCGCCGGCGCGATGAAGGCCAAGCGGCTCTTGTTCCTGACCGACGTGCCGGGCGTGCTCGACAAGAACGGCCAGCTGATCCCCGAGATGACGGTCGACCAGGCGCGCGCCCTGATCGCCGACGGCACGATCTCGGGCGGCATGATCCCGAAGGTCGAGAACTGCATCGACGCGGTGAACTCCGGCGTCGAGGCGGCGGTCATCATGGACGGCCGGGTGCCGCACTGCCTGCTGCTCGAGGTGTTCACCGAGAGCGGCATCGGCACGATGGTCCGCCGGAACCGGGCCTAGGCCGGAACCGGGCTTGAAACGCCCCATTTCGGCGCATATCTAGCCCCGATGGCCCTGCTGCCCATCCTCACGGCGCCCGACCCGCGCCTCAAGAAGAAGTCCGATGCCGTGGCGTCGGTCGACGACGAGACGCGCCAGCTGATGGACGACATGCTGGAGACCATGTACGCCGCGCCCGGCATCGGCCTGGCGGCGCCGCAGGTCGGCGTCCTGAAGCGGGTGATCGTGCTCGACATCGACCGCGAGGACACCAAGACCGGCCCGCTGTTCATGGCCAACCCCGAGATCGTCGAGGCGTCCGACGAGGACGCGGTCTACGAGGAGGGCTGCCTGTCGGTGCCGGAGCACTATTCCGACGTGGTCCGCCCGGCCCGCGTCACGGTGCGCTACCTCGACCGCGACGGGAAGCGCCAGGAGCTGGCCTGCGAGGGCCTGCTGGCGACCTGCGTGCAGCACGAGATCGACCACCTCGACGGCATCCTGTTCATCGACCACATCTCCGCGCTGAAGCGGAACATGATCCTGCGCAAGCTGCTCAAGGCGCGGAAGGAAAAGGAACGCGAGGAAGCGGACGCTTAAAGGTCCCTCGCTGCGCTCGGGATGACAGCATTCTTGTCATCCCGAGCGCAGCGAGGGACCTTTCGCGTTACTGCGCGGCGATCTTCGCCTCGGGCGCGAAGGCGGCTTCCATCTCGCGGCGGATCTTCACCGCGGTCAGGCTCTCGTCCATCGCCACGTCGGCATAGGTCAGCGACTGGCCGGCCTTGATCGGCTTCAGGAGCTTCACGTTGTGCGCCAGCCCGAGCGGCAGGCTGCCGAGCGAGGTCGACTTCCCGGCCGGGAACAGCTTGCCGTAGACCGTGTAGCCGCCCTCGCCGTCGAGCATCTCGCCGGGCTTGAGGTCGCGCTTGGCGGTCGCGATGACGTCGGCGTGGAAGCCGATGGCGCAGCCGGTCGGCTCCTTGCGCAGGCCGATCGAGGCGACCGACATGCCGACCTCGAGGCCGATCAGGTGCCAGCGCTTGTACATCACCGAGTAGCGACCCGACGGGTCGGTCTGCAGCATGTACTCCTCGAAGCAGTTCTTCTGGTACTCGGTCGAGGCCTCGAACACGACCCAGACGCCCTTGCGGATCTCGTAGGGAATGGCGCGGCCGTCGCGCTCCAGCGAGCTCGCGACCTCGACCTGGCCCTTGTGGTGCAACTGGCCGCCCTCGGACACCGGGCGCATCACGAACGGCAGGTCCTCGACCGAGCAGGGTGGGAAGGCGAGCCCGTCCGGCGCCGGCGTCAGGCCGGTGGCATTGGCGACCGCGGTGCTCTCGATCGCCGGCTTCGAGCCGTCGAGGAACGAGTTGAACATCTTCGGGTTGAGGCCGCCGCGCTTGGCCTGCTCCTCGTTGAGGCCCCAGTACTTCCACACCGTCTCGGGCGTCGACTGCGCGAAGTGCGGCAGCCACTTGTGGCCGCGGCCGGCCGCCGTGACGGTGAAGCCCGAGGTCCGCGCCCAGTCGACCAGCTCGCAGATCAGCGCCGGCTGGTCGCCGTAGGCGAGGCTGTAGATCACGCCGGCCTCGGCGGCGCGCTTGGCCAGCAGCGGGCCGCAGAAGGCGTCGGCCTCGACCGTCACCATGACCACGCTCTTGCCGTGGCGGAAGGCCTCCAGGGCGTGCTCGACCGCGGCGATCGGGTCGCCCGTCGACTCGACGATGATGTCGATCTCGGGATGGCTGACCAGGGCGCGCCAGTCGTCGGTCAGGAAGGTGTTGCCGTGCTTGCGCGCCTCGGCGAACGACGCGGCGGCCGTGACGTCGGGCGACCAGCCGAGCCGCGCCAGGTTCTCCCGCGCGCGCGGCGGCGACAGGTCGGCGATGCCCAGCAGGTGGATGCCCGGCGTGGTCGGGATCTGCGACAGGTACATGGCGCCGAACTTGCCGGCGCCGATCACGCCGATGCGCAGCGGACGGTTCTCGGCGGCGCGCGCCAGCAGCATGCGATGGAGGCTCATGGTTTCTCTCCCGGGTCCGGTTCGTTCGGTTATTCCGCCGCGGCCTTGTGGCGGGCGGCGCGCACCACGCAGTCGTCGTCCCACGCGTCGATCGGCGTGAAGTCGCGGTGGGCGATGTACTCGGGCCGCTTGAAGCGGCGGATGGCGTTGGAGACGGCGTTGTAGGTCACGTAGATGATCTGGCGGTCCCACGGCGACATGTTCGGCGGGCTGCCATGCACCAGCGTGCCGTGGAAGAAGATCGCCGAGCCCGGCCCGCCCTTCGGGCAGACGATGCCGCCCTGCTCGACCAGGCGGGAGATCGTGTCGTTGTCGATCACCCACAGCGGGTACGATGTCGTGGTGAGGTCGTGCTTGGCGTCGATCGCGCCCCTCTTGTGGCTCTTCGGGATGAACCACAGCGGGCCGTTGAACTCGTTGACCTCGTCGATGAACACCGCGAGGTTCATGGCGCGGGCCTCGGGCATGTCGTCGTCGGCCTTCCAGGTGCCGTAGTCCTGGTGCCACTGCCAGACGTCGCCGTCGAACGCCGCCTTCCCGTTGATCTTGAACTGGTGGATGTAGGTCTTGTCGCGCAGCATCTGCTCGGCCGGCTCGACGAAGCGCGGGTGGTGGACCAGCGCCTCGAACACCGGGTGGTAGGTGTGCACGGCGAAGGCGGTGCGCACGACGTCGCCGGTGCGCTCGCGCACGTTCTCGGGGCGGCGCTGGGCGAACACCTCGGGGACCGCGCTCTTCAGCAGCTTCGTCTCCTCGGCGGAGAAGTAGTTGGGGAAGAACAGGTAGCCCTGCTCGTCGAACTCGGCGAGCTGTTGCGGCGTCAGCTTCATGGCATTCCTCCGGGAGTCTTGTTGGTTCGTTATTGGCGCGCGTCCGCCGCGTCAGGCGGCGCGCGAAATCACGGCCTTCAGCCGGCCGGTCAGGATATCGGACATCTGCTCGGTGTGGCCACGCGCCAGCGCCTCGGCCTCGGCGACCTGGCCGGCCTCGAGGGCGCGCAGGATGCCCTCGTGCTCGTCCCAGACGCTGACCCTGAGGTCCTCGGCGCCGAGCGCGGCGGCCATGACGCGACGCAGGTGCTGCCAGTGCGGCTGCGCGGTCTCGCCGATCACCGGGTTGCCCGACGCCTCGTAGACGAACAGGTGGAAGTCGATGTCGGCCTCGATGACCGAGGGGATGTTGCCGCTGGCGACCGCGCGGCGGCCGACCTCGAGCAGCTGGCGGCCGCGCTGGGCGAGGTGCGGCGTGTAGTGGCCGGCGGCCAGCCGGGCGGCCGCGCCGTCGAGCGCGCCGCGCACGACGTAGAGGTGGCGGGCCTGCTGGACGTCCAGCGGCGCGACGCAGACGCCCTTGCGGCCGGCATCGACCAGGAAGCCCTCGCGGCGCAGCAGCATCATGGCCTGCAGCACCGGCTGGCGGGAGACGCCGAATTTCTGGGCCAGCTCTTCCTGGGTGATCCGGGTGCCGGATTTCAGTTCGCCGGAGCAGATCGCATCGAGGACGGCGTCGTGGATACGCTCGCTGAGGTCGGGTTCGGGCAACAAGGGACGCATGGCTCTGTATACAGAACACCGAACGCCGGGAGTCAATCGCAGAGCGGTCTCAGCGCCGGCCTTTCGTCGCCAAGACCTTGTTCGCCCGGTCGGGGTAGTCGGTGATCAGCCCGTCGACCCCCAGGTCGACCAGCCGGGCCATCTCGTCCGGCGCGTTGACCGTCCAGGGCACCACCTTGAGGCCGGCGGCGTGCGCCTCCGCCACCGCCTCGGCCGAGACGTTGCGCCAGAACGGCGACCACACCGTGCAGCCCGCCGCCCGGGCCAGCTTGGGAACAGAGCCGCCGTGGGACGCGAGGTCGAGCCCGCCCAGCCACGGCGAGGGGCCGGGGCCGGCGCGCCGCACCGTGTCCATGCCGTTGCTCTCGATCGACAGGCACGACGTGGCGATCTCCGGCGCCAGCCGTTTGGCCGCGACCAGGCCGCGCCAGTCGAACGACTGCAGGGTGGTCCGGCCGGCCATGCCGGCGCCGCGGATCGCCGCCACCGCGACCTCGGCGAAGCGGTCGGGCGGCAGGGTCAGGCCGGGCTGGCCGGGGTCGGTCTTGATCTCGACGTTGAAGCGCACCCTGCCTTCGGCGGCCGGCCCGGCCATCGCGAATAGCTCGGCCAGGGTCGGGATGCGCTGGCCGTCGGCCGGCACCTGCTCCGGGAACTGCCGGGCGTACTTCGAGGCCGGGTCGATGCGGCCGACGTCGTAGCGTTTCACCTCGGCCAGGCTCAGCGTGCGGATCGCCGGGCCCGGCGCGGCGATCCAGCTGCCGTCGAGCCGCGCGAGGTCGGGATTGAGCGCCGGGTCGTGGCTCAGCACGACGATGCCGTCGCGCGTCACCGCGAGGTCGGTCTCGAGCGTGTCGACCTTCAGCGCCAGCCCCCTGGAAAAGGCCGCCAGCGTGTTCTCCGGGGCGAGGCCGCGGGCGCCGCGATGGCCCTGCAGGTCGAAGCCCTGCGCGCCGGCGGCGGCGACGCTAAGCGCCCAGGTTGCGCAGGCGAGCGATGCGATCCTCGATATCGGGATGCGTCGCCATGAGGGCCGAGGACTTCTTGGTGAAGGTCTGCACCGGGTTGACGATGAAGAGGTGCTGCGTGGCACGGCTCACTCCGGGAAAGGGCGCCGCCTTGGCGGCCAGCTTGCGCAGCGCCGAGATCAGACCGTCGGGATTGCGCGTGAACTGGACCGACGTGGCGTCGGCAAGGTACTCGCGCTGGCGCGACACCGCCATCTGCACGAACTTGGCGGCGAGCGGCGCGAGGACCAGCACGATGACCAGCAGGATGCCGAGCAGGGCGGCGACGCCGCCGCCCTTGCTGTCGCCTTTGCTGCTCGAGGAGCTGCTGCTCCAGCTGCGGCCGCGCAGGATGGCGTCGCAGACCAGCGCGATCAGGCCGACCGTGACGCCGACGATCACGGCGTAGCGCGTGTCGAGGTTGGCGAGGTGGGCCATCTCGTGCCCGACCACGCCCTGCAACTCGTCACGGCTCAGCGTGTCGAGCAGGCCGCGGGTCACCGCGATGGTGCCATTGGCCGTGCTGGTGCCGGTGGCGAAGGCATTGAGCGCGTCGACCTCGACCACCATGATCCGCGGCATCGGCACGCCGGCGGCGATCGCCATCTCCTCGACCACGTTGTAGAGCTGCGGCGCGTCGGCCTTCTGGATCTCCCGGGCATGCGCCATGGCCAGCACCATGCTGTCGCCAAAGGCCAGCGAGACGCCGCTCCAGCAGACGCTGGCGATCGCCATCAGGCCGGCCAGCACGACGCCGAAGCGGCTCCACAGCGGCACGCCGTCGGACAGCTCGGCCTCCACCGTCCAGCCGAGCATGTAGCCGACCAGCGTGGCGATGCCGGTCAGCGCGACCAGCAGCAGCACGGTCTGGCGCCGGTTCTCGCGCTGCGCGGCGACGAAGTCGGTGACGGCGGCCATCGGCCTGACCGCGGGCCGGCGCTAGCGCAGCGCGACCTTCGGGACCTCGCGCTCGGCCTCGGGCATGTTGAACAGGTCGATCGGGCCGAAGCCCAGCGACGCCGCGGCCAGCACCGCCGGGAAGCTCTGGCGCTTGTTGTTATAGGCGTTGACCGAGTCGTTGTAGAACTGGCGCGCGAACGCGATCTTGTTCTCGGTGGTCGTCAGCTCTTCCTGCAGCTGCTTGACGTTGTCGTTGGCCTTGAGGTTCGGGTAGCTCTCGACCAAGCCGAGCAGGCCGCGCGTCGCCTGCGTCAGCGCCGCCTCGGCGGGACCGGCGGCGGCCGGGTTGCCGCTGGCCGCGACGGCGGCATTGCGCGCCTGCACCACCTTGGTCAGCGTCTCCTGCTCGTAGCCCATGGCGTCCTTCACCACCTGCACGAGGTTGGGGATCAGGTCGTGCCGGCGCTTCAGCTGGACGTCGATCTGGCTCCACGCGGTGTGCGCCTGGTTCCGGCCGGCGACGAGGCCGTTGTAGACGGCGATCGCCCAGAACGCGACGACAGCCAGGATGGCGATGACGATCCAGAAACTCATGGGCGGGGCCTCCTTGCCGGGACCGCCAGTTTAGCCATGATTGCCGCCTGACCGGGAGGAACAATCATGGACGTGACAGAGCTTCTGAAACGATTCTGCTCGGCCGTCGAACGCCGCGACGGCCGCGCCTTCGCCGCCCTGTTCGCCGAGGACGGCGTCTACCACGACGTGTTCTACGGCGATTTCCGCGGCCGCGAGAAGATCGCCGAAATGATCGACGACTGGTTCTACCGCACCGCGAAGGACTTCCGCTGGGACATGCACCGGCCGCTGAGCGACGGCCGCACGCTCTACGCCTACTACACGTTCAGCTACGTCTCGACCCTGCCCGAGGCGCAGGGGCGGCGGGTCGGCTTCGAGGGCGTGTCGATGATGGGGCTGCGCGACGGGCTGATCACGGAATACCGCGAGGTCGCCAATGTCGGCCCGGCGTTCGTCGCGCTGGGCTTCGCGCCCGAGCGCACCGCGAAGATCCTCGCCAAGGAGGGCGCCCACCTGCGCGAGCGCCCCGAGTTCGTTCGTCACAAATGAAGGGTCCCTCGCTGGCGCTCGGGATGACAGGCATTCTTGTCATCCCGAGCGCAGCGAGGGACCTTTCACTTAGTCGCGCAGCAGCTCGTTGATCGAGGTCTTCGAGCGGGTGCGCTCGTCGACGGTCTTGACGATCACGGCGCAGTAGGTCGACGGCCGGTCGGGGCCGCCGCCGATGTTGCCGGGCACCACCACCGAGTAGGGCGGCACCTTGCCGATGTGGATCTGGCCGGTGGCGCGGTCGACCACCTTGGTCGTGGCGCTGATGAACACGCCCATCGACAGCACCGCGCCGGTGCCGACGATCACGCCCTCGACGACCTCGGAGCGGGCGCCGATGAAGCAGTTGTCCTCGATGATCACCGGGTTGGCCTGCAGCGGCTCGAGCACGCCGCCGATGCCGACGCCGCCCGACAGGTGGCAGTTCTTGCCGATCTGGGCGCACGAGCCGACGGTCGCCCAGGTGTCGACCATGGTGTTGGTGTCGACGTAGGCGCCGAGGTTGATGAAGGACGGCATCACGACGACCGACGGCGCGACGTAGGAGCCGCGGCGGATCACCGAGCCCGGCACCGCGCGGAAGCCGGCCTTGGCGAAGCGCTGGGCGTCCCAGCCGGTGGTCTTGAGCGGCACCTTGTCGAACCACGGCGCCGAGCCCATGCCCGGGAACGACGCGCCGCCGTCCATCGGCACCGAATCGTACAGCCGGAAGGACAGCAGCACCGCCTTCTTCAGCCACTGGTTGACGACCCACTCGTCGCCGAACTTCTCGGCGGTGCGGTAGGTGCCGTCGTCGAGGCCGGCGATCGCCGCCTCGACCGCGTCGCGGACCTCGCCCCTGGTGGCGCTGTTGATGCCGTCGCGCTTTTCCCATGCCGCGTCGATCGCGGCCTCAAGCTGCTTGCTCATCGATTCCCCGGAAAAATGGCCGGCCGGACCATAGCCGGGGCGGGCGGGGAGTCAATTCCGGCTATGCTGGGGCCATGGCGTTCAAGATCCCCGAATCGGTGCTGGTCGTGGTCCATACCCCGGCGCTGGAGGTGCTGGTGCTGCAGCGCACCGGCCGCGAGGGGCTGTGGCAATCGGTGACCGGCTCGCGCGAGCCCGACGACCCCGACTTCGCCGCCACCGCCCGCCGCGAGGTCCGGGAGGAAACCGGCCTCGTGGCCGGCACGCTGGAGGACTGGGGCCGGGTCAACCGCTACGAGATCTGGCCGACCTGGCGGCACCGCTACGCCCCGGGCGTCACCCACAACACCGAGCACGTCTTCGGCTTCCGGGTCGCCGCCGTGACCGTGGCCACCCTCGACCCCGCCGAGCACGTCGCCCAGCTCTGGCTGCCGTGGCGCGAGGCCATGGCGAAGGTCTTTTCCGCCACCAATCGTGAAGCGATCGCCGACCTGCCGCGGCGTGTTCTCGGGCATACTGGAACGGCATGACCGCTCCCTCCCGCGAAGCCTCCCGGCTCGGCCAGTTCAGCTGGGCGCTGTTCGACTGGGCCAACCAGCCGTTCTTCACCGTCGTCACGACCTTCATCTTCGGCCAGTACTTCGCCAACGTGATGGTCGGCGACCCGGTCACCGGCCAGGCCGAGTGGGCGTTCACGCAGTCGACCTCGGGCATCATCATCGCGCTGCTCAGCCCGTTCCTCGGCGCGATGGCCGACGCCGGCGGGCGGCGCAAGCCGTACATCCTGGTCTTCCAGCTGCTGGTGGTGCTGGGCTGCAGCGGCCTGTGGTTCGCGTACCCGAACCGCCCGGACCTCGTGGCGCCGATCGCCTGGGCGGTGGTGATGGCGACGGTCGGCGCCGAGATGTCGATCGTGTTCAACAACGCGCTGCTGCCGTCGATCGTGTCGCCGCAGCGCATGGGCCGGCTCAGCGGCTATGGCTGGGGGCTGGGCTACTGCGGCGGCCTGGTGGCGCTGTTCGCGGTGCTGATCGTCAGCCGCCCCTCGATGTTCGGCCTGTCCGACGGCGACGCGCCGCTGTTCGGTCTCGACCCCAAGACCTACACGGTGGAGCGGCTGGTCGGCCCCGCCTCGGCGGCGTGGCTGGTCGTGTTCGTGCTGCCGATGTTCCTGTTCACGCCCGACGGACGCGAACCGCGCCGCGTGCCGCTGTTCACCGCGGCGCGCGAGGGCGGGCGGGCGCTGTTCCACACGGTGCGCAAGCTCGGCCACTACCGCAACGTGCTGCTCTACCTCGTGGCCTTCATGCTCTACAACGACGGCCTCGCCGCGGTGATCGCGTTCGGCGGCGTCTATGCCGCCGCGACCTTCGGCTGGAGCACCGTCACCATCGGCATCTTCGGCATCATCGTCACGGTCTTCGCCATTCCCGGCGCCTTCCTCGGCGGCCGGCTCGACGACCTGATGGGCAGCAAGCGCACGGTGCAGATGGCCGTGCTGGGCGTCATCGTGGCGACGCTGGGCATCGTCAGCATCAGCGCCACCGGTGTGCTGTTCGTGTTCGACGCGCCCGACCTCGATCCCGGGCGCGGCCTGTTCGGCTCGCTGCAGGAGCGGGTGTTCATGGTCTTCGCCCTGCTGCTCGGCTTCTGCATGGGGCCGATGCAGGCGGCCAGCCGCACCATGATCGGCCGCCTCGCGCCGCCCGAGATGGTCGGCGAGTTCTTCGGCCTGTTCGCCCTGTCGGGTCGCGCCACCGCGTGGATGGCGCCGCTGGCCATCGGCATCATCACCACCACGACCCAGTCCAACCGGCTGGGCGTCGCCTGCGTGCTGTTCTTCCTGGTGCTGGGCTTCGTCCTGCTGCTCGGCGTGCGCGAAGAGCGGCCAGCCGGCCGCGCCTAGAGGTCCGACCGGGTCGAAGACCCGCCCAGCCCCTGCAGGTCGCCGATGCCGGCGCGGCGGCGATCCTCGTCCTCGACGAAGCTGCGCGCGACGGTGCGCTCCAGCAATCCGAGCTCGCGGCGGAGCGTCGGCGCGCGCTCGGCCGGCAGGCGTTCGACCAGGTGTTCCAGCATCGCCCGCAGTCGGCGGGCGACCTGGATCGACGAGGCGCCGTACTGGCGGACCTCGGTCACCGCCAGTTCGACGATGTCGGCCCAGTTGGGCGTCGGGAAGGCCAGCCTCAGCGTCCCGGTCTCGTCGCGCACCCGCGCGTTGTCGAGGTTCTTGGCGCCGGCGTACCGCAGCAGGCGGTGGACCTGGTCGAGCGCCAGCACCGCCGTCGTGGGATCGTTGACGGCCGGCGACAGCGCCCGCGACGCCACGTCGACCATGATGCGGAAGGCGAACATCGGGTCCTGCCGCATGGTCCGCTCGGGTCCGAGGACGACCAGCGCGTTGATCGCCGCGTCGTCGACGGCCGCCTCGGGCGGGTAGAGACGGGCCAGCACGTCGTCGGTCGAGACGAAGTCGCCGACCTGCGGGATCAGCTCGATGGTGCACCCGGCCTGCCGGGCCAGCGCCACCAGCTCGCGCGCGCCGAACGCCAGGAACGTGCCCGATCCGCCGCCACGGCGGACCAGCCGGAAGTCGCGGCCCACCAGCTCGTCGGCGGTGCCGGTGTCCTCCTTGCGGTCGGCCTCGAAGGGACCGGCGTAGACGCCGTCCATGGCGTCCTTGCCGTCGGCGAATACCTTCTGCAGCACGCTGACCGGCCGCAGCCCCAATCCCACTTCCTCGACGAACCAGAAGAAGACGCCGATCGCCGCGACGTTCGCCGCGATCGACAGGGCGATCAGCACCGCGTGGCGCGTGCTCTCGGTGGTATTGGCCAGCGCCACCAGCGTGATCCCGAAGGCGAACACGAAGGCGCTGGCGCTGGCCTTCATCTCCCAGCGGCCGAACGTCAGCCGGATCAGCCGCGGCGAGGTCTGGCCGCTGGCCAGCTGGACGGCCAGCAGGAGCGCCGACACCGCGTAGACCATGAAGGTCAGCATCGACGACGCGAAGGCGGCCAGCGATACCCGCATGCCCTCGACCTCGGCGGCATCGAAGCGCGGCCACCGCAGGTCGGGCACCAGCCACAGCACGGACTTGCCGACCAGCCAGGCCAGCAGGAGCGCGAGCGCCGGGAACAGCCAGAACGAGGAGGCCACGAATTCGCGCAGTCGGTAGCGTGTCTGCCAGGACATGGCTTTCCTTCAGGCGCCGGAACGCGGGCGCATCAGCGGCGCGGCCACCGCGGTCACCGCGAGGGTGATTGGCACGCCCAGCGCCACCATGACAATGGTACGCGGATCGGGGTCGGCGATCAGCAGCGGCGCCAGCGCCGCGCCGAGGTTGCGGGTGCAGGCGCCCAGCGCGACGACGCTGCGCTGCGGGCGCGGCAGCCATCCGGCGACGAGCCAGCCCGCGACCACGAGGCCGACCGCGTAGAGAAGCTGGCCGGCGATCGCGAAGCTGCCGACCGCATTGGCGAAGCCCTGGAAGTGGCGGACCGCGACGGCCACGAGCAGCGCCAGCGTCGCCAGCGAGGCGACCGGACGGACCGCCTTCAGCAGGCGCCCGGCAAGGGGGGCGGACAGGGTCCGCAGCAGCACGCCGGCGGCCATCGGCAGGAACAGCAGCACCACCAGCGGTCGTGCCACCGCCCAGGGCTCGACAGACAGGCCGGGCACGATGCGCGGCACCCCCAGCGGCATCAACAGGATGGTGCCGATGGCAGCGATCAGCATGAAGGCCGCGGTGCAGGCGATGTCGCCACCCGCCCGCCGCACCATCATCGGCAGGAACGGCGCGGCCGGCGCCAGCGAGATCAGCAGAAGCCCGACCGCATAGGGCTCGGCCATCGGCAGCAGGCGGACCACCGCCACCGCGAGGGCGGGACCGACCAGCCAGTCGACGACCATCACCACGACCAGGAAGCGGCCGTCGCGCAACGGCACGGCCGCCGCCCGCGCGTCGGTTTCCAGGCCGATCGCCAGCAGGTTGCCGACCATGAACGCCACGACGCTGATGCGAATGCCCAGGTCGGCCCAGCGCATCACCTCGTCCATGCGCGCTCCCGTAGGTTGATCCGTTCCGCCCGCCCTACAGATGCCACGTCCGGCGAGGCCGGGACTTGACCAGCATCAATGGGCCGGCCCTGTCCTTGCGCGGTCTCAAGCCGCCGTCGTCTTGCCCTTGAAGGTGCAGAGGTCGTTGACGATGCAGCGCGGGCACTCCGGCTTGCGCGCCTTGCAGGTGTAGCGGCCGTGCAGGATCAGCCAGTGGTGCGCGTGCAGGCGGTACTCGGCCGGCACGCGCTTCAGGAGCTTCAGCTCGACTTCCAGCGGGTTCTTGCCGGGCGCGAGGCCGGTGCGGTTGCCGACCCGGAAGATGTGGGTGTCGACGGCGATGGTCGGCTCGCCGAAGGCGACGTTCATCACCACGTTGGCGGTCTTGCGGCCGACCCCCGGCAGGTCCTGCAGCGCGGCGTGGTCGCGCGGCACCTCGCCGCCGTGGCGCTCGATCAGCAGCTGGCTGAGCGCGATCGTGTTCTTCGCCTTGTTGCGGAACAGCCCGATCGTCTTGATGTGCTCGACCAGGCCCTTCTCGCCCAGCGCCACCATCTGGGCCGGCGTCTTGACCTTCTTGAACAGGGGCCCGGTGGCCCGGTTGACCCCGGCGTCGGTCGCCTGGGCCGACAGCACGACCGCGACCAGCAGCTGGTAGACGTTCTCGTACTCGAGCTCGGTCTCCGGCTCGGGCATCGATTTCGCGAGGCGTGCAAAGAATTCCGGGATGACGGCTGGTTTCATCAGGGCCATATAGCTTTCTAGCATGACCGAGCCCCCCGTCCCGGCCATCGATGGCCCGGCCATCCACTACACGGCCACCCTGAGGCCCTACCGCAGCCTGTCGCCCCGGGGATTCCGGTGGGTCATCGCCGCGGCGATCGCCGGCAACCTGGTGATCGGCCTGCCGCTCCTGGTCCTCGGCGCCTGGCCGGTGCTGGGCTTCATGGGGCTGGACGTCTGGCTGCTGTGGTTCCTGTTCCAGCGCAACTACGTCGACGCCCGCCGGCGCGAAACGCTGGTGCTCGACGACCACGACCTGGTGATCCGCCGCGTCTCGCCCGAGGGCGAGGAGGAGCAGATCCGGCTCGAGGCCTACTGGCTGAAGGTCCACTGGGACGAGGCCGACGAGCGGCTGATCGTGTCGTCGCGCCGCAGCCGCGCCGTGATCGGGCGTTTCCTGCCGCCGGTGGAGCGCCGCCGCGTCGCCGACCAGCTCAAGGCCGCGCTGGCCGCGATGCGCGCCCCGCGCTACCGGCATTCGTGGGATGACGCGTAGTTGGGACCGCGGGCCTCCGGCCCGCTCATGAGCGCGCGGGACGCGCGCGGTCCCGTCAGAGACCGAGCACGTCCTTCATGCCGTACAGCCCGGGCTTCCTGCCCTCGAGCCACTGCGCGGCGCGCACCGCGCCCGCGGCATAGGTCTCGCGGCTGAACGAGCGGTGGCTGAGTTCCAGCCGCTCGCCGGCCGCCGCGAACATCACGGTATGGACGCCGACCTCCTCGCCGCCGCGCAGCGTGGCGAAGCCGATCTCGCCGGCCGGGCGGGCCCCGGTGTGGCCGTCGCGGCTCTTGCGCCAGACCTCCTCCAGCTTGACCTTGCGGCCATCCGCGGCGGCGCGGCCGAGCGCCAGCGCCGTGCCCGAAGGCGCGTCGATCTTGTGGCGATGGTGCATCTCCAGCACCTCGATGTCGTAGCTCGGGTCGAGCATCGACGCGGTCTTCTCGACCAGCGCCAGCAGGATGTTGACGCCGAGCGCCATGTTGGCTGCCCACATGACCGGCACCTTCTGCGCCGCGGCGTGGATCGCCTGGGTCTGCGTCGGGTCGAGGCCGGTGGTGCCGATCACCATCGCCACGCCCCTGGCCGCCGCGATGGCGGCATGCGCCACGGTGGCGGCGGGCACGGTGAAGTCGATCACCGCGTTGGCGGCGGCGATGGCGGCGGCGCTGTCGCCCGAGATCTTCACGCCCAGCGCCTCGAGGCCCGCGACCTCGCCGGCGTCGCGGCCGATGGCGTTGCTGTTCGGCGACTCGCTCGCCCCGGCCAGCGTCACGCCCTCGGTGGCCGCGATGCGGCGCACCAGCATCTGACCCATGCGCCCGGCGGCGCCGACCACGGCGATCTTCATCTCGTTTCCCCTTTCATCGGTGCGCTACACTAGCCGACCGCAAGGGGGTCGCGCATGCTCTTCATGGTCGTCGAGAAGTTCCGCAACCAGGATGGCAAGGCGGTCTACCGCAAGCTGCGCGACGAGGGCCGCGCCCTGCCCGACGGGCTGAAGTTCGTCGCCAGCTACGTCTCGGCCGACCTCGGCCGCTGCTTCCAGCTGATGGAGACCGACGACGTCACGCTGTTCCAGCGCTGGATCGCCGACTGGCAGGCCGTCGTCGAGTTCGAGGTCGTGCCGGTGGTCGAGGGCAAGGACACCCGCGCGGCGCTACAACCCTTGCTGTAGCTATTTCCAGGGGTCGGCCGTTTTCGGCCAGAACGGCGTCTTGCGCTTGGTGTAGGGCCAGCGCGTGACGTCGGGATCGGCGGCGCCCGGCGAGGCGACGTAGAGGATCTCCTTCGCCAGCCCGACGAAGCCGTTGTAGAAGTGCTGCGCCGACTTCACGATCACGACGCGGTAGTCGGCGGGCTCGGCGCCGACCGCGCGGAAGGCGTCGGCGTGGAAGGTCTGGTTGCGCAGCGTGCAGATCGCGATGTCGACGTGCTCCGACGACAGCAGCGCCATGTCGCCCAGCGGCGACATCACCGGCCCGTAGGGCTGCTTCACCCCGCGGGCGATCTTCTTCACCGTGACGTCGAGGTCGACCGGCGCGCCCGAGACCTCGCCCGACTTGCCGCCCAGCCGCATGCGCAGCTTCGCGCCCTCGCCGGCTTCCTCGGCGACGCGGAAGGCCATCGGGTCCCACATCACGCCGAACAGCGCCGGGCCGATCTCGCGGTCGACCAGCGCGCGCAGCAGGAAGGTCGAATCGCCGGGCGCCCCCGAGCCGGGATTGTCGGCGCGGTCGGCCAGCACCAGCGGACCCTGGTTGTGCGAGGCGGCGCGGTCCATCGCCTCGTCGATCGTGAGGTACTTGGTGGCGTAGCGCTCGCGGTTGTCCCACAGCTCCTGGCCGAGCTGCTTCGCCAGCGCCTCGGCCTTGGCCTTGTCGCCGTCGGCCACGACCAGGGTGCGGGTGCCGACATCCTCGACGTCGGCGAACGAGAAGCCGTGGCTCAGCGACACCGACAGGATGCCGCCCTTGCCTTCCAGCCCCTTCATGCGCTTCACGAAGTCGCTGATCGGCGGCACCGAGGTGCGGTACTGGGCGATCATGCGGCAGTCGTGCCGCGCCATCACCGGCTTCACCTTGCCCTCGACCGTGTCGGCGATGATCGCGAACAGCTCGGCCGCGCGCTCCATCGTGTCGGTGTGCGGGTATTCCTTGTAGCCGACCAGCACGTCGGCGCTGTCGAGCATCAGGGCGCTGAGGTGGCAGTGCAGGTCGAACTCGGCGCCGATCGCGACCTTCGGCCCGACAATCGCGCGAATCCTCGACAGCAGGTCGCCCTCGCAGTCGTCGTAGCCGTCGGCGACCATCGCGCCGTGGACGTTGATCAGCACGGCGTCGAGCGGCAGCGCCGCCTTGATGCCGGTCAGGATCTCGTCGCGGAAACCCTCGTAGACCGCCCGCACCGTGGTGCCCGACGGGCCGGCGAAGGTCGCCAGCCCCTCGATCACGGTCCAGCCCTTCTTCTCGGCTTCCTTCCGCCAGGTGTGCAGCGGCGCGGTGAAGTTGGTCGGCTCGGCCTTCGTCGCGTCGCCGCGCCAGATTCCGTGCTGCTCGTAGCCGCGCATCCCGGTCGGGAAGGGCACGAACTGGTTGGTCTCGGTGCCGAGGGCGGCGATGTAGAGGCGCTTGGTCACGATCCGGTTCCCGTCAGGTCTTGTGGCAGTGGCAGCCGGCGACATGGTCGTCGACCATGCCGGAGGCCTGCATGAAGGCGTAGCAGATGGTCGAGCCGACGAACTTGAAGCCTTCCTTCTGCAACGCCTTCGACAGCGCGTCGCTCTCGGGCGTGCGGGCCGGCACGTGGGCCAGCGTCTTCGGCGCGTTGCGCCGCGGCTTGCCATCGACGAAGCGCCACAGGAAGCGCGCGAACGAGCCCTCGCGCTCGACCACCGAAAGGTAGGCCCGGGCGTTGCCGACGCTCGCCGCGATCTTGCCGCGGTGGCGGATGATGCCGGGATCGGCCAGCAGCTTCTCCAGCTTGGCCGGCGTGTAGCGCGCGATCTTCGCGGGGTCGAAGCCGTCGTAGACGCGGCGGTAGTGCTCGCGCTTGCGCAGCACGGTGATCCACGACAGGCCGGCCTGGCAGCCTTCCAGCGTCAGGAGCTCGAACAGCGCGCGGTCGTCGCGCAACGGACGACCCCACTCGCGGTCATGGTATTTCTCGTAGAGGGGATCGGCCGAGGTCCAGCCGCATCGCGGCTTGCCGTCCGTGCCGACCACGATGTCCTGTCGTCCCGCCATGCGCGGGACCCTACCCAAGCGCGCCGTCGGACGCCACACTGCCGGCGACGGAGGAAACATCATGGCTCAAGTTCCCGCGGATCTCCGGGTCTGCATCTTCGACGTGTTCGGCACGGTGGTCGACTGGCGCGGCAGCCTCGCGCAGGACCTGCCCAAGCTGGGCGCCAAGTACGGGCTCGATACCGACTGGACCAGCTTCGCCGACGACTGGCGTGGCCTCTACCAGCCGCAGATGAGCCGGGTGCGCAAGGGTGAGATCCCGTGGACCAACATCGACGAACTGCACAAGGAAGCCTTCGAGACGCTGCTGACGCGGCGCGGCCTCAAGCATCCGGGCGAGGACGGCGCGTGGGAGTTCACGCGGCTGTGGCACAAGCTCAGGCCGTGGCCCGACTCGGTCGAGGGCATCGGCCTGATGAAGAAGAAGTTCGTCGTGGCGACGCTCAGCAACGGCAACGTCGCGCTGCTGATCAACATGGCCAAGAACGGCGGCATCCCGTGGGACCACTGCTTCTCGGGCGAGACCTTCCGCCACTACAAGCCCGATCCCGAGGCCTACCTGGGCGTCGTCCGGACGATGTACCTGCAGCCGCACCAGGTGATGCTGGTGGCGGCGCACAACAACGACCTGCGGGCCGCCCAGAAGTGCGGCCTGTCGACCGGCTTCGTGACGCGGCCGACCGAGCACGGCCCCGGCCAGAAGATCGACCTCGCCCCCGACGGCGACTGGAACGCCGTCGGCAGCAACATGATCGACCTCGCGAAGAAGCTGGGGTGCTGAGCGACCCGCTCGCTGTTATCGACGAAGGCGACCGCGAGCGGGCGCGGGTCGCCTTGGCGGCGGCGTTCGGCCGCGCGCCGGTGACCGGCCTCCAGCCGGTCGCCGTCGGCGCGTCGGCGCTGAATTTCCGGATCGAGGTCGCGGGGCGGCCCTACATGCTGCGGCTGGAGAAGGCCCGCCGCGACGAGGTGCGCGACCCGCCGCGGGCCTATGCCTGCATGCAGGTCGCGGCCGCCGCCGGGATCGCGCCGGCCGTGCGCCATGCCGACGGCGCCGCGGGCGTCAGCATCACGGACTTCGTGCCGGCGCGCCCGCTCGACAGCTACGACGGCGGGGCCCCGGCCCTGCTGCGCGATCTCGGCCACCTGGCCGCGCGCCTGCAGGCCCTTCCGGTCTTCCCGGCGGTGCGCGCCTACCCCGATATCGTCGGCAGCCTGCTGGGGCTGCTGATCGACTCGGGACGGTACGCGCCTGACCTGCTGGGCCCGCACCGCAACGGCCTCGCCCGCATCCGCGAGGCGTGGCCGCGCCATGCCCCGCCGCTCGTGTCGAGCCACAACGACCTCAATCCCCACAACATCCTGTTCGACGGCGAGCGGTTGTGGCTGGTCGATTGGGAGACCGCCTACGCCAACGACCCGCTGGTCGACGTCGCCACGCTCCTGCTGTTCTTTGCCCGCGCGCCCGGGCAGGAAGAGGTCCTGCTGGAGGCCTGGTACGGGCGGCCGCCGGACTCGCGGCTGGCGGACCGTCTCTTCCTGGCGCGGTTGCTGGTCCGGCTGTTCTTTGGCTGCGCGGCCACTCTCAACGCGGCGCGGATCGGCGGGCCGATGGCGGTCGAAACCGATCTCGACGCCCCGACCCCCGAGGCGTTTCTCGTCCTGCTCCAGCGCAACGGCTGGGCGCCCGGCTCGGCCGAGGCCCAGCGGTTGGTCGGCAAGATGGCGCTGGCTGGCTTTCTCGCCAACCTTCAGTCGCCACGCTTCGAGGCGGCGCTCGCGGGATAGGTCCCTCGCTCACGCTCGGGATGACAAGTCGGAGCTGTCATCCCGAGCGCAGCGAGGGACCTTTCGCTGCGCCGCTACACCCCCAGCGTCGTCAGGTCCTGGAACCAGTGCTGGGCCTGGACGTACGACTTGATCTTGGGCGACAGGGCGTGCGGGTTGGTGTCGTGCACCACCCAGATCAGCACCGCGTCGTCGACCACCTTCTCGTGCACCTTGGCCATCAGCTGGTCCTGCTTGGTGGCGTCGAAGGTCTTCAGCGCCTCGTCGATCAGCGCGTCGACCTGCGGGCTCGCGTAGTAGCTCCAGTTGACGCCCGTCGGGGCGCCCTGGTTGGACGCGAAGAAGCGCGTGAAGGCGTAGACCGGGTCGGACGTCACGTAGGCGATGTTGTTGGCCGTGATGTCCTTGTTCAGGTCGGCCTTGGCGCCGGCGCGCCACGCCGTGTACAGCGCCTCGAGCTCGACCACCTTGAACTCGAGGTCG
>JAIUOX010000013.1 GCA_020160955.1 Pseudomonadota bacterium
GCGGCGTCCACAGCGTGTTCGTCGACGGCCGGCGCGTCGTCGAAAACTACCGCTGCACCACCATCGACGAGGACGCCCTGTACCGCGACGCGCAGCGCGCCGGCGAAGCCATCGTCGCCCGTTCCGGGCTGGCGCCGCGCACCACCTGGACCGTTGCCTGACAAGCGAGGAAGACCGACATGACAACCATCGCATCCCCTCCCTCCCTGGCCGGGATGGTGACGCCCGCGCGCACCGCCCTCGTGATCGTCGATGTCCAGGTCGATTTCGGCGCGAAGGACGGGCTGTATGGCCGCGGTGGGGCCGACCTGAGCCGGGTCGATGCCGCGGTCGACCGCATGATCGAACTGCACGACGCGGCCGCGCGGGCCGGCGTCTTCACGGTCTTCGTGCGGCTGGAAACGGGGCCGGGTACCGACTCGCAGCCCGCCCAGGAGCGCCGGCTGCGCATGGGCGTCACCGGCGGCGGACGTCCCTGTCTCGAGGGAACGCGCGGTGCCGACTACTACCGAGTGGCGCCGCGGCCCGGCGATGCCGAGGTCGTCAAGCATCGCTACTCGACGTTCACCAACACGCCGATGGAATTCATCCTGAAGTCGCGGCCGGGTATCGACACGCTGGTGATCTGCGGACTGACGACCGAGTGCTGCGTCGACACCGCGATTCGCGATGCCTTCGTGCGCGACTACCACGTGTTCTTCCCGACCGATGCCAGCGCGTCGTACCGGCAGGAAGCCCACGAAGCCTGCCTGCGGGTGTTCGGCCAGTTCTTCGCGATCCTGACCGAGGCCGCGCCGATCACGCAGGCATGGCAGGCAGCGGCGGCCGCCCGCGGATGAGGTCGGCGGCCTTCTCGGCGATCATCAGGACGCAGGCATAGATGTGGGCCGACACCAGGTCGGGCATCACCGAGGCATCGACCACGCGCAGACCGTCGACGCCACGCACCCTCAGTTCCGGATCGACCACGCTGTCGGCGCCGGCTCCCATGGCGCAGGTGCCTGCCGGGTGGCTGACCGTGATCAGCATGCGCCGCACGTAGGCATCGATGTCGGAATCGGCCGCGAGATCGAGGCCAGGCAGGACTTCCCGCCCCCGAAAGGGGGCAAGCGCCGGCTGGAGCGCCATCGACCGCGCCAGCCGGAAGCCGCGTCGCATCGTCTCGACGTCCTCCGGTGTCGACAGGAAGTTGCCGCGGATCCGGACCGGGTGGCGCGGATCGGTCGAGCGCAGCCGCACGTCGCCGCGGCTGGTCGGGTGCAACAGCACCGGCAGAATGCTGAAGGCATCGCGGTACGGCTTCTTGACGCCCGGGAACCACAGGTCGGCATCCGGTGGCGCCAGAGGCAACAGGAACTCGAGGTCGGGCTGGGGCAATCCCGGTAGAGACTTCACGAAGGCCATCACCCCGCTGGGCACGTTCGCGGCATAGCCGGTGCCGAACAACCAAGCCCGCAGCATGTGGAAGGCCATCCGGTCGGCGCGCAGGTTGCGATGCAGTTCGCCCGGCGCGGGTCGCTCGTAGCGCAGCGGCGCCATCACGTGATCCTGCAGGTTTCGTCCCACCGGCAGGTCGGCTCGCACCGCCAGCCCCAGCGCACGCAGTTCCTCGGCCGGGCCGATCCCCGACAGCATCAGGAGTTGCGGCGTGTTGAAGGCGCCCCCGCACAGCAGCACCTCGCGCGACGCCCGCGCCTGCATCCCCTGTCCCCGGTGAAGGTAGGCGACGCCCACCGCGCGACCGCCTTCGAACAGGACCTCCGTCGCGAGAGCGCCGGTCCTGACCGTGAGCCCGCGCCGCCGTCGCGCCGGCTTGAGGTAGGCGGTCGCCGCCGAGGCGCGGCGCCCGTTGTGCACGAAGTACTGGTTGCGCACGATGCCCTCGGGCTCAGGCACGGCGACGTCGGCGCAGGGGGGGATCCCGACCGCGGCGGCAGCCTCGACCCAGGCACTGCAGATCGGGTCGCGCACCCGGTTCCAGCTGATCCCGACCGGCCCGTCACCGCCGCGCCATGCATTTTCGCCGTTCTCGGCCCTCTCCGACCGGCGGAAATAGGGCAGCACCGAGTCGTAGTTCCAGCCGGCCGCGCCGCGCGAGGCCCAGCGGTCGTAGTCGGCCCGGTGCCCGCGCGAGAAGCTCATCACGTTGATCGACGACGAGCCGCCCAGCACCTTGCCGCGCGGCAGCGGCACGACACGCCCGTCGAGCGCCGGCTCGGGTTCGGACCCGTAGCCCCAGTCGTGCAGGCGATACTGGTGCAGCTTGGGAAAGGCGATCGGGATGTGGATCAGCGGATCGAGGTCGCGGCCTCCCGCCTCGAGCAGCAGGACGCTGGCGTCGCTGTCCTCCGTCAGGCGGGCGGCCAGCACGCATCCCGCCGCCCCGGCGCCGACGACGATGTAATCCCACTCGCGGCGCGTCACGGGTGCCCGCGTCAGGTCGGGACGTGGAAGGTCTGGGCAATCCTCATGCGGAGGTAGGCGCCCGAGGTGATCGGCTGGTACTTCACGGGCACGCCGGGGCCCGGTGACAGGCACTCGATCAGCGCGTCGTAGTTGGGCTGGTGGAAGAACACCAGCGACAGCCGGCGCGAACCGCTGGCGCGGTCGCGTGCCGGGTTGACCACGCGGTGCAGGGTCGAGACCCAGCGGTCGTTGGTCCATTGTGCCATCAGGTCGCCGATGTTGACGATGAACGCGCCCGGCACGACCGGCACCGGCCTCCAGCCCTGGTCGGCCGTGAACACCTCGAGACCACCGGGCTTATCCTCGGCATCGAGGATGGTCAGGCTGCCGAAGTCCGAGTGAGCGCTGGCGCGCAGCTGGCCCTCGCGCGGCGGCTCGAGCTGCTCCGGGTAGTTGCTGAGCTGGAGCGCCGAGATGCTGCGATCGACCTTGGCGTCGAACCAGGTTTCGGGCAGGCCGAGCGCCAGGGCGAAGGCGCGCATCAAGGTTTGCGCCAATCGGTCCATGGCCTCGTAGTAGCGCCGCATGGTGGGCTCGAACTCGGGCAGGCCCGGCGGGAACACGTTGTCGATGATGAAGCGCCGGCCGTCCTCGCTGGTGAAATACGGATCCGACGGGTCGGACCGGAAAGGCCCCATGTTGAACAGTTCGCGATGGTCGGGCACGCCGGTTTCGTTGCGGCTGCGGGCCAGCGTCCCGGTTTCCATGCCGCGATAGCCGCGCCGGATCGTCGAATCCGGTCCCCGCGCGGTCACCCCCTGCTTCTGGTCCAGCGGCAGATCGAAGAACGCCGCCGCCTGCGCGCGCACCGCCTGCCGCAGCTCGCCAGGCACCGAATGACCGGCGATCACCAGGAAGCCGATCCGCCGACAGGCCTCGTCGATCTGCCGGGCGACCGCGAGGCGCGCGGCATGGTCGCCGGAGAAGCAGGGCGAAATGTCGATGACGGGAACCGAGGTGGCCGTGGTCATGGCGAACTCCGTGTCCGGGCAGTCAACGCCACGGGGCTGCAGGGCTCTTGCCGTCACCGGCACAATTAGTTGCCGACACTGGACAAGTATCCGTTCGCGCCCGGGCAAGAAGGAGACGGGACCGGCGTCGAAGCTCCGTACCGAGGAGTGCCTGCCGATGACGAACGTCGCCGCTTCAGCCGTCGCCGACTACCCGCTCAACCAGTGGTATTGCGCGGCCTTCTCGACCGAGCTTGGGCAACAGCCGCTGGCGCGCACCATCTGCGATCGGCAGATCGTGCTCTATCGCGGGGAAGGTGGCCGGGCGGTGGCGCTGACCGATCGCTGTCCACACCGCAAGGCGCCGCTGTCGGGCGGCCGGGTGCTCGGTGACAACATCGAGTGCCCCTTCCACGGCATGCTCTTCGCGCCCGACGGGAGCTGCGTGGACATTCCCTGCCAGCGCGCCATTCCCCCGGCCGCCAACGTTCGCAGCTTCCCGGTGGTCGAGCGCCACGGCCACGTCTGGCTCTGGCCGGGCAGTGCCCCGCCCGACGAAGGCCTCGTCCCGGACATGCACTGGCTGGTCGACCCGGCGCTCTCCGCGGTCAACGGCGTCATGGAGATCGCCTGCAACTACCTGGCGGCCCTCGACAACCTGCTCGACGACACCCACCTGTCGTTCGTCCATCGCAACACGATCGGCACGCCGAAGATCGTCAAGGCCGACATCGACATCGAGGGTGACGCCGACTGGGTCGGCTTCGCGCGCTGGACCCTCGATACGCCGCCATCGGCGATGCACGCCATGGCGGGCGGCTTCACCACCAACGTGGATCGCTGGTTCAACGTCCGCTTCACGAAGCCGTCCACCGTCCTGATCGACGTCGGCAGCGCGCCGGTCGGCAGCGGGGCGCCGCAGGGCAATCGCGCGTCGGGCATCAGCCTGTTCTCGAACGGCACGGTCACGCCATCCACGCCCGCGACGTGCCTGTACTTCTGGCACACCGCGCGGACCTTCAAGGTCGGCGATGCGGCGTTCAGCACGTCGCTGCGCGCGCACATGGAAGAGACCTTCATCGAGGACAAGGAGATCCTCGAGGCGGTACAGCGCAACCGCGCCTGCGATGCCGAGAAGCTTCCCGACCTCAACCTGGCCGGCGACGCGGTGACGGTCCGGGCGCGCCGCATCATCGCCGCGCTGGTCGAGAAGGAGCGCTGACGGTCTGGCCTGCCCAGGACGGCGGAGGACCGGTGACTACTTCTTCTGGAGGCGCCGGACCGCGGCCATCGTGTTCTCGACATGCTTGTCGGGGCTGCGGTCGGAGAAGGCGTAGGCGATCTTGCCGTCCGGCGCGATCACGTAGGAGATGCGATCGGCATAGCCCATGCTGCCGATGCGGATCAGGGCCGAGTCGTAGGCCTTGATGACCTTGAGATCGGGATCGGCGGCGACCGGGAACTTGCCGGAGCAGGCCTGCGTCGAGAATTTCTGCAGCGTGCCGATATCGTCCCCCGACATGCCGATCAGGGTCGCGCCCAGCGCCTTGAACTGGTCCGCCGCCTCGGCGAACTCGTGCGCTTCGGCGGTGCAGCCGGTGGTGAAGGCCTTGGGGAAGAAGTAGAGCACGACGGGCCCCTTCTTCAGCGCATCGGCCATCGAGAACGCGAACTCCTTGCCGTCGAGCGCCGCCCGGGCCGTGAAGACCGGCGCGGTGTCCCCGGGCTTCAACGCCGCCCAGGCCGAGGTCGCCGCGAGACAGCCGAGCGCGAGGGCCGTTGCTGCAATCCGCTTCATGAAAGGTCTCCCGGCATTCGATCAGGGTTCTACCCGGATCAGAATAATGGTGCCCCCGGTCGGACTCGAACCAACTCTTCCGTGAGGAAACCTGATTTTGAGTCTTCTGAGACCTCAATAATTTCAATGGGTTAAGGGGTCGGGGCTCGGCCGGGTCTCGCAATTTCTCGGCAAAAGTGGACGCCACCGGCCTGTATGGGCACCATGGTCTTCGGCCGATCCACGAACAGGAAGCGCGATGAATGCGGGTGATGAGGCAGCAGGTCGGCCGCAAGTCCTGAAGCACCTAGGCCCTTACTCGAATCACGCGCCCGTGGCCGCATTTGGCGCGATCAGCGACAAAGCCTTCGCACTGTACAGAGACGCCGCTGGCGGACATGTCAGACAAGACGAGACACCTACGCAGCATCTAATAACCCGGATGATGTACGTAGCCGAGGCAACGAGTGTAGCAATTCGGGTGAACGCGTCGTGGGCGTTGTCGCACCCCGCCCTTTCCTTGCTCAGGGATCGGTACGAACAGGTGGTCCGGTTTTCCTGGCTGGCGAGGCAAGCCGGAACGATGCAGATGACGCGCTATGTTGCGTCCTACTATGCCAAAGCAATGCAGTTGCATCGTTCCATGTCGAACATTGAAAAGGCCGAATACGTGTCCATTCGAGGAGAGCTTGATGAATGGATGTCAGAAGAACTGACAAAGGAGCAACGGGCGTCGCTGAACAGGTGGAACGACTTGGATCTTCGTTCCATGGTGCAGAAACGCGATAAGCTTCCACCGCTCTCGGACTGTGAAGTCGCCAAGGAGAAGCTCGCCTCACTCTATACTTCAATCTACGCGCAGTTTAGCTCCGTCACCCACTACGACATGTACAGCATGAATATGCTCGGGTTGTACAAGTCGCCCGATGGCCAGATGGTCCTCGCGCCGGATCCTCACTGGCCATCGCTCATTAACGTCCATAACTCACTGTTTGATCTTATTCAGTGTTTCGAGATGACGCGCCGATACTTGGATAAGGACGCCGATCAAGAATTTTCTTCTATCTTGAAGGACTGGAGAGGATACATGGAGCGCGTCGTTGGTCCGCCACAAGGCAAGGCAAAGTAGCGAGCCCGTTGCGTCGTCCGTCTACGCATAGATCTTATAAACAATGTACCGATCATTGATTATCAGACGTTGACCATCTTCGTGCCGGTCAACCAGAACAGTTCCATTGATCGGATGTTCGTAGATGGTGTGGTGATCGTCGTTCTTGAGAAGACCAATGTTCACGACACTTAACTCGCAAATCCGGCGGTATGGCACCCCCTCGCTAGTATTCATACGAATTGCATTTCCATTAGTTGGGCTTGTAAGGCAGCACGTTGTTTATGAGGGCAAGGCCGTCACTCGTGAGCATGTAACCGCTGCCGGAGATCATGCCGTCGCAATCGACCCCTGGAGACAACTCAATCAATCGCCTATTCCGGAGATCAAGCAATATCGGCTTGGCCAAGCCCTTAGGGAGACCAATGTCTCTCTCAATGGTCTTGTATGTGACGAGGTAGCCATCATCATTGAAACGGTAAGGCTGCCCGTCAATCTCTTGCGACGGCTCAAACAACTGCAAGTCTCGAAATATGCTCAGCACCTTGATTTCGTTCTCGTTCATTGAACAAATCGCTGTGCTCCGCCCGCGTTAGTCACGACGGGCAGAACACAACGGACTAACTGATAACGATTCGGGTCTCGCCAATCGCATCGATAGGAGCGGGCCAGCACTTCCGAATACACCATTAGTGTACCACACAGCCTGGCTTCCCCGATTTCTGGTGTGAACAACCGCAACGCGCCTGACTAGGGATCAGGCGCGTCCTGGGTCTCGCTCGGGTCTCGCGGACTCAGGCGCACGGCCGTAAGTGCCTGATGAGACTCGCTAATTTTCTAGGGAATGGTGCCCCCGGTCGGACTCGAACCAACACTTCCGTGAGGAAACCTGATTTTGAGTCAGGCGCGTCTACCAATTCCGCCACGGGGGCACGTCTGGGTGCGGCGAGATAAAAGCCGAAGGGCGGAACCGGGTCAACGCTTGCGAGCGCCCGCCGGCTCCGGTTTTATGCCCCACCCATGCATCCCTACATCCACGCCCAGAACTTCCCCGACAAGCCAGCCTACATCATGGCCGGCAGCGGCGAGACGGTGACCTACCGCCAGCTCGACGACCAGTCGAACCGCATCGCGCAACTGTTCCGGTCGCTCGGCCTGAAGGCCGGCGACCACGTCGCGCTGTTCCTCGAGAACCACCCCCGCTACTTCGAAATCTGCTGGGGCGCCCAGCGCAGCGGCCTGATCTACACCGCGATCAGCTCGCGGCTGACCGCCGAGGAGGTCGCCTACATCGTCGGCGACTGCGGCGCCAAGCTTTTCGTCACCTCGAAGTACCTGGCCGAGCGCGCCACCGAGCTGAAGCCGATGCTGGCCGGCCTGCCCAACCGCTACATGCTCGACGGCACGATCGACGGCTACGCGTCCTGGGAGGACGCCGTCGCGGCCCAGCCCGCGACGCCGATCGCCGACCAGATCGCCGGCACCGACATGCTCTATTCCTCGGGGACCACGGGGCGGCCAAAAGGCGTGCTGCAGGAACTGCAGCCGCAGCCGATCGACTTCGACAACCCGCTGCTCAACATCTCGCGCAAGCTCTACGGCATCGACGCCGAGACGATCTACCTGTCGCCGGCGCCGCTCTATCACGCCGCTCCGCTGCGCTTCAACATGAGCGTCATGCGGCTGGGCGGGACCTGCGTGATCATGGAGCACTTCGACGCCGAGGAATTCCTGCGGCTGGTCGAGAAGCACAGGATCACGCACAGCCAGCTCGTGCCCACCATGTTCGTGCGCTTCCTCAAGCTGCCCGACGCGGTGCGCCAGAAGTATGACATGTCGAGCCTGCGCTGCGCCATCCATGCCGCCGCCCCCTGCCCGATCCCGACCAAGGAGAAGATGATCGACTGGTGGGGCCCGATCCTGTGGGAGTACTACGCCGGCACCGAGGGCAACGGCCTCACCATGTGCAACTCGACGGAGTGGCTGGCCCACAAGGGCACGGTCGGCAAGGCGGTCGTCGGCACGGTCCGGATCTGCGACGAGGACGGCAACGAGCTATCCCAGGGCGAGGCCGGCACGATCTACTTCGCCGACGGAAGGCCGTTCCAGTACCACAACGACAGCAAGAAGACGGCCGAGTCGCGCCATCCCAAGGGCTGGTCGACGCTGGGCGATGTCGGCTACCTCGACAAGGACGGCTACCTGCACCTCACCGACCGCAAGGCCTTCATGATCATCTCGGGCGGGGTGAACATCTACCCGCAGGAGGCCGAGAACCTGCTGATCACCCATCCGAAGGTGATGGACTGCGCCGTGTTCGGCGTGCCCAACGCGGATTTCGGCGAGGAGGTGAAGGCGGTGGTCCAGCCGCGCGACATGGCCGATGCCGGTCCCGCGCTGGCCGAGGAGCTGATCGCCTTCTGCCGCCAGCATCTCGCCGACATCAAGTGCCCGCGCAGCATCGACTTCGAGCCCGAGCTGCCGCGCCATCCCACCGGCAAGCTGTACAAGCGCCTGTTGCGCGACCGCTACTGGCAGGGCCACACCAGCAAGATCGTCTGAGACGGAGGAAACAGGTCATGAAAGCAGCCGTGGTCGGAGACAAGGGCGTCGAGGTCAAGGACGTCGCCAAGCCGGCGCCCAAGGCCAACGAGATCCTGATCAAGGTGCGCGCCGCGTCGCTCAACCGCGCCGACCTCGCCGTCGCCGCGGGCCACAGCCACGGCCGGCAAGGCGGACCGGGCACCATCGTCGGACTGGAATGCGCCGGCGAGGTCGAGGCGGTCGGCGCCGACGTCACGGACTTCAAGCCGGGCGACCGGGTGATGAGCTCGGCGACCGGCGGTTTCGCCGAGTACGTCGTGACCGATGCCGGCCGCGCCCACAAGATCCCGGCCAACAACATGAGCTACGAGCAGGCCGCCTGCATGCCGGTGGCGGTCCAGACCATGCACAACGCGCTGGTCGGCGCCGGCCGCCTGAAGAAGGGCGAGACCGTGCTGATCCAGGGCGCCAGCTCGGGCGTCGGGCTGCTCGGCATGCAGATCGCCAAGCACATGGGCGCCGCGCTGGTGATGGGGACCTCGACCAACGACGCGCGCCGCGCCCGCCTCAAGGAGTTCGGCTGCGATCTCGCGCTCGACAGCCGCGACCCGAAGTGGCCGGAGAAGGTCAAGGAAGCGACCGGCGGCAAGGGCGTCGACCTGATCGTCGACCAGGTGTCGGGCGGCGTGATGGACCAGAACATGGAGGCCGCGGCGATCCTCGGCCGCATCGTCAATGTCGGCCGGCTGGGCGGCATGAAAGGTGAGTTCAACTTCGACCTGCATGCGTTGAAGCGCATCGACTACATCGGCGTGACCTTCCGCACCCGCAGCCCGGAGGAAGTCCGCGCCATCGTCAAGGCGGCGCGTGCCGACCTGTGGCCGGCGATCGAGGCGGCCAAGCTGTCGCTGCCGATCGACCGCACCTTCCCGCTGGCCGAGGCCGCCGCGGCGCTGGCCCACATGAAGGCCAACGCCCACTTCGGCAAGATCGTCCTGGTGATGTAGCGCGGCCCGCGGCGGGTCACGCCGCGGGGTGCGACCACGCAGGCTCCGGAACCGGGGCCTGCCAGCGGCCGCCGTCGATGTCGCTGATCTGGCGTCGGATGGCGCTCGACACGAAGCGCGAGAACGGTCCGAGATGCAGGTAGAAGGCGGCCTGCGTGGCGACGTGGCGCAGCGCGCCCGGGTTGGTGCGCGCGCACCGGTAGAGTAGCCCGACCACGTGGCGCAGCGCGCCGGGCCGTTCGCGCAGGAAGTGCCAGAGGAGCCGGCGCAACTCGGCCCAGTCACCGGCGCCGATCCCGAGGAAGCCTGCCGGTGCTGCCGGGTCGAGCGGACGGGGCGGCGAGAAGCAATCGTACTCGCGGCTGGCGCGCTCGATTCGCCCGAAGAAGGCCGAGGGCGTGTAAAGCCGCTCGACCACCTCCAGGTAGTCCGCCAGGACCTCACGCCGCGGCCGGCGCGTCGCGAAATTGAGGCCCAGCGTGCACTGGTCGCCGCCCTCACCGGCCGTCAGCATGCGCAACTGCCACTCGACCGGAAAGAGCCTTCCTTCCTGCCGCAGGCGCGCGGTCAACTGCGTGTTGGGCAGCGCGGCCAGCAAGCCGACCATGGCCACCGGGATCGCCGCCTCCTCGATCGCCTCGACCATGTAGCGCCCCACGGCCGCCTCCTCGGAATCGAATCCGACGATGAAGCCGGCGATGACGAAGAGCCCGGCCGCGTGGATTCGGGCGATGCTGTCCGACAGGGCCCGGCGCGTGTTCTGCTTCTTGCCCATCGCGGCCAGGGTCCGCGCGTCGGGGCTCTCGATCCCGACGAACACCACGAAGAACCCGGCCTCTCGCATCAAGGCCAGTAGTTCGTCATCGTCCGCGAGGTTGATCGACGCCTCGGTCGAGAAGACCAGCGGGTAGCCCCGTGCCCGCTGCCAGGCGATGAGGTGAGGCAGGAAGGCCTTTACCGCCTTCTTGTTGCCGATGAAGTTGTCGTCGACGAAGTCGACGTGCCCGCGAAAGCCGGATTCGTAGAGGGTGTCGAGTTCCCGAAGCACCTGTTCCGGCGTCTTTACCCGGGGCCGCCGGCCAAAGAGCTCGATGATGTCGCAGAACTCGCAGGTGAACGGGCAACCGCGCGAGAACTGGACCGCGTAGTACAGGTAGTCGGCGCGCCTCAGCAAGTCGTAGCGCGGAACCGGCGACGTCGTGACATCGGCCTTGAATTTCTCGGCGGCGAAACGGCCGGAGCGCTGGCCTGCCTCCCAGGCCGCGACAAGTGCGCCGAGGATGCCCTCGGCCTCGCCCACGACGAGGAAGTCCGCACCTTCATACACATCGGGCTCCGACGTCGCGTCGGCTCCGCCCACCACCACCGGCTTGCCGCGCCGCTGCACCCGCGCCACCACCGCGAGCGTTGCCGGTCGCTGGATGTTCATGCCTCCCGTCATCACCAGGTCGGCCGCGTCGATGTCCGCGTCGGTCAACTCCCGGCAGTTGAGATCGATCAGCCGGCACTGCCAGTCGGGCGGCAGCAGGGCGGCGACGGTCAGCAGCCCGAGCGGGATCGCCGTGTGGCGCGCCCCGGCCACCCGGCAGACCGCCTTGTTGTTCCAGAAGGTCTTTTCAGGGAACGCCGGCGCGATGAGCAGCACAGTCGTCGGTCGCATCGCCACGATCGTAGCTGCCTTGGCCACGCCACGATGCGCAGTTGCAGAAAAAGCCTTTCCCCAAGCCAGCGCGGGCCGGCCCGATGTCCGCCCCGGCGCGTGACGTACCTGACCTACATGTCGGCCGAACCGGCCGCGCCCGGCAGGGCCGCCCGGGTGTTGCTGCGGCCGCGGTCGAAGTCGGCGTAGCGGCCGTCCGCCCCGGGCAAGGACTTGCAGGCGCCGGCCAGCAGCGGCAGGGCCAGCGCGGCCAGGCACAACGCCCGCTTCCCCGCCAGTTGCAGCTTGCGTCCCTTCCCTGCCATGCCCATTTTCAGGGTTCCCCGTGTTTCGCCGAAGGCCATCGCCATGAGTTCCTCGATCAACCATCTCGCGACCGCCGACAAGCTTTTCTTCGGCAAGGACGGCCTCGACCGCCGCAAGACCGAGAAGCTGGTCGACGAGGCGCTGGCCGGCTGCGACGACGGCGAGCTGTTCCTCGAGTACCAGCAGAGCGAGAGCCTGGCGTTCGACGACGGCAAGCTGAAGAGCGCCTCGTTCGACACCACCCAGGGCTTCGGCCTGCGCAGCGTCGCCGGCGAGGCGAGCGGCTTCGCGCACGCCTCGGCGCTCGACGAGCAGGCGCTGAAGCGCGCGGTCTCGACGGTCAAGGCGGTGCGCAGCGGCCGTGGCGGCACGGCCGACGAGTCGCCGCGCGGCACCAACCGCCTGCTCTACGCCGACGACAACCCGATCGACGGCGAGGCCTTCGCGCGCAAGGTCACGCTCCTGCAGGAGATCGACGCCTACGTCCGGGGCAAGGAGCCGAAAGCCCGCCAGGTCTCGATCTCGCTGGCCGCCTCGTGGCAGGTGGTCGAGATCATCCGCGCCGGCGGCTGGCGCGCCGCCGACGTGCGGCCGCTGGTCCGGCTGAACGTCAGCGTGGTCTGCGCCGACGGCAGCCGCATGGAAGCCGGCGGCACCGGCAGCGGCCGGCGCGCCGCCTACGGCGACATCTTCAAGCCGTCCTACTGGAAGCGCGAGGCCGACGAGGCGATCCGCCAGGCGCTGGTCAACCTCGAGTCGGTGCCGGCGCCGGCCGGCGAGATGCCGGTGGTGCTGGGATCGGGCTGGTCGGGCGTACTGTGGCACGAGGCGGTCGGGCACGGGCTGGAGGGCGACTTCCACCGCAAGAAGACCTCGATGTTCACGCGCATGATGGGCGAGATGATCGCCTCGCCCGGCGTCACCGTGGTCGACGACGGCACGCTGGCCGACCGCCGCGGCTCGCTGACCATCGACGACGAGGGCACGCCGACCCAGCGCACCGTGCTGATCGAGAACGGCCGGCTGGTCGGACTGATGCAGGACCGCCAGAACGCGCGCCTGATGGGCGTCAAGCCGACCGGCAACGGCCGCCGCCAGAGCCATGCCTACGCGCCGATGCCGCGCATGACCAATACCTTCATGCTGGGCGGCACGTCCGACCCGCAGGAGATCATCGGCTCGGTCAAGAAGGGCCTGTACTGCGCCAATTTCGGCGGCGGCCAGGTCGACATCGTGTCCGGCAAGTTCGTGTTCACGGTGACCGAGGGCTACCTGATCGAGAACGGCAAGCTCGGCGCCCCGGTCAAGGGCGCGACGCTGATCGGCGCCGGCTCGGAAGCGCTCACCAAGGTCGGCATGGTCGGCAACGACATGTCGCTCGATCCCGGCATCGGGACCTGCGGCAAGGACGGCCAGGGCGTACCGGTCGGCGTCGGCCAGCCGACGCTGCGCATCGACGCGCTGACGGTTGGCGGCACCGCCACCTGATCAGGACGCGTAGAGACCTTTTGATTCCGCCAGGCTGACGCTCAGCGCCTCGATGGCGTCGAGCGTCGGCGTCGCCACGCCGGCGCTGCGGCCGAAGGCCAGCGGCGCGCGCACGATCGCCTCGATCTCCATCGGCCGGCCGAGCTCGTAGTCCTGCAGCAGCGACGGCCGGTGGTCGGGATAGACCCGCTTGGTGCCGTAGCGCTGCTCGGGACTGTCGTCGAGCACGATACCGTGCGCCGCCGCGACGGCCAGCGCCTCGGCGTGGGCGCGCCGCGACAGGGCGTTCACGATCGGCGTCTTCTGGATCGGGATCGGCTGGCCGAGGATCAGGCAGATCGACGAGCCGGTCAGGTTGGCCATCAGCTTGTGCCAGATGTCGTAGCGGATGTCGGTCGTGGCCGGCGAGGCGATGCCGGCGGCGACCAGCGTCTGGCGCAGCGCCGCGAGACGCGACGACTGCGAATCGTCGATCTCGCCGACCCACAGCGTGTTGCGGTCCGGCGAGATGTTGTGGACGACGCCCGGCTCGATCACGTGATTCGAGGTCGTGATGACGCCGCCCATCGTGCGCTCCCAGCCGATCGCCTTCAGCAGCGCGCCGCCGGGATCGAGCCGCGGCAGGTCGGGCGCCGGCGGCCGGTCGGCGGCCAGGCCCCTGCCGTACCACCAGGGAATGCCGTTCTGCGCGAACACGACGGGCGTGTCCTTGCCCAGCAGCGGCGCGATGCCGGCCGCGAGGTCGGCGAGGCTGCAGGCCTTGAGGGTCGAGATCACGACGTCCTGCGGCCCGAGGTCGGCCGGCCGGTCGCTCGCCTTCACCTTCGCGACGATCTTGCGGTCGCCGCTCAGGAGCGTCAGTCCCTTTGCCTGGATGGCCGCGAGGTGCGCGCCGCGTGCCACCACCGAGACCTCGTTGCCGGCCTCGGCGAGGCGTGCCGCGAAGTTGCCGCCGATCGCGCCGGCGCCGTACAGGCAGATGCGCATGATCGTCCGCCCCGCCGTCAGCCCGGACGGGTCTCGGCCAGCCGCAGCGAGTCGATGAAGCGCTGCGCCGCCGCCCGGGATTCGTCGCTGTCCTTGGCCGTGACCAGCGCGCGGTACAGCCGGTCCTTCACGATGTAGGTGCGCATCATCACCAGCGCGCCCTGCGCGTCGGCAATGTCGAGCGCGTAACCGTCCCAGCCCTGCAGCGTCACCGGCTCGTCGCGCACGTACTTGAAGGTGGCACGCGGAAATGCCTTCTCGGCCTCGCCGCGGCCAAGCTCGCGGGCCATCGTCTTGCTGTCGTACTTGGTGAACCAGCCGGGCTCGTAGTCGACGTAGTCGAAGTCGAACATCTCGCCGTCGCCCTTGGACGCCCACGCGACGCGCTCGCCGGCATGGCCCTTTTCCTTTTCGGCCGCCTTGGTCTCGGTCACCGGGGCCGGCATCTCGAGGCGGAAGCGCAGGTCGCGGCCGACCACGGTCTGCCACTCGATCGGCTGGGCGCGGGAAACTGACGGCGCGAGGGTCATGGCCACCCCGGAGAGAAGGAGAAAACGACGCTTCATGCGGGGGGCACCAGTTCCTTGCGGCCCGACCAGTCCCAGGCGAGGCCGGTGCGCGAGATGCCGAGCAGCAACCCGTGCAGGTCCTTCGGATGCACCCAGCCGCCGTCGGGATCGGTCACGGGATCCGAGCCGCGCGGCGTGTAGCGCGCGCCGGCCGACAGCAGCCGCTCGCGCACGTTCGGCCAGTCGTGGACCTCGACGTAACACATGTAGAGCGAGTCGCCGTGCTTCTTGGCGAAGCGGCCCATGGCGTGGACCTCGTCGGTCACCTGGCTGAGCTCGATGCGGTCGAGCCGGTTCGGCGGGTCGAACAGGGTCAGCGTGCCGATGTAGCCGAAGCGCGGGCTGCCGATCTCGGAGAACCGCGACGGGTCGAGGCCGAACAGGCCGGCGTAGACGGCGGCGACGCGGCGCCAGTCGCTCTTCAGCACGTTGGTCGTCTCGTAGAGGAACGACACCGGCCCGACGCGGCGGCGGTAGGTGCTGGCCGAGATCACCATCGGCAGGCCGTAGGTCGCCTCGGCCGAGAGGTAGAGCTGCTCGTTGTCGAGGTCGTAGGACACGCCGAGCCCCTGCCAGCGCCGGGCCAGCCCGTCGAGGTCGGCGGTGCAGTAGCCGGCGGTCATCAGTCCCTCGCCGCGGCGGGCGAGGAAGTCCTGGGTCGGGCCGGCGCCGTCGGGCTCGCACAGCTCGAACTCGCTCTCGCCCACCGCGAGGATGGTGCGCCGGGCGGCGAGGTGGCGGCTGTGGTCGCGGCGCGCGATCTCGCTGCCCAGCAACAGGCCGAACCGTTCGGCGGCGCGGCTGGCGTCGTGAACGGCGATCTGGACGCGGTCGCAGCGGTCGAGCATGGCTCGACGATACCTCAGTAGGCGTAGTCGCGGAACAGCGGCGCGAAGGAGCCCTTCCACGCGCCCTGCCACTGGGCCAGCAGCTCGTCGGCCGGCGCGAGGCCGCTGTCGGCCGCGCGCTCGAGCGGCGCGAGGTAGCGGGTCTCGTCGTTGCCCTGGGCATCGAGCTGGCGGCGGGCCTTGAGGCCGGCCCGAGCGATCGCCACGACCTCGCGGCCCCAGGCGACCAGCGGCCGGCCGCGGAACGGCGTGGCCAGTCCGGTCTTCGGCGTCTGGGCGCGCAGGAAGTCGTGCTCCTCGATCGTCCAGTCGCGCACCAGGTCCCACGCCGCGTCGAGCGCCGACTGGTCGTAGAGCAGGCCGACCCACAGGGCAGGCAGCGCGTTAAGCGCCGGCAGCGGGCCCGAATCGGCGCCGCGCATCTCGAGGTAGCGCTTCAGCCGGACCTCGGGGAACGCCGTCGTGACATGGTCCGCCCAGTCGTTGACCGTCGGCAGCTCGCCCGGCCGGGCGGCCAGCTTGCCCTTCAGGAAGTCCTTGAAGTCCTGGCCCGAGGCGTCGATGTACTGGCCGTCGCGGTAGACGAAGTACATCGGCACGTCGAGCATGTAGTCGGCGTAGCGCTCGAAGCCGAAGCCTTCCTCGAACACGAAGGGCAGCATGCCGCAGCGGTCGGGATCGGTGTCGGTCCAGATGTGGCTGCGGTAGCTCTTGAAGCCGGTGTCCTTGCCTTCCTTGAAGGGCGACATCGCGAACAGCGCGGTCGCCAGCGGCTGCAGCGCCAGCGACACCCGGAACTTCTTCACCATGTCGGCCTCGGACTCGAAGTCGAGGTTGGTCTGCACGGTGCAGGTGCGCAGCATCATGTCGAGGCCGAGCTTGCCCTTCTTGGGCATGTACTCGCGCATGATCTTGTAGCGGCCCTTGGGCATCCAGTGGATGTCGTCGCGGGTCCACTCGGGCGCGAAGCCCATGCCGAGGAAGCCGAGCCCGAGCGGCTCCGCCACCGCCTTGACCTCGCGGATGTGCTCTTCGTTCTCGTCGGCCGTCTCGTGCAGCGTCGACAGCAGGTCGCCCGACAGCTCGAGCTGGCCGCCCGGCTCGAGCGTGATGTTGGCGCCCTTGCGCTTCAGCGCGATCACGTTGCCGCCCTCGCTGACCGGCTGCCAGCCGAATCGGGTCAGGCCTTCGAGCAGCGCGCGGATGCCGGCCGGGCCATCGTAGGCCAGCGGCTTCAGCGTCGCGGCATGGAAGCCGAACTTCTCGTGCTCGGTGCCCATGCGCCAGGCCGCGCGCGGCTTGCTGCCGGCGGCGAAGTACTCGATCAGCTGCCGCCGATTCTCGATCGGCGCGCCGCCGCCCGACGGTGGTGCGGACATTCACTCGACTCCCTCGATCGCCCGCGGCATCGCGGCCGGGGCGGCGCGGCCGCATGAGGTTTCCTCACGCGAGCACGCGGCTGGTTCATGGTGTTCAGTCTTCCCTGTCCCACACCGGCAGGGCCGATTGCAAGCGGTCAGGCGACCGAGCGCGAAGTGCGATAATCGGCGTCGAGTCGCGGGGTCGGCCGCTGCCAGTCGCCGACCAGGGCCTGCCAGCAGGCGAGCGCCGCGACCGCGGCGGTGTCGGCCCGCAGGATGCGCGGCCCCAGCCCGACAGCCATAACATCGCTTATGCGACGCAGCCGTGACAGCTCGGCCGCGTCGAAGCCGCCCTCCGGGCCGATCAGGATCGCCCACGGCGCCGCGCGCGCCGCCGCGTCGAGGCCGCCCAGCGCCTCGGCGACCGGCGGACCGCCGCCGGTCTCGTCGCACACCAGCAGGCGGCGGCCGTCCGGCCAGTCCTGCATCAGGCGGTCGAAGGCCACCGGCTCGCGCACCTCCGGCACGCTCAACCGCTCGGTCTGCTCGGAGGCCTCCAGCGCGTGCGCCCGCAGCCGCTCGACGTTGACGCGATCGACCGCCGTGTGGTGCGTCAGCACCGGCTGCAGCACGGCGACGCCCAGCTCGGCGGCCTTCTCCGCGACGTAGTCGATGCGCGCCCGCTTGATCGGCGCGAAGCACAGCCACAGGTCGGGCTCGGGATGCTGTTCGCGCGTGCGCTCGCCGACCTGCGCCACCGCCGCCTTGCGGCCGCGGCCTTCCAGCGTGGCGCGGAACTCGCCGTCGCGGCCGTTGAACAGCAACAGCGAGGCGCCGTCGGGCCGCCGCATGACGCTGCGCAGGTAGTGGACCTGCGCCTCGTCGAGCGCGACCTCGCTGCCGCTGGCCAGCGGCGACGCGACGAACAGGCGCGAGACGTTCATGGAGTTTGTCCGGTCATCGCTGCATGATGCCGCCATGGCTGCCGAGCAGACAACCACCGGCTTCACCGACATCAACCGCCAGCACTGGTCGCTGCGCGTCCTGCCGGCGTGGGCCCGTCCCTACGGCCGGCTGGCGCGCTGGGACCGGCCGATCGGCACCTGGCTGCTGATGCTGCCCTGCTGGTGGTCGGCCGCCCTCGGCGCGGCGCCGGAGTGGGGCCGGCTGGCCGGCTGGATGGCGCTGTTCGCGATCGGCGCGGCAGCGATGCGCGGCGCCGGCTGCACCTGGAACGACATCGTCGACCGCAAGGTCGATGCCCAGGTCGAGCGCACCCGCGGCCGGCCGCTGCCGTCGGGCGAGGTCACGCTGAAGAACGCGCTGATCTGGATGGTGCTGCAGTCGCTGGTGGGACTGGCCATCCTGTTCAAGCTCAACAAGTTCGCGGGCGGCGTGGCGCTGCTGTCGCTGGTGCTGGTCGGCATCTACCCGACCATGAAGCGCTTCACCTGGTGGCCGCAGTTCGTGCTGGGACTGGCCTTCAACTGGGGCGCGCTGGTCGGCTACGCCGCGGTCACCGGGGCGCTGTCGTGGGCCACCGTCGCGCTCTATGTCGGCGGCGTCGCCTGGACCCTGGTCTACGACACGATCTACGCCATGCAGGACCAGCGCGACGACGCGATTGTCGGCGTCCGCTCCACCGCCCGCCGCTTCGCCGCGGCGCCCAAGCGCTGGCTCGGCCTGTTCGCCGTCCTCGCCCTGCTCGCCTGGGTGGCCGCCGGCACCCTTGCGGCCCTCGGCCCCGGCTACTTCGCCGTGCTGGCGGCGGTCGCGCTCCACCTCGCCTGGCAGATCCTGTTCCTCAAGCCCGGCGACCCGGCGGACTGCCTGATGCGCTTCAAGTCGAACGCCCATCTCGGCCTGCTGCTGACCGCCGGCGTGATCGCGGGGAACGTCTGAGCATGGCCCGCCTGCCGGCCGACCCCGAGGGCTTCATCCGCGCCAACACCGCGCTCGAGACACCGGCCATGGTGCCGGAGTTCCGGCTGTGGCTGGCCACCGAGTACGTGCCGATCTGGCAGGCCACCGAGAGCTGGCTGGAGGCGCAGAACGTCGACCCGCCCTACTGGGCCTTCTGCTGGCCGGGCGGCCAGGCGGTGGCGCGCTACCTGCTCGACAACCCGGCGGCGGTCGCGGGCAAGCGGGTGATCGACTTCGCGGCCGGTTCGGGCGTCTCGTCGATGGCCGCGGCGAAGGCCGGTGCCGCCTCGGTGGTCGCCAACGACATCGATGCGCTGTCGCTGGTCGCCGCCCGGCTCAACGCCGAGGCCAACGGCCTCGCGCTGGCGGTCAGCGTCGAGGACTGGCTGGCCGGCCCGGACGGCGCCCCGGAGGCCGACGTCGTGATCGCCGGCGACGTCTGCTACGAGCGCGAGATGTCGACCCGGGCGCTGGCCTGGCTGCGCAGCCACGCCCGCGCCGGGCGGCTCGTCCTGCTGGGCGACCCGGGCCGCAACTACTTCTCGGCCCAGGGCCTCAAGGAACTGGCCCGCTTCGACATCCCGACCTCGCTGCAGCTCGAGAACCGCGGCATGCGCGAGACCGTGGTCTGGCAGGTCCTGCCCCACCCCTGAATCCCGCCGCTTCGGCTGTTCTTTCACAGACGAACCGGGCTACAGGTCATGGATGGCCAAGTCGACGATCAAGCCCAAGGACTTCGCGACCCTCTACGAGGGCTTCGATGCCCCGGTGTCGCGCTTCGATTGCGGACGCAAGTGCGCCCCCCTGAACGGCGGCGAGCCGGTCTGCTGCTCGACCAAGGACGCTGTGCCGGTGGTCCACAAGGTCGAGTTCGACCTGCTCAAGACCCGCACCGACCTTTGGAAGAAGTTCAAGCCCTACGACTACGCCACGCGCGAGATCGTCGCCGAGCTGACCTCGGACTGCATGGCCATCGAGTGCAAGGGCGCCCGCCACTGCGAGCGCGACAACCGCACGATCGCCTGCCGCGGCTTTCCCTTCTACCCCTACCTCACGCGGCAGAAGCAGTTCGTCGGCATCGGCACCTACTGGGTGTTCGAGGACCGCTGCTGGATGATGTCCAACCTCGAGGTGGTCGACCGAAAGTTCGTCGCCGAGTTCATCGCGACCTACGAGGCGCTGTTCAAGCTCGACCCCAGCGAGTTCACGACCTACGTCGACTTCTCGGCGTCGGCGCGGCGCGTCTACTCGCGCTGGAAGCGGCGCATCCCGCTGCTCGGCCGCGACGGCGAACTGCTGATCGTCGAGCCCTCGACCGGCGAGATCCGGCCGGGCAAGGCCAAGGAATTCCCCAAGACCGCTCCCTTCCGCAACGAGAAGGAATACCGCGCCGCCATCAAGGAGGCCGAGGGCACGGTGCCGGCGGAAGGTCTGCGGCCGGCCTGAGACCATGACCTCGCCCGGCCGCAAACGCCTGGCCTGGGCGCTCTTGCTCCTGTCGCCGGCCCTGTTCGGCGTCAACATCCTGATGTCGCGCTACGCGCTTTTCATCCCGCCCAACGCGCTGGCGCTGGGCCGCTGGCTGTGCGTTGCGCTGCTCCTGCTGCCGCTGGTCTGGCTGGGCCTCCGGGGCCGCCGCCGCGCGCTCTTGCGCGAGTGGCCCGACCTCCTGCTGCTGGGCGCGCTCGGCATGTGGGTGTGCGGCGCCTTCGTCTACATCGGCGCGCGCAGCACGGTGGCGCTCAACATCAGCCTGATCTACGCCGCCTCGCCGATCCTCGTGGTCGTGGTCGAGGCGATGCTGGCCCGCGAGCGCCTGCCGTGGGTGCGGATCGCCGGCATCGCGCTCTGCCTCGCCGGCGTGCTGGCGGTGCTGACGCGCGGCGAGTGGTCGAGCCTGCTCGGCGTGCGCTTCACGGTCGGCGACCTGTGGATCGCCACCGCCTCGGCCTGCTGGGGCCTCTACTCGATCGCGCTCAAGCACCGGCCGACCACGCTCGAACCGTTCGAGCGGCTGTGCGCCGTGGCGTTCGCCGGCTGCCTCGTGCTGCTGCCCTTCACCATAGCCGAGGCGGTGCTGTGGGGTGGCCCGGACCTCGGCGACTGGCGGACCTGGACGGTGTGGCTGGTGCTCGGGCTGGTGCCGGGCATCGGCGCCTACGGCGCCTACGCCTACTGCGTGCGCGAGCTGGGCGCCGGCCCGACCAGCCTGTCGCTCTACCTGGCGCCGCCCTATGTCGGGCTGATGGCCTGGCTGGCCCTTGGCGAAGCGCCGCAGTGGTACCATCTGCTGGGACTGCTACTGGTGTTGCCCGGCCTCTACCTGGCCACGCGCCCGGTCCCGGCGAAACCCGCCGCCGGCAAGGCCTGAAAGGAACCCGACGATGCGCCGTTCGCTCCTGCTGTCGCTCCTGACGCTCATGGCCCTGCCGCTCGCCGCGCAGGCGGAGGACATCGGCTCGGTCGGCTACCGCTTCAAGTGGCTCGGCCCCAACGACAAGATCGTCATCGAGGCGTTCGACGATCCCGACATCGCGGGCGTCACCTGCTACATCTCGCGCGCCCGCACCGGCGGCATCAAGGGCGCGCTGGGCCTCGCCGAGGACCCGCCCTACGCCTCGATCTCGTGCCACCAGACCGGCGCGATCGACGCGGCGGCGGCCGAGAAGGCGAAGAGCCCGCACGAGGTGTTCAGCGAGCGCGCCTCGCTGATCTTCAAGACGACGCAGGTCGTGCGCTTCTACGACCCGAGGCGCCGCGCGCTGGTCTACCTGACCTACACCGACCGCATCATCGAGGGCAGCCCGCAGAACTCGATCAGCGTCGTGCCCGTCGGATTGCGCTAGGCGTAGAGGAACGTCCCCAGCAGCACCCAGCGGCCGGCGACCTGGCCGCGCTTGCCGACCAGCGGCGTGACGTAGTGCCAGAACGGCAGGCGGTAGGCGGTGAGCGACGCCGGACGCGCCACCGACACGATCTCGGTGAAGTGGCCGCCCTTGCCGTAGACCAGCCACTGGTGCGCCACGCCGGGCGAGCACAGGCTGAGATGCACGTCGATGTAGCCGCCGCGCGCGTCGGGGTTCTCGGGATGGTGGTCGTTGTGCGGCCCGGCATAGTCGCCCGGCGAATAGCGCAGCACCTGCACGCCGCGCTCGCGCGCCAGCTTGCGGCCGGCGAGCGCCGCGGCGAAAGCCCGGAACGACTCCGAGCGCAGCAGGCGCAGCAGTCCGATCCGCTCGGCCTCGCGCACGCCCGGCTCGCGCTTGCTCTCGAAGTAGATCGTGTGGGCGCGGCTGGTCTTGGGCAGCAGCTCGCCGTAGTCGTGGCGCATGCCCGAGATGCTCTCGGGCGGGATCGGCCGCTCCATCAGCTCGAGCTTGTCGGCCAGCGTGCTTTCCAGCGCGCGGCGCAGGCGTTCGACGCGGGCCCGGTCGAGCAGGTCGGCGCGGGCGAGGAAGCGGGTGCGCGGGTCGGCCAGCGCGCCGCACAGCGGGTGGGTGCCGGCCAGCACGCGGCGGCCGGCCGCGTTCAGCAGGTCCTCGAACTCCGCCGGAATGGCGTTTGATCTCATGGCATCCCCACTCTAAACGACAATCCCAGCATGCCCTACGCCTCGCTCCGCGACTTCATCGCCCGGCTGGAACAGTCCGGCCGGCTCGTGCGCGTCGCCGCGCCGGTCTCGCCCCACCTCGAGATGACCGAGATCCAGACCCGCCTGCTGGCCGAGCAGGGCCCGGCGGTGCTGTTCGAGAACCCGGTGCGGCCCGACGGCACGCCCTACGGCATGCCGGTGCTGGTCAACCTGTTCGGTACGGTCGAGCGCGTCGCCTGGGGCATGGACCGCGAGCCCGCCCAGCTGCGGCAGGTCGGCGAGACGCTGGCCTTCCTGCGCCAGCCCGAGCCGCCGGGCGGCTGGCGCGAGGCGCTGGAGATGCTGCCGCTGCTCAAGACCGTGATGGCGATGAAGCCGCGCACGGTGGGCTACGCGCCGTGCCAGGACGTCGTGCTGACCGGCGACGACATCGACCTGTCGAAGCTGCCCATCCAGACCTGCTGGCCGGGCGAGCCGGCGCCGCTCATCACCTGGCCGCTGATCGTGACCCAGGGACCGAACCCCAAGGGCGACCGCCAGGACAGCTTCAACCTCGGCATCTACCGCATGCAGGTGACGGGGAAGAACACGACGCTGATGCGCTGGCTGAAGCACCGCGGCGGCGCCCAGCACCACCAGCGCTGGAAGGGCTCGGGCAAGCGCGAGCCGCTGCCGGCGGCGGCGGTGATCGGCGCCGATCCCGGCACCATCCTGGCGGCCGTGACGCCGGTGCCCGACACGCTGTCGGAGTACCAATTCGCCGGCCTGCTGCGCGGCCGCAAGGTCGACCTGGTCGACTGCAAGACGGTGCCGCTGAAGGTCCCGGCCGAGGCCGAGATCGTGCTCGAGGGCCATGTCAGCCTCGACGACTACGGCGACGAGGGGCCGTACGGCGACCACACCGGCTACTACAACAGCGTCGAGCGCTTCCCGGTGTTCACGATCACCGCGGTCACGATGCGGCGCCAGCCGATCTACCTGTCGACCTTCACCGGCCGGCCGCCCGACGAGCCCAGCGTGCTGGGCGAGGCGCTGAACGAGGTCTTCATCCCGCTGCTGCAACAGCAGTTCCCCGAGATCGTCGACTTCTGGCTGCCGCCCGAGGGCTGCTCCTACCGCATCGCCGTGGTGTCGATGAAGAAGGCCTACGCCGGCCACGCCAAGCGCGTGATGATGGGCGTGTGGAGCTATCTCCGGCAGTTCATGTACACCAAGTGGGTGATCGTGGTGGACGCCGACATCGACGCCCGCAACTGGAAGGACGTGATGTGGGCGCTGTCGACCCGCATGGACCCGGCGCGCGACATCACGGTGATCGAGAACACGCCGATCGACTACCTCGACTTCGCCAGCCCGGTGTCCGGGCTGGGCTCGAAGATCGGCCTCGACGCGACCGACAAGTTCCCCGGCGAGACCAACCGCGAGTGGGGCCGCCAGATCGCCATGGACCCGGCGGTCGTCGAGAAGATCGACGGGCTGTGGAGCACGCTCGGCCTGCCCGGCAGCGGCAGGAAGATCTGGCGCTAGAAAAGGGTCCCTCGCTTCGCTCGGGATGACATTGTTTCTGTCATCCCGAGCGAAGCGAGGGACCTTTCGCTTTTCCTAGCGCTTCATCGCCGGCAGCACCGCGTCGGCCACCAGCTTGCGGCTGGTCGCGGCATCCTCCTCCGACACGCCGCGCATGGCGCCGCTGATCGCCACCTTGTCGAGGCCCAGCGCGCGCAGGTCGCGCAGCCGCTCGACGCAGCGGTCGGGCGAGCCGACGATCGCGAAACGGTCGATGAAGTCGCCGGTCAGCGTCGTGGCCTGCCGCGAGTCGCCGCGCGTGTGGGCCTTCATGTCGTAGTTGGTGCGCAGCGCGTCCAGCACCCGGGCGTCGCCCTCCGACACCGGGCCGTTGGCCTTGCCGTGCATCACGCTGAAGCGCGCGAAGGTGGTGAGCCCGCCACGCACCAGGTTGCGCGCGGTGTCGTGGTCGGCGTGGCAGCCGAGGTTGACGTAGGCGCCGAAGGCGATGCCGTTGGGGTCGAGGCCGGCGTCGCGCCGCGTCTTGCGCGCGAGTTCGATGCCCCACTTCAGGCGCTCGATGTCGGCGCCCAGCGTGAACATCACGCGGTCGGCATGCAGCGCCGACATGGCGATCACCTTCGGCCCGCTGGCCGCGACCTCGACCGGGACCTTCGGCCCGCCGGCGATCCAGGCGATGCGGCTGGCCGGCGGCGCGTCGTGCAGGTGCAGGCCCGACAGCGGCGGCGCGACGTCGAACGGAATGTCGATCTCGTCGAACGGCACCGACTCGCCCGCGAGGTAGGTCTGCAGGTGCCGCAGGTAGCGCTCGAACTGGGCCAGCCGGGCCGGCGCGCGGCCGAGATGGGCGAGCGCCGAGTCGCCGCGGCCGATGCCCAGCACGGCGCGTCCCGACGAGACGCGGTGCACGCTGGTGATCGCCGTCGCGGTCGCGGCGGCATGGCGGGTCACCGAGTTGGTGACGCCGGTGCCGAGCCCGAGGCGCTTGGTGACGGTGGCGGCAAGCGCCAGCGAGACGTAGGGGTCGCCCGACAGGTTCTGCGAATCGACCACCAGCATGCCGTCCCAGCCGGCCGCCTCGATCTGCTCGGCGCTGCGCATCGCGCCGCGGGCCGACGCCACGGTTGTCATCCACAATTCCATGCCGGTTTCCTCCAATTGCCTGTCTTTTTCCGGGTTTCGTTGTCCGACGGACCGGCCCCGATGTAAACTGGGTTAACATGGGCTGGAAAAAACGCGAGCGCGAGGAGCGCGGCTACCACCACGGCAACCTGCGCGAGGCGCTGATCCAGGCCGCGCGGGAACTGATTGCCGAGAAGGGTCCGGCCGGCTTCACCTTCGCCGACGCCGCCCGCTCGGCCGGGGTCAGCGCCGCCGCGCCCTACCGCCATTTCCGCGATCGCGATGCCCTGCTGGCCGACGTGGCGCGCGAGGGTTTCCAGCGCTTCGAGGCGATGCTGGCGACCGGCTGGGCCAACGGCCGGCCGGATGCCCTCACCGCCTTCCAGAACGTCGGCAAGGCCTACCTCGCCTTCGCCCGCAGCGAGCCCGCATACTACGCCGCGATGTTCGAGGCCGGCCTGCCGCCCGACCTCAATGCCGAGTTGCGGGCGGCTGGCGACCGCGCCTTCGCGGTGTTGCGCACGGCGGCCGAGGCGGTGGTGGCGCAGTTGCCGGCCGGCCAGCGGCCGCCGGCCCTGATGATGGCGCTGCACGCCTGGGCGATGGCCCACGGCATCGCCTCGCTGTTCGGCCGCGGCGATGCCGGGCGCCGCTCGTTGCCCATGACGGCCGAGGAACTGCTCGAGTCGCAGATGCTGATCTACCTGCAGGGACTGGGTTTCACGGGAAATCGCTGAGGGGGCCTTGACTCCCCGCGCCGCGATCCCCAATGTAAATGTCGTTAACATTTACATCTGTTAACGCCCAACGGAGGAGCCCCGCCATGACGGGTCTGATGGAACGACTGGACGATCTACCGAGGCCCGCCTGGATCGCGCTGCTGGTGGTGAGTTTCATCGTCTTCTGGCCGATTGGTCTCGCCCTGCTCATCTACCTGAAATGGAGTGGACGCATGTTTTGCTCTCGGTCCGGCCGCTACGGCCAATGGTACGGCGCCGACTGCCGTGAGGGCCGCCGCGCCGCCCGCGAGGAGTGGCGCGCCTTCAAGCGCCGCGCGCGCTGGGGCGGTGGCTCGAGCGGCAACGTCGCCTTCGACGAGTACCGCGACGAGACGCTGCGCAAGCTCGACGAGGAGCAGCGCGAGTTCCGCGACTTCCTCGACCGCCTGCGGGCCGCCAAGGACCGCGCCGAGTTCGACCAGTTCATGGCCGAGCGGCGCAACCGCCCAGCGGCCAGCGAGCCGCCGCAGCCGCCGGCCCCGCCGACCAACTGAGGCCCCCCCGGGACAGACTTGAGACCAGCCCTCCTCCTCGCCTGCCGGCGAGGGGGAGGGTTTTTCATGGCCCGAAGTTCAGTAGCCGACCTTCATCGGCAGCCGGTGCTCGACGGCCCGGTCGGCGAGATCGAGCAGCACCGCGAAGGCATAGCGCGCGTTTTCCTCGACCGATGCCGTGCCCGGCAGCTCGCGGCCGGCCCATCCGGCGATGCTGCGCGGGCGGGCCTTCCAGGTCGCGCCGTTGAGGTCCTCGAGCTGCCGGCGCAGCACCACGGCCGAGCCCATCACGACCCGGCGTCCGTCCACGTCGTCGCCCTCGACGACGAAATCGAACGACTGCGGCAGCCACAGTTCGACGTTGCGCACCAGGTGGGCGTAGCGCGACCGGAAGCCGTCGGCCTTGGTGCGCTGCAGGATCGGATCGCTGTCCAGTTCCTCGGGCAGCCGCACCGGCGGGCGCACCGCGGGATGCTCGGCATAGGCCGCCCACAACACCAGCGCGGCGAGACCATGCCAGCCCGGACGGCCGCTGAACGAGGGCGCGTGGTCGGTCTCGTCCCAATCGAGCGGCACCGGGAGCCGGTCGGCGAGGCGTCGGCTCAGCGCGTCGCGCCACGCCAGCACGGCGGCGCGGCGCTCGGCGACCGTCGCCGTCCCGGTGCTGCCCCATTGCCCTTCGGGAGGGCGACTGAGGGGCCCGACATGGATGTCGAGGGACATGAACGGTAAGCGCCTGTACTCGTGAACCCCGGAGGGTACGGCCCAACTGCCGTACCACTCAAAGTTGCTAGCGCAGCGCCCTGCGAAATACCAACGGAAACCGTGTTTTTGCCGGGCCTAAGTGCGGTCCGACGTGACTTCGGTCACTATGGCTTCGGTCACTGCGGCTCCCGTCATTGGGGCTCGATGTTCAGCGACTTCACCAGCGCGATCCACTGCGGTCCCTGCTCGGCCATGAAGCGCTCGAAGAACACGTGGTCCTGCGCGGCGGTGTCGATACCGAACGTGTCGAGGATCTTCTGGATGCGCTCGCTCTTGCCGGCCTCGACCATCATATCGGACAGCTTGACCACGATGTCCTTGGGCATCCCCGCCGGCCCGACCAGCATGATGCCGCCCTGGAGCTGGAACGCGATGTCGTTGACGCCCTGCTCGAGGAAGGTCGGCACGTCGGGCAGCTTCTTCATGCGGACCTTGGTCGGCACGGCGATCGGCCGGCCGGCGCCGGTCTGCAGCACGCTGGTCGCGGCGGCGACGCTGCCGCTGCCGCCCTGCACGGCGCCGGAGGCGACGTCGATCCACATCGGCGCCTCGCCGCGGTAGTGCACCGCCTCCATCTTGAGCCCGAGCGAGCGGTTCATGCCCTCGACCGCGCAGTGGCTGTACGAGCCGGCGCCGTAGGTGCCGAGGCTCGTCTTGTTGTTGCGGGCGTAGTCGGCGAATTCCTTGAGGTTCTTCGCCGGCACGTTCTTGTTGACGATGGTCGGCAGGTGGCCGGCATCCATCCACGAGATCGGCACGAAGTCCTTGTCGGGATCGTAGGGCAGCTTCTTGAACAGCGCCTTGTTCATGATCATCGTGGTCGAGATCGTCCACATCAGCGTGTAGCCATCGGGGGCCGCGCTCTTGACCTGCTCGGCGGCGATGGCGCCGCTGGCGCCGGCCTTGTTCTCGACGAACACGGGCTGCCCGGTCTTCTGCGAGATCGCTTCGCCGTAGGCGCGGGCGAAGGTGTCGGTGAGCCCGCCGGCCGGGTAGCCGCAGATGATCCGGATGGGCTTGGCCGGCCAGGCCTGGGCAATCGACGGGGCCGGAAGAAGAGCCGCCGTGGCGGCAGCGGAGCCATAGCGCAGCACGTCGCGGCGCGTCGCACGCACGATCATGAACGTCCTCCCTGCGGCGCCTCTCGTTGGTTGTCGACGGTCTTTGCCGTCAGGCGGCGCCAGGGAAGAGCATGGCCGCGGGCGGGGCGGCCGTAAAGCGGAAGAAGGGTCCCTCGCTTCGCCCGGAATGACAGCTTCTTTGTGTGTCATCCCGGGCGCCGGCGAGGGCGCTTTCACGAGGCCTTGGTCGCCCCCGACTTCAGCATCGAGTCGATCTCGGCCTGGGTGTAGCCGGCCTCGGACAGGATCTCGACGCTGTGCTCGCCCAGCCGCGGCTGCAGCCGGGTGATCTCGGGCTTGGTCCTGCTGAAGCGCGGCGGGATGTCCGGCATGCGCAGCCGGCCCTCGGTCGGGTGGTCGACTTCCTTCCAGAAGCCGGTGGCGTTCAGCTGCGGGTCGACGAACAGGTCGTCCAGCGTGTTGACCGGCCCGTGCGGCACGTTCGAGTCCTTGAGCAGCGCGACCCACTCGGCGTTGGTCCGCGTGGCGCAGATCTCGGCCAGGGTGGCGTAGTAGTGCTCGACGTTCTTGAGCCGGTTGGCGAGCGAGGTGAAGCGCTCGTCGGCCGCCAGTTCGGGCCGGCCGATCAGGCCGCAGAATTCCTTCCAGTGACCGTCGGTGTAGGGCAGCAGCGCGAAGTAGCCGTCCTTCGACGGGTAGGGCCGGCGCTCCTTGTTCAGCACGCGCTTGTAGCCGGCCGTCTCGAGCGCCGGCCGGAAGGTCTCGCCGTAGAGATGCTCGACCATCACGAACGACACCAGCGTCTCGTACATCGGCACCTCGACCGACTGGCCCTTGCCGGTGCGCTCGCGCGCGAACAGCGCCGCCAGCAGCGCCGAGACGACGCCGTTCGAACTGGTCTTGTCGGCGACGATGGTCGGCAGGAAGCGCGGCTGCCCGGCGACCACGCTCTGCAGCGAGGCGAGGCCGGAGCCGGCCTGGATGATGTCGTCGTAGGCCGCCTTCGGACCCATCGGCCCGGCGGCGCGGTAACCGTAGGTCGCGAGGTAGACCAGCCGCGGGTTGATCTTCTCGAACGCCTCGTACTCGACGCCCAGCCGGCGGGCCGGGTCGGGCCGGTAGTTGTGCATCAGCACGTCGGCGGTCTCGGCCAGCTTGAACAGCGCCTTGCGGCCGGCCTCCTGCTTGAGGTCGAGGACCAGCGAGCGCTTGGAGCGATTGCAGCCGAGGTAGAAGGCGGCCATGCCCGGGTGGCGCGACGGCCCCAGCTGGCGGGTCGTGTCGCCCTCGGGCGGCTCGATCTTGATGACGTCTGCCCCAAGATCGCCCAATTGCTGCGCCGCCCACGGACCGAGCACCACCGAGGTGCAATCCAGGATCCTGACGCCCGCCAACGGACCTGCCATCGAACGCTCCCTCCGTCTGATTTCTCCCGGACTACCACAAGTTGGTCACGGGCGCGGAAGAAACAGCCTGCCACATTTCGCATTGCCTCTGGCGTCGGCAGCCCCCTGCCGGCGGCGTCAGCGGTTGAAGGAGACGAACGTGAAAACCGATCGCAATTCGAAGGCTTTTCGTACTGCGCTGGGCGCCATGGCCCTCGGCCTCGGCCTGGTCGCGGCAACGGCGGCGGCCGAGGCGCACGAGTGGAAGCGGGGTCGCGGCTGGGGTCCCCCGGCCGTGGTCGTCGTGCCGGCCGCACCGGTGCGCTACGCCGCGCCCGTGGTCTATGCCCCCGCCCCGGTGGTCTACGCCCCGGCCCCGGTGATGGTCGCGCCGGCCTACCCCGCCTATGCCTACCCGGCCTATGCCGGCCCGGGCAGCCTCAGCATCGGGCTGAACGTGCCGCTGCGCTAGCCAACGGCACTTCGCGACGGAACGGGGCGCGGCGCCGACGGGTGCCGCGCCCTTTTCGTTGCCGGGAGCCCGGCGAGACCGTTGACCGCACCCGGCAAATCGGGTTAGGTCGACGCCAACATGCTGCGACTGAACACGCTTCGACTTATTGGCTGATCCGCCGCCCCGGCCTCCGGGGCCCCTGCGGGTCGCTGTCGTTCGTGTCACCAAATCCAAATAGTCGCCGCCACCCTCTCCCCTTTGTTCGCAGTTTTCGCCTAGAAGCCGTCCGGCTGTGCGCGGCGCGAGGAGTTCATCGATGTCACCCCAGAAGCCCAGGATGCCGATCGCGGGCGAGAAGTACGTACCGTTCAAGGCCGTGCCGCTCGACAAGCGGGAATGGCCGTCGAAGGTCATCACCAAGGCGCCGATCTGGTGCGCGGTCGACCTGCGCGACGGTAACCAGGCCCTGATCGAGCCGATGGATTCCGATCGCAAGACGCGGATGTTCAAGCTGCTCTGCGAGATGGGCTTCAAGGAGATCGAGGTCGGCTTCCCGGCCGCGTCGGAGACCGACTTCGACTTCGTGCGCGAGCTCATCGAGAAGAAGATGATCCCGGACGACGTCACCATCCAGGTGCTGACGCAGAGCCGCCCGGAGCTGATCGAGCGGACCTTCGAGGCCTGCCGCGGCGCCAAGCGCGCGATCGTCCATCTCTACAACTCGACCTCGACGCTGCAGCGCCGCGTCGTGTTCGGCCTCGACTACCAGGGCATCGTCGACATCGCGGTGAGCGGCGCCAAGCTGGTCAAGCAGCTGGCCGACGCCAACCCGTCGACCGAGTGGGTGTTCGAGTATTCGCCGGAGAGCTTCACCGGCACCGAGCTCGAGTTCGCCCGCGACATCTGCGCGGCGGTCTGCGACGTCTACCAGCCGACGCCGCAAAAGAAGGTCATCCTCAACCTGCCGGCGACCGTCGAGATGGCCTCGGCCAACGTCTATGCCGACCAGATCGAGTGGTGCCACAAGAACTTCAAGTACCGCGATTCGGTCCTGCTCAGCCTGCACCCGCACAACGACCGCGGCACCGGCGTGGCGGCGGCCGAGCTCGGCTTCATGGCCGGCGCCGACCGCATCGAGGGCTGCCTGTTCGGCAACGGCGAGCGCACCGGCAACGTCGACCTGGTGACGCTGGGCCTCAACATGTTCACGCAGGGCGTCGATCCCGAGATCGACTTCTCGAACATCAACGAGATCCGCCAGACGGTCGAGTACTGCAACCAGCTGCCGGTGCATCCGCGCCATCCCTACGGCGGCGACCTGGTGTTCACCGCCTTCTCGGGCTCGCACCAGGACGCGATCAACAAGGGCTTCAAGGCGCTGCAGGCGTCGAACAGCAAGGTCTGGGAAGTGCCTTACCTGCCGATCGACCCGGCCGATCTCGGCCGCACCTACGAGGCGATCATCCGCATCAACAGCCAGTCGGGCAAGGGCGGCATCGCGTACATCCTGAAGACCGACTACGGCATCGACATGCCGCGTCTTCTCCAGGTCGAGTTCTCGAAGGTGATCCAGCAGATCGCCGACGAGACCGGCAAGGAGATCATGCCGGCGATGATCTGGGACACCTTCCGCAAGGAGTACCTCGAGCGGACCACGCCGGTGGACTTCATCAGCCACACCACGGTGCCGGAGCCCGGCCATCCCGACGTCCGCCTGATCGACGCCAGGGTCGTCTACAACGGCAAGGAGTGCACGGTGACCGGCCGCGGCAACGGCCCGATCGCGGGCTACGTCGACGCGCTCGGCAAGAACTGCGGCATCGGCATCAAGGTGCGCGACTACCACCAGCACGCCACCGGCGCCGGCTCCGACGCCCAGGCGGTGAGCTTCATCGAGGCCGAGACGGCCGACGGCCGCGTCCTGTGGGGCGTCGGCATGGACGCCAACATCGTGACCGCCTCGCTCAAGGCGGTGACCTCGGCGGCCAACCGCTCGACCGGCCGCGCCGCCTAGCCCGCCACCTCGCGGACGCTATACTGCCGGGGTGAGCAACCCTCTCCCCGGCAGCCCGCCGCGACCGGCGGCGAACAGCAACCTCGCCCTGCCGCCCGACCCGTCCTCGCCGCTGCGGCGGCGGGAGGGCCCGGCGATGCGCACCGTGCGCCACGTCTGGAACGTGGCGATCTCGCTGATGCTCGGCACCATGATCGGCCTGATCGGCCACGAGTTCGCCGCCGACGCGCTCGGCCGCCTGTTCCCCGAGCAGGCCTTCGTCGCCAACTTCGCCCGCGCCCTGTTCTGGACCCTCGGCGTCGGCGCCTCGGGCATCCTGTTCTTCTCCTACTACCTCGACGATTCCAGCCGCTGACGCCGGCAAGAGGGCATGACCCCTCCGTCCGCTGCGCGGACACCTCCCCGCGCTGCCGCGCAGGGAGGACAAGAAGCCCTCGTCGCGTCACCGATCATTTCCTCCCCCTGCGCCAGCAGGGGGAGATGTCGGCGTCTTCGCCGACGGAGGGGTCATGGGCTCATATCGCAAGGCCCTGCCTCTGGCCGCGCGCGGCTTCCGTGCTTAAATAGGACCATGGCCACCGCGAAGAAGAAGACCGCCGCCCCCAAGTCCAGCCGCAAGCCCGTCCGCGCCGCGCGCGCGACCGGCGCGCCCGACGCCAACCTGCTCGCCGACCTGATGAAGTGGGCCAAGGCCGCCGGGGCCGACGCCGCCGACGCGCTGTACGTCAACGGCGAGTCGATCTCGGTCGCCCAGCGCATGGGCAAGCGCGAGAAGCTGGAAAGCAGCGAGGGCCGCGATCTTGGCCTGCGCGTCTTCGTCGGCCAGCGCCAGGCGATCGTCTCCAGCACCGACTTCTCGCCGGCGGCGCTGCGCACCCTGGCGGGCCGTGCCGTCGACATGGCGCGCGCCGTGCCGGAGGACCCGGTGTGCGGCATCGCGCCGGAGGAACTGCTGGCCACCGACTGGCCCGACCTCGACCTCAGCGACAAGGCTCGTCCGTCGGCGCGCGCGCTGCTGGCGATGGCGGCCGAGACCGAGGACGCCGCCCGCGCGGTCAAGGGCGTGACCAACTCGGAGGGCGCCGATGCCGCCTGGGGCCGCACCTTCGTCATGCTGGCCGCCTCCAACGGCTTCTCCGGCAGCTACCGCCGCTCGGGCTACTCGCTGTCCTGCGCCGTGCTGGCCGGCGAAGGCACCGGCATGGAGCGCGACTACGAGTGGACCAGCGCGGTCCACCTCGAGGACCTGATGGCGCCGGCCCGGGTCGGCCGCAACGCCGGCAAGTTCGCCGTCCGCCGCCTCAACCCGCGCAAGGCCGCCAGCGCGCGCGTGCCGGTGGTCTACGACCGCCGCGTCTCGGGCGGCCTGATCGGCCACCTCGCCGGCGCGATCAACGGCCGCGCCGTGGCCCGCGGCACGTCCTTCCTGAAGGACAGCATGGGCAAGAAGATCTTCGCCGACGGCATCCGCATCCTCGACAACCCGCTGCGCAAGCGCGGGCTGGGCAGCAAGCCGTTCGACGCCGAGGGCCTGCCGACGAAGCGCTGCGCGGTGATCGAGGACGGCGTGCTGACGACCTGGCTGCTCGACCTCGCGGCGGCGCGCCAGCTCAAGCTCAAGCCGACCGGCCACGCCGCGCGCGGCACCTCGGGCCCGCCCTCGCCCTCGACGTCCAACTTCTACATGGAGAAGGGCAAGCTCTCGCTCGACGAGCTGATCGGCGACATCAGGAGCGGCCTCTACATCACCGGCCTGATCGGCATGGGCGTCAACGGCGTCACCGGCGACTACAGCCGCGGCGCCGAGGGTTTCTGGATCGAGAACGGCAAGCTCGCCTACCCGGTCAGCGGCATCACCGTCGCCGGCAACCTCAAGGACATGTTCCGCAAGCTGACGCCGGCCAACGACCTGCAGTTCAAGGGCGCGACCAACGCCCCGACGGTGCGAATCGAGGGGCTGACCGTCGCCGGGTCGTGATATCGTGCGGGCATGAGCTCCCTCGCCCGCGCTCTCGCGCTCATCTCGACCGCCGCCGCAACGTCGGCCCTCCTCGCCGCACCGGCGCTCGCCCAGGGCGAGTGGCCGTCCTGCGTGCAGTCGATCAAGGCCGAGGCGATGCGCCAGGGCGTGCCGCAGGCCATCGCCGACCGCGCCTTCCAGGGGCTGAGCCCCGACCCCAAGGTCATGGACCTCGACACCAAGCAGCCCGAGTTCTCGCTGACCTACGGCCGCTACATCGCCAACGCGGTGTCGGCGGACCGGATCGCCAAGGGCCAGCAGCGGCTGGCCCAGAACCGCAGCCTGCTCGAGGCGCTGCAGTCCGAGTACGGCGTGCCGCCGCAATACATCATGGCCTTCTGGGGCGTCGAGACGAACTACGGCGGCTACATGGGCGACTTCCTGGTCGTGCGCTCGGTGGCGACGCTCGCCTGCATGACCAAGCGGCGCGACTTCTTCACCAACGAGAGCGTCCAGGCGCTGCGCATCCTCGCCATGAACCACATGACGCGCGAGCAGATGCGCGGCTCGTGGGCGGGCGCCATGGGCAACATGCAGTTCATGCCCTCGACCTTCATGAAGTACGGCGTCGATCGCACCGGTGACGGCAAGATCGACCTCTGGAACAGCCTGCCCGACGCCTTCGCCTCGGCCGCCAATTTCCTGCGCGGCATCGGCTGGAAACCGCCCCTGCCGGCCGCCGCCGAGGTCATCCTGCCGTCGAACTTTCCGCTCGACCAGGCCGACACCACGGTCGAGAAGCCGGTCAGCGAGTGGGCCAAGATGGGGGTCAAGCTGGCGGGAAGCGCGCCGCTGCCGGCCAGCGCGGAGCCGTCGTCGATCATCCTGCCGGCCGGCTACCGCGGCCCGGCCTTCATCCTGTACCCGAACTTCAAGGCGGTGATGAACTGGAACCGCTCGACGTTGTACGCGCTGTCGGTCGCCATCCTGGCGCAGCAGATCGCGGGCGGTCCGGGCGTCATGCAGCCGCCGCCGTCCGACGACGAGCCGCTGTCGCGCGACACCGTCATCGACATGCAGAACCGGCTGGCGCGGCTCACGCTCTACACCGACGAGGTCGACGGCCTGCTCGGCCCCAAGACCCGCTCGGCGGTGCGGCTCTACCAGAAGAAGATCGGCATGCCGGCCGACGGCCACCCGACGCCCGAGTTCGTGCGCCGCCTGCAGCAGGCCAGGTAGGCGTCAGCCGTTCGGCGGCTCGCCGGCCTTGATCCAGGCCTGGTAGAGCTTCTTCGTCTCGTCGTTCGGCGGGTAGGTGCCGGGAATGCCGTGGCCCTGCGCGACGCGGATCGCGACGAACTTCTCCAGCCGCTCCTGCTCGAAGGAGTCGCGCGCCACCTCGTCGGCGAGATGGCGCGGCACGACGATCGCGCCGTCCTCGTCGGCCACGATCACGTCGCCGGGATAGACCGCCACGCCGCAGATGCCGACCGGCGTCTGGCACTCGACCGGGTGCAGGTGGTTCATCGACGGCGGCGCGGCGGCGGCGGTGCAGTAGACCGGGAAGTCGAAGCCGCCGATCACCGGCGTGTCGCGCATCGCGCCGTCGGACAGCACGCCGGCGACGCCGCGCACCTTGAGGCGCAGCGCGAGGATGTCGCCAAGCGTGCCCGAGCGGGTGTTGCCCTCGGTGCCGATCACCAGCACGGCGCCGGGCGGTGTCTCCTCGATCGCCTGGCGCTGCGCCGACGGCGGATCGGCCGGCGTCGGCGGCTTGTCGAGGTCCTCGCGGCCCGGGATATAGCGCAGCGTGTAGGCCGGCCCGACCAGCCGCGTCGCCTTGGGGTTCAAGGGCCGCACGCCGTTGATCGCGGTGTTGCGGAAGCCGCGCTTCAGCATCTGCATCGAGACGGTGGCGGTGCTGGCATACAGGAAGTTCTTCACCGTCTCGGGCGACAGCGGCTCGTGCTTCATGGCGTTTCCTCTTTTGCTTTCGATCTTCAGAGCAGAGACCCCTGGCTACCGCCACCGTCGCGCTTGCGCGAGGCCGGCGGCCGGGGCGCGGTCGGCTTCGGCGCGGCGCCGTCGGTGACCCGGGCGGTGACCTCGTCGTCGATGAACTCGATGTTCAGCAGCTGTCCGGCGTGCGTGCCGGCGGCCGCGAGCACCGGGGTGCCATCCTGGTCGCGCACCAGCGCGAAGCCGCGCGCCAACACGCCGCGGAACGAATAGCTCTCCAGCAGCTTGCCCAGCTGCTCGACCTGGCGCTGGCCGCGGTCGAGCAGGTCGGCGCCGCCGCGCTGCAGCCGCTCGCCGTACTGGTCGAGCCGGTCGAGGAGCCGCTGCTGCGCCTGGCGAACGTCACCGACGTAGCGCCGCATCGCGCCGTCGAGCACGCGGGACTCGGCCGTCAGCGCCTGGCGCTTGGCGGCCAGCACCGACACCGGGCTGACCAGCCGCGCCGCGGCCAGGGCCTGCGCCTGGCGGTCGACCAGGCCGCGGGTCGCCAGCGCCAGCCGCTCGCCGTTGACGTCCAGCCGCTGCTGGCGGTCCTCGATCAGCCGCACCGGGTCGCCGAGGCCGCGCGCCAGACCGCTCAACGCCAGCGAGGCCTCGCGCAACAGGCGCGTCATGCACGACACCGAGCGCTTGCCGAAGTCGAGGGTCTGGGCGAGCAGGTCGGCGCGCACCGGCACGGCCATCTCCGCCGCCGCAGTCGGCGTCGGCGCCCGGCGGTCCGAGGCGAAGTCGATCAGCGTGGTGTCGGTCTCGTGCCCGACCGCCGAGATCAGCGGGATCGTCGAGGCGGTGGCGGCGCGCACCACGATCTCCTCGTTGAAGGCCCACAGGTCCTCGAGGCTGCCGCCGCCGCGCGCCACGATCAGCACGTCGGGCCGCGGCACCGGGCCGTCCGGGGCGAGCCTGTTGAAGCCGGCGATCGCGTTGGCGACCTCGCCCGCCGCCTTCTCGCCCTGCACGGCGACCGGCCACAGCAGCACGCGGCGCGGGAAGCGATCGGACAGGCGATGCAGGATGTCGCGGATCACCGCGCCGGACGGCGAGGTCACGACGCCCACGACCTCGGGCAGGAACGGCAGGGGACGCTTGCGGTCGGCGTCGAACAGGCCCTCGGCCGCCAGCTTCTTGCGCCGGTCCTCCAGCAGCTTGAGCAGCGCGCCCTCGCCGGCCAGTTCCAGCCGGTCGACGATGATCTGGTAGCGCGACGAGCCGGCGTAGGTCGTGAGCTTGCCCGTCGCGATGACCTCCAGCCCCTCCTCGATCCTGAGGCCGAGCCGCGGCAGGGTGCCCTTCCAGCACACGCCGTCGATCACCGAGTTCTCGTCCTTGAGACGGAAATAGCAGTGCCCGGAGCGCGGGAACGACGGCTGGCTGACCTCGCCACGCACCCGCACGCGCGGGAACGACGATTCGATCTGCCGCTTCAGGGCGAAGGACAGCTCGGAAACCGAGAATTCCGGCACGTTTCCGGGGGCCGCGGGGGCCTCCCGGGGGGCGTCGAAGTTTTCCATTGTCCCGCCAGCCTAGCGGCTTGTGCCGGTGCCGCAAACCATGCTCAAAGCCTCGCCATGCGAATCCTCGTCGTCGGCGGCGGTGGCCGCGAACACGCCCTTTGCTGGGCGATTTCGGCCTCTCCCCTGTGCACGAAGCTGTTCTGCGCGCCCGGCAATGCCGGCATCGCGCAGGTGGCCGAGTGCCTCGATGTCGCGGCCGAGGACGTGGCCGGGCAGGTCGCGCTGGCCCAGCGGGAAAAGATCGATTTCGTGGTGGTCGGCCCGGAAGTGCCGCTGTCGATGGGCCTCGCCGACCGGCTGGCCGAGGCCGGCATCAAGGTGTTCGGCCCGTCGCAGAAGGCCGCCCAGATCGAGAGTTCCAAGGGCTTCACCAAGGACCTCTGCAAGAAGCACGGCATCCCGACCGGGGCCTACGAGCGCTTCACCGATGCCGACAAGGCGATAGCCTACATCGAGGCCCAGGGCGCGCCGATCGTCGTGAAGGCCGACGGCCTGGCGGCCGGCAAGGGCGTGGTGGTCGCCGAGACCGTCGAGCAGGCGGTGGCCGCGGTGCGCGACATGCTGTCGGGCAACCGCTTCGGCGAGGCCGGCGCCTCGGTCGTGATCGAGGAATTCCTGGTCGGCGAGGAAGCCAGCTTCTTCGCGCTGTGCGACGGCCACAACGTGCTGCCGCTGGTCGGCGCGCAGGACCACAAGCGGGTGTTCGACGGCGACAAGGGACCGAACACCGGCGGCATGGGCGCCTACTCGCCCGCCCCGGTGTTCGACGCCACGATGCAGCAGCGGGCGCTGGACGAGATCATCCTGCCGACCGTGCGCGGCATGGAAGCGGCCGGCATGCCGTTCAAGGGCGTGCTTTACGCCGGCCTGATGATCACCGCGCAGGGGCCGAAGATCTTCGAGTACAACTGCCGCTTCGGCGATCCCGAGTGCCAGGTCCTGATGATGCGGCTGAAGTCCGACATCCTGCCGGCCCTGATCGCCTGCGCCGACGGCGGGCTGAATCATCTCGACCTGCGCTGGTCGGCCGACACCGCGCTGACCGTCGTGATGGCGGCCAAGGGCTATCCCGACGCCTACCAGAAGGGCAGCGCGATCCGCGGGCTGGACGAAGCGGGCAAGGTCGAGGGCGTGCAGGTCTTCCATGCCGGCACCAAGCCCGGCCCGGACGGCGCGGTGCTGGCCAACGGCGGCCGCGTGCTGAACGTCACGGCGATGGCGCCGACCGTCGAGCAGGCGCGCGAGCGGGCCTACCAGGCGGTCGACCGGATCGACTGGCCCGAGGGGTTCTGCCGCCGGGATATTGCATGGCGGGCAGTCGGCCGGCGGTCGTGACAGGCCGCGCGGGGAGAGGCTAGGGTCGTTTTCATGCCCGACACCACCGATCCTTCGCAGCGCCTGCTGGCGCAGCTGCGCTTTCCCTGCGGCGACGTGCCGGAGCCCGGCACGATCAAGACCGTCGCCCCCGGCATCCACTGGCTGCGCATGCCGCTGCCGTTCCAGCTCAACCACATCAACCTGTGGCTGGTCGACGACGGCGACTCGTGGACCATCGTCGACACCGGCATCAACTCGGCCGATTCGCGCGAGCTGTGGGAGAAGATCTTCGCCGCCCACCTCGACGGCAAGCCGGTCAAGCGCGTCATCGCCACCCATCTCCATCCCGATCATGTCGGGCTGGCCGGCTGGCTGTGCGAACGCTGGGACGCCCAGCTCTGGATGACGCTGGGCGAGTACATGAGCGCGCTGGCGGTCCGCAACGACTTCACCGAGAGCGAGGAGACGCGCGCCGCGCACCTCCATCGCAACGGCGTGCCGGCCGACCGCATCTCGCTGTTCCACCGCCACAAGGGCGGCTACGCCAAGGGCGTGGTGCCGCTGCCGACCTCGTTCCGGCGCATGATCCATGCCCACCCGATCACCCTGGCCGGACATCGCTGGGACGTCATCGTCGGCCGCGGCCACGCGCCCGAACACGCCTCGCTGTGGTGCCCCGAGCTCAACGTCCTGATCGCCGGCGACCAGGTGCTGCCCAAGATCAGCACCAACGTCGGCGTCTGGCCGAACGAGCCGCAGGCCGATGCGCTGACCTGGTTCCTCGACGGCTTTTCGCGCTTCCGCCGCCTGCCGGCCGACGCGCTGGTGCTGCCGAGCCACGGCTTCCCGTTCGTCGGCCTGCACACCCGGCTCGACCAGCTGGTCGCTCACCATGACGCCCGTCTCAACGACATGGCCGACGCGATCGCCCGGCGCGGCGAGGCCGGCGCGACCGGCTGGGACATGGTGCCGGTGCTGTTCCCGCGTCACCTCGACAACAACCAGGTCGTGTTCGCCTTCGGCGAGACGCTGGCCCACCTGCACTGCCTCGAGACGCGGGCGCGGGTGAAGCGCGTGGTGGTCGACGGCGTCCATCGCTTCGTGGCGCTGGTCGATTCGGCGCAGCCGCCGGCCGACGACTCCGACAGCGACGTGATGGACATCGGCACCGCTTGACCGGATGCGCGTCGACCTCTTCGATTTCGACCTGCCCGACGACCTGATCGCGCAGCGGCCGATCGAGCCGCGCGACCGGGCGCGGCTGCTCGACGTCGCTCCCGATGGCCTGCACGACCGCACGGTGCGCGACCTGCCGGGCCTGCTGCGCCGCGGCGACCTGCTGGTGTTCAACGACACCAAGGTGATCCCGGCCCGGCTGCGCGGCACGCGGCGCGGAAGCGGCGCCCGTCCCGACATCGCGGTCGAGGCGCTGCTGATCCGCGACCTCGGCACCCGCCACTGGCAGGCCTTCGCGCGGCCCGGCAAGCGCCTGCGCCGCGGCGACCTGCTGGTGTTCGACGGCCTGGCCGCCACCGTCGCCGAGCGGCGTGACGATGGCTCGGTGGTGCTCGCCTTCGATCGCGGCGGCGCCGATTTCCTGGCGGCGCTGGAGACCACCGGCATCGTGCCGCTGCCGCCCTACATCCGCGGCGGCACCGCCGACGCGCGCGACCGCGCCGACTACCAGACCATGTTCGCCCGGCGCGACGGCTCGGTCGCCGCCCCGACCGCCGGCCTGCACTTCACGCCCGGCCTGGTGGCGGCGCTGGACGCGGCCGGCATCGCCAGCACCGGCGTCACGCTGCATGTCGGCGCCGGCACCTTCCAGCCGGTGCGGGTCGACGATACCGACGGCCACGTCATGCACGCCGAATGGGGCGAGGTGCCGCCCGAAGCCGCCGACGCCATCGCCGCGACCCGCGCCGCCGGCGGCCGCGTCGTGTCGATCGGCACGACCGCGCTGCGCCTGCTCGAGACGGTGGCGCGCGCGCACGACGGCGCGGTGCCGGCGTGGACCGGCGAGACCGACATCTTCATCGTGCCGGGCTTCCGCTTCCGCGCCGTCGACCTGCTGCTGACCAATTTCCACCTGCCGCGCTCGACGCTGTTCATGCTGGTTTCCGCCTTCGCCGGGCTGGAGCGCATGAAGGAGGCCTATGCGCACGCCGTGCGCGAGCGATACCGCTTCTATTCCTACGGCGATTGTTGTTTGTTGCGCCGATGAGCTTGTCCTTCGAGGTCCTGGCCGGCGACGGCGCGGCCCGCCGGGGCCGCCTGAACACGGCGCACGGCACCGTCGAGACACCGACCTTCATGCCGGTCGGCACGGCCGGCACGGTCAAGGCGATGATGCCGCAATCGGTGGCCGAGACCGGCGCGCAGATCGTGCTGGGCAACACCTACCACCTGATGCTGCGGCCGGGCGCCGAGCGCGTCGCAGCCCTTGGCGGCCTGCACCGCTTCATGAACTGGCCGGGCCCGATCCTGACCGATTCCGGCGGCTTCCAGGTGATGTCGCTCAAGGACCTGCGCAAGCTCGACGATGACGGCGTGACCTTCCGCTCGCCGATCGACGGCGCCCGGCACCGCCTGACGCCCGAGCGCTCGATCGAGATCCAGGAACTGCTCGACGCCGACATCACCATGTCGTTCGACGAGTGCACCAGCTTCCCCGCGACGGAAGACGAGGCCGCCTTCTCGATGCGCCTGTCGATGAAGTGGGCGGCACGCGGCCGCAAGGCCTTCACCGAACGTCCGGGCTACGGCCTGTTCGGTATCGTGCAGGGCAGCACCTTCCTCGACCTGCGCGCCGAGAGCGTGAAGGCGCTGGTCGATATCGGCTTCGACGGCTACGCGGTGGGCGGCCTCGCGGTCGGCGAGGGCCAGGCCGAGATGTTCCGCGTGCTCGAGGGCACGGTGCCCCTGCTGCCGCGCGATCGGCCGCGCTACCTGATGGGCGTCGGCCGCCCGTCCGACATCGTCGGCGCGGTGAAGCGCGGGATCGACATGTTCGACTGCGTGATGCCGACCCGCGCCGGCCGCACGGCGCAGGCCTTCACGCGGCGCGGCGAGCTCAACCTGCGCAACGCGCGGCACCGCGACGACCACCGGCCGATCGACGAACGCTGCGGCTGCCCGGCCTGCCGCCACCACAGCCGCGCCTACCTGCATCACCTGATCCGCGCCGAGGAGATCCTCGCCGCCATGCTGCTGACGTGGCACAACCTCCACTACTACCAGGACATCATGCGCGGCCTGCGCGACGCCATCGAGGCCGGGTCGCTCGATGCCTGGATCGCCGGCTTCGAGGACGAGCAGGCGCGGGGCGACATACCGCCCCTCTGAAGCCGACGACGGATACCGGATCGCCATTGTGACGGAGCGTGCGTAATGCCGAACGAGGCGCTGATCGTGATCGACGTGCAGAACGACTTCTGCGAAGGCGGCGCGCTGGCCGTGCCGGGCGCCAACAACGTGCTGCCCCTGGTCAATCGCCTGATCGCCCGGCACGACCACGTCGTCCTGACCCAGGACTGGCACCCGGCGAGCCATGCCTCGTTCGCCGCGACCTGGCCGGAGGCCGAGCCCTTCTCGACCAGGGCGTTTCCCTATGGCCCGCAGACACTGTGGCCGGAGCACTGCGTGCAGGGCACGCCGGGCGCGGCGTTCCACCCCGACCTGCTGACCGACAAGGCGCAGGCGGTGATCCGCAAGGGCTACCACCCCGGGATCGATTCCTACTCGGCGTTCCGCGAGAACGACCGCATGACCCGCACCGGCCTCGACGGCTACCTGAAGGCGCGCGGCATCACGCGGCTGGTGCTGTGCGGGCTGGCGCTGGACTACTGCGTGGCGTGGTCGGCGATCGATGCACGCCAGGCCGGGTTCGAGGTCGCCGTCGTCCAGGAAGCGACGGCGGCGATCGACCTCGAGGGCAGCAAGAAGCGGATGCTGACCGAGATGCGCCAGGCGGGAATCCGGCTCAACGCCACCGCCTGACGCGACGCGACACGCATCGGATCACACGCGCTCGATGGCGAGCGCGATGCCCTGGCCGACGCCGATGCACATGGTGCACAGCGCGCGCTTGCCGCCGGTCGCCTCGAGCTGGTTCAGCGCGGTGATCATCAGGCGGCCGCCCGAGGCGCCCAGCGGATGGCCGAGCGCGATCGCGCCGCCGTTGGGGTTCACGGTCTCCGCGTCGTCGGGCAGGCCGAGCTGGCGCAGCACGGCCAGCGCCTGCGCCGCGAAGGCCTCGTTCAGCTCGATCGTGTCGAAGTCGCGGATCGTCATGCCGAGCTTGGCCAGCAGCTTCTGGGTCGCCGGCACCGGGCCGATGCCCATGACGCGCGGCGGCACGCCAGCCGACACCGCGCCCAGGATGCGGGCGCGCGGCACCAGGCCGTTGGCCTTGGCGGCGGCTTCCGAGGCGATGATCATGGCGCAGGCGCCGTCGTTCAGGCCCGACGAGTTGCCGGCCGTCACCGAGCCGCCCTCGCGGAAGGCCGGCGACAGCTTGGCCAGCGTCTCCATCGTGGTGTCGCCGCGCGGATGCTCGTCCTTCTCGACGACGATCTCGGCCTTGCCCTTGCGGACCACGACCTTGACGATCTCCCGGTCGAAGAAGCCGCGATCCTGCGCGGTCTTGCAGCGGCGCTGGCTGCGGTAGGCGAAGGCATCCTGGTCGGTGCGGCTGATCTGGTGCTCGGTGGCGACGTTCTCGGCGGTCTGGCCCATCGGGTCGACGCCGTAGGCCGCCTTCATCTTCGGGTTCACGAAGCGCCAGCCCAGCACCGTGTCCTCGAGCTTCATGGCGCGGTCGAAGGCGCCTTCCGGCTTGCCCATGACGTAGGGCGAGCGGGTCATGCCCTCGACGCCGCCGGCGATCATCATGTCGGCCTCGCCCAGCTTGACCGCGCGGGCGGCGTGGCCCGCCGCCTCGAGGCCCGAGCCGCACAGCCGGTTCACGGTGGCGCCCGCCACCTCGACCGGCAGGCCGGCCAGCAGGCCCGCCATGCGCGCGACGTTGCGGTTGTCCTCGCCGGCCTGGTTGACGCAGCCGTAGATCACGTCGTCGACGCCGCCCCAGTCGACGTTGGCGTTGCGCTGCATCAGCGCCTTGATCGGATGCGCCGCGAGGTCGTCGACGCGCATCGCGGCCAGCCCGCCATTGTAGCGGCCGACGGGCGTGCGAATGGCGTCGCAGATAAAGGCTTCGGTCATCTCGGGCTCCCGGAAACGATTGTCTGCCGAGGGGTTAGCATCGCCCCTGCCGGCTTGCCAATGCGCCCGGCGCGCACCGGCAATTCCCGCAAAGCGGACCCGCCTTCGTCCGCTTGACGGGATGACCGGTTAGGGCGACCCTCGCCGCCATGGCCGCCCCCGCCTTCGCCCTGTTCGAGACGCCGATCGGCCCCTGCGGCATCGCCTGGACGGCGGCCGGCATCGCCGGGCTGCAGTTGCCCGAGGCCGACGCGGAAGGCACGCGCCGCCGCATGGCGCGGCGCTTCCCCGGCGCGACCGAGCGGCCGGCCCCGCCGGGCGTCCGGCGCGCCATCGACCGCATCCTCGCCCTGCTGGCCGGTCACAGGGACGATCTTGCCGACCTGCCCCTCGACCTCGCGGGCGTCCCCGACTTCGACCGCCGGGTCTACGAGGTGGCGCGGGGCACGCCGCCCGGCGAGACGACCAGCTACGGCGCGATCGCCCGCCGGCTCGACGCGCCCACCGAGTCGCGCGCCGTCGGCCAGGCGCTGGGCCGCAACCCGATCGCCATCATCGTGCCGTGCCACCGCGTGCTGGGCGCCGACGGCAGGATGGGCGGCTTCTCGGCGCCCGGCGGCGCATCGACCAAGCGACGCATCCTCGAGATCGAGGGCGCGGCGGCCGTGTCGGCGGGGCCGCTGTTCTCCTGAAGCACCGTTCACGCGCTGCCACTGGAGTGACATGGTTGTCCTGACATAATCGGGGCATGGCCCTTCCCTTCTCGAACACCGTCGATCGCACCCTCGAGCGGCTGCGGACCGCCTTCGTCGAAACCGCGCGCGGCGCCCGCGAGGTCGTCGGCGCGCCGCTGCGGTCCGACCTGCCTGACGACGACATCGTCCGCCTCAAGGGTCGCATCGATGCCTGCCTCGAGGGCAAGGGCGGCGAGACCGCTCGGCGCGGCCGCGCCGCCGAACTGGGCCAGGCCTACCTGTCGCTGTCGCCGGCCGGGAAGAAGCGATTCCTGCTGACGCTGGCCAACGACTACGGCCTGTCGCGCGACGCCGCGCAGGCCCTGGTCGAACGCTGGCGGGCCGGCAAGGAGCCGGCGCGCGCGCTGCGCCGCGCGCTCGAGCCGCCGGCGGTGCGCCTGCTGCGCGAGTTCGTGGGCGTGCCGCAGGGCGTGAAGTTCGTGGTCGACCTGCGCGCCGAGCTGCTGGCGCTCGGCAAGACGGACCCCGCGGCGCGGGCGCTCAGCGAGGACCTGCGGCCGCTGCTCGGCGACTGGTTCGACGTCGGCTTCCTCGACCTCGTGCGCATCGACTGGAAATCGTCGGCGGCGCTGCTCGAGAAGCTGGTCGCCTACGAGGCGGTGCACGCCATCCGCTCGTGGCGCGACCTCAAGAACCGCCTCGACTCGGATCGCCGCTGCTTCGCCTTCTTCCACCCGCGCATGCCGGATGAGCCGCTGATCTTCGTCGAGGTCGCGCTGGTCCAGGGCATGGCCGGCAACATCCAGCGGCTGCTCGACGCCAAGGCCGAGACCAACGATCCCGGCCGCGCCGACACGGCGATCTTCTACTCGATCTCGAACTGCCAGCAGGGCCTGGCCGGCATCAGCTTCGGCAACTTCCTGATCAAGCGGGTGGCCAAGCAACTGGCCGGCGAGCTGCCCAACATCAAGGACTTCGCGACCCTGTCGCCGATCCCCGGCCTGCGCGCCCACGTCGATCACCGCCTCAAGTCCGAGGGCGACGACGCGCTGACCGCGGCGGAGATCGCGTCGCTGGTCCCGGTGATCGACGAGGTGCGCGGCGCGGCGGCGGTGCGCCGCCTGCTCGACCGGCCGCAATGGTGGGAAGTGCCGGCGATCGACAAGGCGCTGCGCCCGATCCTGTGCCGGCTGGCCGCCACCTACCTCACCGGCACCGACGAGAAGGGCCGCGCGCTCGACCGCGTCGCGCACTTCCACCTCGGCAACGGCGCGGTGGTCGAGCGGATCAACTGGCTGGGCGACACCAGCGCCAACGGGCTACGGCAGTCCTACGCCATGATGGTGAACTACCGCTACAAGCTGGCCGACGTCGACGCCAACCACGAGGCCTATGCCAACGGCCGGACGATCGCCAGCCGCGACGTGCGCGCGCTGGCGAAGGCCTGACCCGGCTGTCTCGACCCCGCGCTACTTGTTGAGATACTCGAGCGCGAGGCCCGGCCGCGGCCACTCGAAGCTGACCAGCTTGCCGGTCATCGACAGGGTGGCGAACGCCGTGCGCAGGTCCTTGCCGCCGAAGCAGACGTTGGTGACCATCGGGTCGGGCAGCTTGTACTGCGTGACCGACGAACCGTCGGGCGCGATGTCCGACACCGCGCCGGTGATCAGGGTGGCGACGCAGACATGGCCGGCCGAATCGACGGCCAGCGAATCGAACATCTGGTAGCCGCCGAGGCCGGCGATCACCCGGCCCTTCTCGCCGCGGTAGGGGCCGTTGGCCGACTTGACCTCGCCCGGCGCCGACAGGTCGAACGCCCAGCAGCGCGCGGTCGGCGTCTCGACGACGTACAGCGTCTTGCCGTCGGGCGACAGGCCGCAGCCGTTCGGCCGCTCCAGCGGGAAGATCTTCTCCTCGATCTTCGAGCCGTCGGCCTTGGCGTAGTAGACCGCGCCGCGGTCGGAGTCGCGCTCGCGCGTCTTGCCGAGGTCGGTGAACCAGAATCCACCGGCATCGTCGAACACCAGGTCGTTCGGCCCGTTGAGCCGCCGGCCGTCGCACGAGTCGTACAGCGTCTCGAACTTGCCGGTCTCGGGATCGACCACCTGGATCGAGCCGCCCTTGTAGTCGTCGGGCTGGGTGCCCGGGAACAGCCTGCCGTCCGGCCGCTCGATCCAGTTGAAGCCGCCGTTGTTGGTCACGTAGATCTTGCCGACCGGCCCCATCGCCGCGCCGTTCGGCCCGCCGCCGAGGGTGGCGATGACGCTGCACTTGCCGTTGGGCATCACGCGGGTCAGCGTCTGGCGCGCGATCTCGACCAGGATCACGGAACCGTCCGGCATGGCCACCGGCCCTTCCGGGAAGCGCAGGCCCGAGGCGATCTCCTTGTGCGGCGTGGTCATCGGTCGTTCTCCCTCTGTCGTCGTTGTCCCTACTTGCCCTTGAAGGCGGGCGCGCGCTTGGCGAGGAAGGCCGACACCCCCTCGCGGAAATCCTCGCTGCGGCCGAGCTCGCGCTGGAAGTCGCGCTCGACGTCGAGCTGCCGGTCGATGTCGTTGCCGGCGCTGCGGTTCATCGCCTCCTTGATGCGGGCGAGCGCCAGCGTCGGGCCGTCGGCCAGCCGGCGCGCCAGCGCGCCCGCGGTCTTCATCAGCTCGGCGTCGTCGACCACGTCCCAGATCAGGCCCCATTCCTTGGCCTGCTCGGCGGTGATCTTGGGCGCCAGCATGGCGAGCGCGCGGGCGCGCTGCTCGCCGACCAGCCGCGGCAGGAACCAGGTGCTGCCGCCGTCGGGCAGCAGGCCGATGCGCGCGAAGGCCTGCAGGAACGAGGCCGAGCGTGCCGCGATGGCGATGTCGGAGGCCAGCGCGAAGCTCATGCCGACGCCCGCCGCCGGGCCGTTGACCGCCGCGACGATCGGCTTGGGCATCGCGCGCATGGTGCGGATCACGGGATTGAAGAACTTGTCGAGCGCCGAGCCCGAGTCGGCCGCCTCGCCGCCCGCGCCGCGGCCGGGATCGGAGAGGTCGGCGCCGGCGCAGAAGCCGCGGCCGGCGCCGGTCAGCAGCACGGCGCGCACCGACCCGTCGGCCGCCAGCTTCTCCCAGCAATCCTTCATCTCGGCGATCATCTTGCGCGACACCGCGTTCAGCTTGTCGGGCTGGTTCAGCGTCAGCGTGGCGAGGCCGTTGTCGACGGCCAGCGCGATCTGTTCGTAGCTCATTGGGGTGTTCCCTACTTTCCGGTGAACTGGGGCGGCCGCTTGGCCAGGAAGGCGCCGACGCCCTCGCGGAAGTCGGCGCTGCGGCCGAGCTCGCGCTGGCGGTCACGCTCGAGATCGAGCTGCTGGTCGAGCGAGTTGGTGGCGGCGGCGTTGATCGCCTGCTTGATCGCCGCGTAGGACAGCGTCGGGCCGGACGCCAGCTGGCGGGCGAGCGTCGTCGCCTCGTCCATCAGTTTCGCGTCGTCGACGGCCCGCCAGATCATGCCCATGCGCTCGGCCTCCTCGGCCGCCACCGAGGTGCCCAGCATGGCGAGCGCGCGGGCGCGGGCATCGCCGACGCTGCGCGGCAGGAAGTAGCTGCCGCCGAGGTCGGGCATCAGCGAGATGCGCACGAAGGCCTGGTCGAAGCGCGCCGAGCGCGCGGCGAGGACGATGTCGCAGGCCAGCGCCAGGTTGGCGCCACCGCCCGCCGCGACGCCGTTGATGGCGCCGACGATCGGCTTGGGCAGGGCGCGCATGGCGCGGATCAGCGGGTTGAAGATGCGGTCCATGTTTGCGCCGAGGTCGGGCGGCGCCGCGGCGCTGGCGTCCACCGTGCCGCCGCCGGCGAGGTCGGCGCCGGCGCAGAAGCCGCGCCCAGTCCCGGTCAGCAGCACGGCCCGGATGGCGGCGTCGTCGCGGGCCCGCGCCAGCTCGGCGTTCATCGCCTCGATCAGCGCGTTGCTCATGGCGTTGAGCCGCTGCGGCCGGTTGAGCGTCAGGGTGAGGACGCCGCTGTCGAGCGCGGCGATGACGGGGGTGCTGTCCATGGCGCCGGAATCTGGCACGACCCGGGGTCGGCTTGCCACCACCCCGGCCCCCGCGCTATCCGGTCGCGTCGCATCGCGGCTCGCGGAAACGTATCGGAAGTTCATGGCCAAGATCCTCATCCTCGTCGGCACCGAGTCCGGCAACGCCCAGATGGTGGCCGACGCGCTGAAGCCGGTGCTCGATGCCGCCGGACACGCCGTCGAGGTCACCGACAAGGCCACCCGGCCGGCCGAACTGGCGGGCCACGACGTCCTGCTCGCGGTCTGCGCCACCCACGGCTCGGGCGACATCCCGACCAACATCCTGCCGCTGGCCGAGGCACTGGAACGCGACCGCCCCGACCTGTCGGGCCACCGCTACGGCGTCATCGCGCTGGGCGACATGACCTACCAGGACACCTTCTGCGGCGGTGGCAAGAAGGTCGACAAGGTGCTCGAGCTGTGCGGCGCCCGCCGGATCGGCGACCGCCTCGAGGTCGACGCCTCGACCCAGCCGCTGCCCGACGACGAGGCGCTGGCCTGGATCGAGGGCTGGAAGGTGCTCGTCTAGGGCTCGACGCCTAAGGTTCAAGTTCGGGCAGGGTGAAGATCTCGACCGGCGCGGGGATGCCGCGCAGCCGGTGCTTGCCCAGCGATTTCATGGGCACCATGCAGGCATCGTTGAACTCGGCCGAGGCGCACACCGGCACGCCCAGCGCCTTGGTCATGCCCTCGAGCCGCGAGGCGCGGTTGACCGACGGCCCGATCACCGTGAAGTCGAGGCGGTCGGCGGTGCCGACGTTGCCGAAGGTCACCGGCCCGACATGCAGCCCGATGCCGAAGCGCAGCGGCTCGTGGCCGCCGGCCGCGGCGCGCGCCTCGTTGGCCGCCTCGATGTCCTCGATCAGGCGCCGCGCGGCGGCGATCGCCTGGCCGGTGACGACCGGCAGGAACAGCGCGTCCTCGGCCGGGAAGTAGGCCATCACGCCGTCGCCGATGAACTTCAGGATCTCGCCGCCGTTGGCCGACAGCGCGTCGCCCACCAGCTGCAGGTAGTTGTTCAGGACCTCCAGCATCTCGGCCGGCGGCAGGCGCTCGTTGAGCCCGGTGAAGTCGCGCAGGTCGGAGAACCACAGCACGGCGCGGATCTCCTCGCCCTCGCCGCGCCGGATCGCGCCGTTCAGCACGCGTTGCCCGATCTGGCGGCCGAGGTAGGTGTTGGCGACGATCTCCGACACCGAGTGCTCGATGTGCATCTCGACGATCGCCGCGATCATGTCGCCCAGCCGCATCAGGTCGGCGACGTCCTCGTCGGTGAAACCCGAGGCCCGGTCGGTCGCCCACGTCATGACCGGCGACGGTCCCTCGCGGCGCAGCCGGATCGGGTGCGCGAGGTAGTCGGTGCCGCCCGCCTCCGACAGCTCGTGCAGGACGCCATGGGCGTCCTCCTTGAGGTCGGTCAGGCAGTGCCGCACCGCGCGGCCCTGCTCGCGCACCGCCTGCATCGGGCTGCCGATGTAGGCCGGCGTGAACTGGATGCCGTAGCCGCGGGCGATTTCCTGCACCGGCTCGCCGCGCCGCCACATGAAGCCCATCGCCTGGAGCTGCGGGTGGATCAGCTGCAGGCCGATGTAGGCCCGCCACACCGGCAGGCCGGCCGCGACCACGCGCGTCATCAGCTGGCCGAGGAAGTCGGCCGGCTGGCGCACCAGCCGGCCCTCCTCGACCAGCCAGCGCTCGATCGGCGCCAGCCGGTCGGAAATGGCGACGCCGGCGTTCAGGAGCCGACCACCGCCGCCACTTCCTCCGACGACGTCCGGAACACCCGGTTGGTCGAGAGGTCGGCGATCTTCTCGATGTTGTCGGCGACGTCCTCGATGGTCGGCGCGCGGCCCTCGACGCGCAGGCCGGGCGCCTCGCGGTACTCGATGCGCGCGAAGTAGCCGGCGCCGGCGCTCCAGATCTCGCCGGTGCGCTGGCACTGCTCGCTGCAGAGATAGGCGACCATCGGCGACACGAACTCCGGCTTGAGCTTGGCCAGCACCTCGGGCGTCATCAGGCTCTCGGTCATGCGCGTGCCGGCGACCGGCGCCAGGGCGTTGATCAGCACGTTGTACTTCTGGCCCTCGAGCCTGAGCGCGTTCATGAAGCCGACCACCGCCAGCTTGGCGCCGCCGTAGTTCGACTGGCCGAAGTTGCCGTAGATGCCCGAGTTCGACGAGGTCACGACGACCCGGCCGTAGGCCTTGCTGCGCATGATCGGCCAGGCCGCGTGGGTCACGTAGGCGGTGCCGAGGAAGTGGACCTTCACCACGAACTCGAAGTCCTCGACCGTCATGTTGTGGAAGCTCTTGTCGCGCAGCACGCCGGCGTTGTTGACGACGATGTCGACCGTGCCGAACGAATCGACCGCGGTCTTGACGATGTTGGCGGCGCTCTTCGGGTCGGCCACCGAATCGTAGTTGGGCACGGCCTGGCCGCCGGCCGCCTTGATCTCGGCCACCACCTGGTCGGCCGCGGCGTGGTTGCCGCCCTTGCCGTCGACCGCGCCACCCGGATCGTTCACCACGACCTTGGCGCCACGGCTGGCCAGCAGCAGCGCGTGGGCACGGCCGAGCCCGTTGCCGGCGCCGGTGACGATGGCGACGCGGTTGTCGAAACGAACGGTCATTGTCTTCTCCTCTACGCTTTCTTCAGGATCACCACCGAGGCGACCGCTTCTTCCATGCCGATGACGCCGCCGCCATTCTCGGCCAGCGCGACCTCGGCGCCCTTGACCTGCCGCGGCCCGGCCTCGCCGCGCAGCTGGGTCGCCAGCTCGGCCAGCATCGACAGGCCGGTGGCGCCGACCGGGTGTCCCTTCGACACCAGCCCGCCCGAGGTGTTGACCGGCAGGCTGCCGCCGGGCGCGGTGGCGCCGGAGGCGACGAACTTGCCACCCTCGCCCTCCGGGCAGAAGCGCAGCATCTCGCACTGGTAGATCTCGCAGAAGCTGGTGGCGTCGTGGACCTCGGCGACGTCGATGTCCTGCGGCCCCAGCCCGGCCATCCGGTAGGCCTTGTCGGCGGCGGCGCGGGTCAGGCCGGGCTTGTCCAGTTCGCGGTACATGCCGCCCGAGAAGCCGACGCCGGCGATCTTCACGGCACGGGCGCGCACCGACGCCGGCAGCTTCTCGAGGTACTCGGCCGAGCACAGGAGCGCCGCCGCCGCGCCGTCGCCGATCGGCGCGCACATCGCGCGGGTCAGCGGGAACGACACCGGCCGGTCCTTCAGCACCGCGTCCGGCGTCATCTCGAAGCGGTACTGCGCCTTGTCGTTCAGCGCCCCGTAGTTGTGATTCTTGGCGGCGCCGATCGCGATCTGCTCCTGGGTCGTGCCGTACTTCCACATGTGCCACTTGGCCTGCATGGCGTAGGTGTCCATGAAGATCGTGCGGTCATCGCCCGGCTCGAAGCGCGATCCGACCATCTCGCCGACCCGGTTCATCTCGGCGACCAGCCGGTCGTGCTGGCTGGTGATGTAGCCCTGGTTGAACAGGCCGGCGGTGCGCTCGGGCGCGTCGGGGCTGAACAGCTTCTCGACCCCGAGGCAGAACGACAGCTCGTGGGTGCCGGCCAGCACGTCCTTCCAGGCGCCCATGAAGGCGGTCGAGGCGGTGGCGCAGGCGTTCTCGACGTTGAACATCGGCACCCGCTCGGGAAACAGCCCCTCCTCGACCAGCGGCTGGAACAGCGCCTGCGCCCGGATCGAGTTCTGGCCCCAGAAACCCATGCCGCAATTGCCCATCCAGCCCGACTCGATGTCGGCCCCGGTCTTCATCCCGGCATCGGCCAGGGTGCCGAGGTAGGCCTCGCGCGCGAGGTCGCCGAAGCTCATGCCCGGATGCTTCTTGAAGACGGTGGTATAGGCGCCGATCACAAAGACATCGCGCATCGTGGGTCCTTTTCCGGGCGTTCCCTTGGTTGGCTTTCGCGGCATTTGAGCGTATCCAAACCGCCTAATCTAGGAGAACCGACATGGCCGCTCCGGCGCCCCAGGCTAAGGCCCCCCACGTCGACGAAACCATCGCCGAGCTGCGCGGCCTGTTCGGCGACCGCGTCTCGACCGCCGCGGCGGTGCGCGAGCAGCACGGCAAGGACATCTCGTTCCACGAGGCCCACCTGCCCGACGCCGTGGTGTTCGTCGAGTCGGCGGAGGAGGCGCAGAAGGTGGTGCAGGTCTGCGCCCGCCACAAGACGCCGATCATCGCCTTCGGCACCGGCACCTCGCTGGAAGGTCACATCAGCGCCCCGAACGGCGGCGTCTCGCTCGACCTCAGCCGCATGAACAAGGTCCTGGCGGTCAACGAGGCCGACCTCGACGTCGTGGTCCAGCCGGGCGTCACGCGCAAGCAGCTGAACGAGTACATCCGCGCCACCGGCCTGTTCTTCCCGATCGATCCGGGCGCCGACGCCTCGATCGGCGGCATGACCAGCACCCGCGCCTCGGGCACCAACGCGGTGCGCTACGGCACCATGCGCGAGAACGTGCTGGCGCTGCAGGTCGTGACGCCGGACGGTCGGCTGATGCGGATCGGCCGCCGCTCGCGCAAGTCGAGCGCCGGCTACGACCTCGTGAAGCTGTTCGTTGGCTCCGAGGGCACGCTCGGCATCATCACCGAGATCACGCTGCGCCTCTACGGCATCCCCGAGTCGATGGTCTCGGCGACCTGCGCCTTCGATTCGCTGGAGGGCGCGGTCAACACGGTGATCCAGACCATCCAGTCGGGCATCCCGGTGGCCCGCATCGAGCTGATGGACACCGAGACGGTCGACACGGTGAACAAGTACTCCAAGCTGTCGCTGCCGCTGAAGAGCACGCTGATGCTGGAGTTCCACGGTACCGAGGCCAGCACCAAGGAACAGGCCGAGATGGTCCAGGCAATCGCCGACGAGCACGGCGGCAGCCACTTCGCCTGGACCAGCCAGGCCGAGGAGCGCACCAAGATGTGGCAGGCCCGCCACGACGCGGCGTGGGCGGCCAAGGCGGCCAAGCCCGGCTGGGGCATGTGGGCGACCGACGTCTGCGTGCCGATCTCGCGGCTGGCCGAGTGCATCCTCGAGACCCAGAAGGACATCGTGGCGAGCGGCCTCTACGCGCCGATCGTCGGCCATGTCGGCGACGGCAACTTCCACCTCACCATGATGGTCAACCCCGATGACCCGACTTACCTGGCGCGCGCCGAGGGACTCAACGACCGCATGGTTGCCCGCGCCCTGTCGCTGGGCGGCACCTGCACCGGCGAGCACGGCGTCGGGCTGGGCAAGATCAAGTTCCTCTACGAGGAGCACGGCGAGGCGATGTCGCTGATGCGGGCGATCAAGAAGGCCCTCGACCCGGACAACATCATGAACCCGGGCAAGATCATGGGGCCGATCAACTGACCTTTTGCCGGAGCGCGGGCCTCCGGCCCGTCCATGAGCGCGCGAGACGCGCGCGCTCCCAACGAAAAAGGGCCGGCAATGCCGGCCCTTTCCGTTTGCAAGAGGGAGCGCCTTACAGCGCCGCCTGCACCATGATCTCGACCTTGAGGCCGGGGGCGGCCAGCTTGGCCTCGACGGTGGCGCGGGCCGGCGTGTTGCCCGGCGAGACCCACGCGTCCCAAACCTCGTTCATCTGGCTCCAGGTCGAAATGTCGGTCAGCCAGATGTTGGCCGACAGGACCTTCGACTTGTCGCTGCCGGCTTCCTTCAGGAACTTGTCGATCTTGTCGAGGATCTGCTTGGTCTGGCCCTTCACGTCGGCCTTGGCGTCGTCGGCGGTGATGCCGGCCAGGTAGACCGTGTTGCCGTGCACGACGGCACTCGACATGCGGGCGCCGACGTTGATGCGCTTGATGCTCATGTTCTCTCCTCCACGTGAAATTCGGAACGCGGGACCTTAGCAGACTAGATCGCCGCGACGACCATGATTTCGACCTTCATGGCGGGCTCGCTGAGCGCCGCCTGCACGGTCGCGCGGGCCGGGGTTTGGCCGGGCACCACCCAGGCATCCCACACCGCGTTCATGGCGGCGAAGTCGCCGATGTCGGACAGCCAGACCTGTGCCGACAGGATCTTCGACTTGTCGCTGCCGCCGCGGGCCAGCAGCGCGTCGATCTCGGCCAGCACCTGGCGAACCTGGCCCGCGATGTCGGCCGAGGTGTCCTCCGGGATCATGCCCGAGAGGTACATGCGGTCGCCGCAGACGGTGGCTTCGCTCAGCCGGGGACCGGGATCGATGTGGACGACGGGAGGATGGGTCATGCGTCCCTCATAAGGGAACGCCCGGCCCCTGCAAACGGGGACCCCGAGCCGCCGCTTCGCAGGTCGGCTCCGGGCCGGTGCTTCCTGTCCCCGGCCGGCCCGCTTCGCGTTACAGTCGGTTCCTGCCGTGGACGAACGAGGTGAGCAATGACCGATGAGGAAGCCGGCCGGGTCAGGGATTTCGTGGGCTACGGGCGCAATCCACCCGACCCGAAGTGGCCGGGCGGCGCGCACGTCGCGGTGAACTTCGTCATCAACTACGAGGAGGGCGGCGAGCGCTCGATCCCCGACGGCGACCCCGCCTCCGAGGCGGCGCTGACCGAGGGCTCGACCGCGACCTTCCAGGGCCGCGACCTCGGCGCCGAGAGCATGTTCGAGTACGGCAGCCGCGCCGGCTTTTGGCGACTCCACCGCATGTTCGAGAAGCGCAAGCTGCCCTGCACCGTGTTCGCGATCGCCCGCGCGCTGGAGCGCAACCCCGAGGCCTGCGCCGCCATGCGCGAGGCCGGCTGGGACGTCGCCGGTCACGGCTACCGCTGGGAAATGCACGCGACGATGTCGCCCGACTACGAGCGCCAGCAGATCGCGCTGGCCACCGAGAGCATCACGAAGACGATCGGCGAGCGGCCGGCCGGCTGGTACAGCCGTTACGCGCCGTCGATGCAGACCCGCAACTTGCTGCTCGACGCCGGCTACGAGTACGACAGCGACACCTACGACGACGAGTTGCCGTACTGGCTGAAGGTCGGCAAGCGCCAGCAGCTGATCCTGCCCTACTCGATCGTGCACAACGACGTGCGCTTCGCCCGCCAGGGCATGAGCACCGGCGACGAGTACGAGACATACATCAAGAACGCCGTGACCTGCGTGCTCGAGGAAGACCCGCCGCGCATGCTGAGCTTCGGCCTGCACAACCGCATCATCGGCCATCCCGGCCGCGCGCTGGGCCTCGCCCGGGTGCTCGACTGGCTGGCCTCGAACCCGCGCGTCTGGGTCGCCCGACGCGTCGACATCGCCCGCCACTGGCGCAAGGTGCACCCGCCGAAATGAGCAAGGATCCCGCCGCCATGACCATCCGCCAGCCGCTCGACGGCATGCTCGTCCTCGACCTCGGGCAGATCTACAACGGTCCCTACTGCGGCCTGACGCTGGGCTTCATGGGCGCGCGGGTCATCAAGATCGAGCCGCCGGAGGGCGACGTCGTGCGCCGGCGCAAGCGCGAGGTCGAGCCGTGGCCGCTGGTCATGCTGAACTCCAACAAGGAGTCGGTGGTCATCGACCTCAAGGACCCGCGCGGCAAGGCGCTGTTCCTCGACCTCGTGAAGCAGGCCGACGTGGTGATCGAGAACTTCGCGGTCGGCGTCATGGACCGGCTGGGCATCGGCTGGGACGTGCTGCACAAGCTGAACCCGCGGCTGGTCTATGGCGGCAGCTCGGGCTTCGGGCTCGACGGGCCGTACCGCGACCTCGCGGCGATGGACGTCACCATCCAGGCGATGAGCGGCATCACCAACGCCACCGGCGATCCCGACGGGCCGCCGACCAAGGCGGGCGCCGCGGTCTGCGACTTCCTGGCCGGCATCCATCTCTGCGCCGGCATCCTGGGCGCGCTGGTCCAGCGCGAGCGCACCGGCCAGGGCCAGCGCGTCGAGGTCGCCATGCACGAGGCCGCGTCGATCGCGCTGGCCTCGGCGCTGGGCGCGGTGATGGATGGCGACACCAACGTGCCGGCACGCACCGGCAACCGCCACCCCGCGCTCGCCATGGCGCCCTACAACACCTACCCGTGCAGCGACGGCTACGTCGCGATCTTCACCGCCGCCGAGCGCCACTGGCAGTCGATGTGCCAGATGCTGGAGCGGCCCGACCTCGCGACCGACCCGAAGTACGCCAGCACCGTGGCGCGGGCGAAGAACATGGCCGAGATCGACGACATCGTCGGCGCCTGGACGATCGGGCGGACCAAGGACGAGGTGGTGACGCTCCTGAACGAGGCGCACGTGCCGTGCGCGCCGGTCAAGACGGCGCGCGAGGTCGCGACCGACCCGCACCTCGAGGCCCGCGGCTTCTGGGTCGATATCGACCACCCGCGCCGCGGCCGCACCCGGGTGCCGATCTCGCCGATCCGCCTGCACACCGGCGGCAAGCCGGAGATCCGGACGCCGGCCCCGACGCTGGGGCAGCACACCGAGAAGGTGCTGGCGGAACTGCTGTCGCTGAAGGCGGAGGAGTTGCAGAAGCTGCGCGCGGCCGGCGTGACGGTGCCGGTCACGGAGAGATGATGAAGAAGGGTCCCTCGCTTCGCTCGGGATGACAAGAAAAGGCTGTCATCCCGAGCGAAGCGAGGGACCTTTCATCGTCCCTACGACCGCTCGCGGATGTCGCTGAACTTAATGGAAGGCGACTTCTCGGCGATGTAGCCCAGTTCCCACGCGTTGCGCGCCAGGAACACCGGCGAGCCGTCGCGATCCTCGGACATGCCGCCGCGATTGGCGGACATGAAGGCCTCGAGGTCGGCCTTGGTGGCGGCCGAGATCCAGCGCGCCGTCTCGAACGGCGCCGGCTCGAGGTCCATCTTCACGCCGTACTCGGCCTCGACGCGGGTCTTCAGCACGTCGAGCTGCAGCTCGCCGACGACACCGACGATGTGGTCGCCGCCGATCACGCGCCGGAACACCTGGGTCACGCCCTCCTCCGCGAGGTCCTCGAGCGCGCGGCGCAGCTGCTTGGACTTCATCGGGTCCTCGAGCCGCACCCGGCGCAGGATTTCCGGCGCGAAGTTCGGAATGCCGACGATCTTGATCGTCTCGCCCTCGGTCAGCGTGTCGCCGACCCGCAGCACGCCGTGGTTGGGCACGCCGATGATATCGCCCGGCCACGCCTCGTCGACGATCTC
>JAIUOX010000014.1 GCA_020160955.1 Pseudomonadota bacterium
GAATGGCTGTCCGAGCAGGCCCTGCCGAAACTGATCGCCCGCCCTGGACTGCTGGGTGCCGCCGTCGGCGAGAACGACCTCGAAGTCGCCCATGCACCGCTGCAGGACAAGAGCATGGATCACCCCAAGGCGGAGGAGGCCGAATGGGTCGCCCTGATCGAGGGTACCGACGTGGCGGCGGTCGGCGCGGCGACACGCTCCCTGTTCACGCAGCGCCGCCTCCGGCCCTTCGGCGTCGAGACCGCGCCGACGATCGGCACCTACCGCTTCCTGTTCGGCAACCAGCGATGACGATTCTTTGACCCATCGTTGATCGCCCCATCGACTAGGGTCCGTCCGTGTCCAATCAGCGTATCATCTCCTGGCTGAGGCTCGCGACGCTGGTCGCCCTCTGCCTGCCCGCCCTCGATCTCGCCTGGCGCTGGTACACCGGCGACCTCGATCCGCGCCCCGTGACCCTCGCCACGCATGCCACCGGCGACTGGGCGGTCGTGTTGCTGCTGGTCTCGCTGGCGCTGACTCCGGCCCGCGCGATCTTCGACTGGTCGCCGCTGATCCACATAAGGCGGCGCGTCGGTGTGGCGGCCGCGCTCTATGCCACAGCCCATCTTCTGATCTACGTCCTCGACCAGAAATGGAACCTGGTCGTCGTCGCCACGGAGATCGTGAAGCGCTTCTATCTCACCATCGGCTTCGTATCCCTGCTGGCACTCGTCGCGCTCGCGATCACCTCGACCAATGGCTGGCAGAAGAAGTTGAAGCGCAACTGGAAGCGCCTGCACTGGCTGGTCTATCCCGCCGTCGTGCTGGCGATCCTGCACTTCTTCATCCAGTCCAAGGTGAAGATCGGCGAAGCGGCCTTCGCGGCCGGGCTTTTCGCCTGGCTGATGCTGTGGCGCCTGCTGCCTCCCTCCCTGCGCACGCGCTTCCTCGGCCTCTTCCTGCTCGCCGCCGGCGCCACGCTGATCACCGTCGCCTTCGAGGCGTCGTGGTACGGGCTGGTGAACAAGATCGATCCGATGCGCGTGCTGGCCGCCAACCTCGATCCCGACCTGGTGCCGCGGCCGGCGCAGAAGGTGCTGGCCGCCTCCCTGCTGGTGATATTGCTGGTCGCACTTCGGCGTGGCCTCGCCGCGGCGAGCCGGCTCTGGACGCAGCGCTATATCCGACGGACTATACCGACTTCCTGACCGGGAAGAGGGAATGACTGCGGAAGAATGGACAGCCGTACGGCTGAGCCTCCTGATCGCCACGACAGCGACGATCTTCAGCCTGCCGCTCGGCATCGCCATCGCCTGGCTGCTGGCGCGCGGGCGCTTTTGGGGCAAGAGCGTGCTCGACACGCTGGTCCACCTGCCGCTGATCCTGCCGCCGGTCGTCACCGGCTACCTGCTGCTGCTCTCGTTCGGCCGGCGCGGACCGATCGGCGGCTTCCTCGCCGAGGAGTTCGGCATCGTCTTCTCCTTCCGCTGGACCGGCGCCGCCCTCGCCTGCGCCATCATGGGCTTCCCGCTGATGGTGCGCGCCATCCGCCTTTCCATCGAGGCGGTCGACCAGCGGCTCGAGGCGGCGGCCGGCACGCTGGGCGCCAATCCGCTCTGGGTCTTCGCGACCATCACCTTGCCGCTCTGCCTGCCCGGCATCCTCGCGGGCTCGATCCTGGCCTTCGCCAAGTCGATGGGTGAGTTCGGCGCCACCATCACCTTCGTGTCCAATATCCCGGGCGAAACGCAGACGCTGCCTTCCCTGATCTACACGCTGACGCAGGTGCCGGGTGGCGACGCCGCCGCGATGCGCCTCACCCTGGTCTCGATCGCGATTTCCATGCTCGCGCTGCTCGGCTCCGAGCTGCTGGCCAAACGAATCGGCGCACGGCGGCAGACGGCATGAGCCTCGACGTCGACGTCGACCACAGGCGCGGCAGCTTCCATTTGCAGGCGCGTTTCACGGCGGCACCTGGCCTGACGGCTTTGTTCGGCCGATCGGGCTCGGGCAAGACCAGCCTGGTCAACATCGTCGGCGGCCTGATCCGTCCCGATCGCGGCCGCGTCTCGGTCGACGGGCAGACGCTGGTCGATACCGGCAACGGCGTTCTCGTGAAGCCGCACAGGCGGCGCATCGGCTACGTCTTCCAGGACAGCCGCCTCTTTCCGCACCTCAGCGTGCGGCGAAACCTGCTCTACGGACGCTGGTTCGCGCGCGGCAGCGGCGGCGCGGCGGCCGATCTCGGTGCCGTGGTCGAGCTGCTGGGCATCGGCCACCTGCTGGAGCGCAATCCCGAATCCCTGTCGGGTGGCGAGAAGCAGCGCGTCGCGATCGGCCGTGCCCTGCTGGCCAGGCCACGGCTGGTGCTGATGGACGAGCCGCTCGCCTCGCTCGACGAATCGCGCCGTGCCGAGATCCTGCCCTACATCGAACGGCTGCGCGACGAGGCCGGCGTGCCGATCCTCTATGTCAGCCATTCGGTCGCCGAAGTCGCGCGGCTGGCCACGACCGTGGTCATCATGACCGACGGCAAGGTGACGGCGGTGGGCCCGGTGCTCGACATCCTGCCGCTGGCCGACGCCAACGATGGCGGCGCGGTCCTCGATGCGACGGTGAGCCGCCACGACGAGACCTTCCACCTCTCGGTGCTGCACAGCGCGGCCGGCGAACTGCAGGTCCCGCGCCTCAACGCCGCCGTCGGCGCTCATGTCCGCGCCTACATCCGCGCCCGCGACGTGATGCTGAGCCTGAAGCCGCCCGAGGACATCAGCGCCCTCAACGTGCTGGCGGGGCGGATCGCCTCCATCACGGCGACCGGCGGCGCGCAGGCCGATATCCGCCTGGACTGCAACGGCGCCGTCCTGATGGCCCGACTGACCGCCAAATCGGTCGACCGCCTGGGCCTGGCCCCCGGACGGCCGGTCTATGCCGTCGTCAAGAGCGTGTCATTCGAACGCAGTTAACTGCGCTAGAGTGCGGGCGGGCATCCGGCCCGCCAATGAAGCCTGAGGAAACAGAATGAAATCGATGCCGCTGCCGCTCTCGCCGCGATTCATTACCTGGACGCTGGCGACGTTCTTCGCCGTCCTGCTGGGCCTCGCCTGGGCTTTCGATCCCAAATCGTGGTGGATCGGCATCGGCTTCGCCATCGCCCTGTTCCTGACGCTCGTCGGCTTCTTCGACTATTACCAGACCCGGCACGCGGTCCTGCGCAACTACCCCATCGCCGCGCACCTGCGCTTCATCTTCGAGGCGATCCGCCCCGAGATGCGGCAGTACTTCTTCGAGGGCGAGAAGGACGGCACGCCGTTCCCCCGCGACCGGCGCGCCATCGTCTATCAGCGCGCCAAGTCGATGCTGGACGTCCGCCCCTTCGGCACCAACTACGAGGTCTACTCGGAGGGCTACGAGTGGATGACGCACTCGATTTCGCCCACGCCGGTCAGCAAGGAGCCGTTCCGCATCACCATCGGCGGTCCCGACTGCACGCAGCCCTACTCCGCGTCGATCTTCAACATCTCGGCCATGAGCTTCGGTGCGCTCAGCGCCAACGCCATCCGGGCGCTGAACGGCGGCGCCAAACTGGGCGGCTTCGCGCACGATACCGGCGAGGGTGGCTACAGCCCCTATCACCGCGAGGGCGGCGGCGACATCATCTGGGAAATCGGCTCGGGCTATTTCGGCGCCCGCAACGCCGACGGCACCTTCTCGGCCGAGAAGTTCGCCGCGGGTGCCGCCAACCCGCAGGTCAAGATGGTGGAGTTGAAGCTCAGCCAGGGCGCCAAGCCCGGCCATGGCGGCGTGCTGCCGGCGCCCAAGGTCAGCGAGGAGATCGCGCTGACGCGCGGCGTGCCGGTCGGCGCGGACTGCGTCTCACCCTCGCACCACACGGCCTTCTCGACTCCCATCGAGATGATGAAGTTCATCGCCGAGATGCGCCGCCTCTCGGGCGGCAAGCCGGCGGGCTTCAAGCTCTGCGTCGGCCACGAATGGGAGTTCATGGCGATCTGCAAGGCGATGCTGGAGACGGGGATCTATCCCGACTTCATCGTCGTCGACGGCAAGGAAGGCGGCACCGGCGCGGCGCCCATGGAGTTCGTCGATCACATCGGCAAGCCGATGCGGCAAGGCCTCTACATCGTGCACAACGCGCTGGTCGGCATCGGCGTGCGCGACCGCATCAAGATCGGCGCCGCCGGCAAGATCATCACCGCCTTCGACATCGTCCGCGCCATGGCGCTGGGCGCCGACTGGTGCAACTCGGCGCGCGGCTTCATGTTCGCGGTCGGCTGCATCCAGTCGCAGCACTGCCACACCGACCGCTGCCCGACCGGCGTGGCGACGCAGGATCCGACCCGGCAGCGCGCCCTCGACGTGCCCGACAAGACCCAGCGCGTCGCCAACTTCCACAAGGCCACGCTGCACGAGCTGGCCGAGCTGACCGCCGCGGCCGGCCTCGACCATCCCAACGACTTCCAGCCGCTGCACATCTGGCAGCGCGTCGCCCCCGGCGAGACCATCACCTTCGCCGAGATCTTCCCGGCGATCGCCAAGGGCTCGCTGCTCAGCGGCACCGTGCCGCCGCGCTGGGCGCAAGCCTGGGCGATGGCCGACGCCCACTCGTTCCGCGCGGTGACCTGAGCCCGCCAAACAGGTTGCGAAATGGCAATCCTTGCCCCAGCAATGGGGAACAAGGAGAGGAAATGCCATGACTGCGCCGTTCGATGTCACGCCCCTGCTGGCGCCCAACACGCCCGCGCCCGCCGCCCGCTACAACGGCTTCCCGCGCTTCAACTTCATCGGCGGCCACAACGACCCGAAGAACGTGCCGGTCGAGGCGCTGGTCGAGGCCGCGACGGCGGTGCTGCGCCGCGAGGGCGTGACGCTGGCGACCTACGGGCTGGAGAGCGGCCCGCTGGGCTACCGGCCGCTGCGTGAATTCCTGTCGAGCAAGCTCAAGGACCATGCCGCGATCGACTGCTCGCCCGACGAGATCCTGATCACCTCGGGTTCGCTGCAGGGCCTCGACCTGGTCAACAGCCTGCTGCTCGCTCCCGGCGACACGGTGATCGTCGAACAGGAAACCTACGGCGGCGCCCTGACGCGGCTGGCCAAGCTGGGCGTCAAGGTGATCGGCGTGCCGCTCGACGCCGAGGGGCTGCGGCTCGACGCGCTGGAGAAGACGCTGGCCGATCTCAAGGCCAAGGGCATCACGCCCAAGTACATCTACACCATCCCGACGGTGCAGAACCCGACCGGCGCGATCATGGGCGTGGAGCGGCGCAAGGCGCTGCTGGCGCTCGCGCGCCAGTACGGCGTGCTGGTGTTCGAGGACGAGTGCTACTCCGACCTGGTGTGGGACGGCGACCGCCCGCCGTCGATCTACTCGATGGCCGGCGGCGAGGGCGTGATCTTCGTCGGCTCGTTCTCCAAGTCGATCGCCCCGGCGCTGCGCGTCGGCTACATCGTCGCCAAGTGGGACATCCTTTCGCGCATCCTCGGCCTCAAGCAGGACGCGGGCTCGGGGGCGCTCGAGCAGATGGTGCTGGCCGAGTTCTGCAACAGGCACTTCAGGAACCACGTGCCGAAGCTCAACAAGGCGCTCGCCGCCAAGCTGCAGGTGCTGCGCGAGGCGCTGGCCGAGCAGTTCGGCACCGCCGCCGAGTTCGGCAACCCGCCGGGCGGCATCTACCTCTGGATCAAGCTGCCCGACGTCGTCGACACCGTGAAGCTGGCGCAAGCCGCTGCCGCCGCCGGCGTGTCGCTCAACCCGGGTCCCGAGTGGTCGACCGACAAGGCCTATGCCAAGTCGCGGCTGCGGCTGTGCTTCGCCAACCCCGAGCCGGAGACCATCCGGCAGGGCGTGGCGACGCTGGCCGAGGTCTGCCGCCGCGAGTTCGGCGTGCCGCTGCGCAGCGCCAACATCGACCGCGCCTGACCGGAGCCGAGCGTTTCATGATCGAGTTCAAGGCCGGGCGGCCCGCCGCCCGCTCCTCCCGCGGCATGGTCACCAGCCCGCACGCGCTGGCCTCGGAAGCCGGCACGGCCGTGCTGCGCGACGGCGGCACCGCGGTCGACGCGGCGGTGGCGACCAGCGCCGCCCTGTCGGTGCTCTACCCGCACATGACCGGCATCGGCGGCGACGCCTTCTGGCTGATCTGGGACGCCCGCGCGAAGCAGGTGCGCTACCTCGACGGCGGCGGTCGCGCGACGGCGGCCGGCACCATCGAGGCCTTCACGAAGCGCGGCCTCTCCGAGGTGCCCTACCGCGGTCCGCTGCCGGCGACGCTCACCGTGCCGGGCGCGGTGGCGAGCTGGACCATGGCCCACGCCGCGCATGGCCGGCTGCCGCTGCGGCGCTGCCTCGACAGCGCGATCGGCTACGCGCGCGACGGCTTCCCGGTGACCGCGCGGCTGGCCTACTGGCGGGAGCTCGCGCGCGCCGAACTGGCGAAGAGTCCCGAGGCGTCCGCGATCTTCCTCAAGGATGGGCCGACGCTCACCAATCCCGACCTCGCGCGCACGCTGGAAGCCATCGCCAGCGACGGCTGGCACGGCTTCTACGAGGGCGAGGTCGGCCGCGAACTGGTGCGCTGGTCGCGGGCCAACGACGGCTTCTTCACCGCCGCCGACCTGTCCAACCAGCACGCCCGATGGGAAGCGCCGCTCAAGGGTCAGTATCGCGACGTCACGATCTACGAGACCGCGCCGCCGACCCAGGGCTTCGCGGTGCTCGAGATGCTGAACCTGCTGGAGCCGCTGGAACTGCACAGGAAGCCGTTCCTGTCGGCCGACGCGGTGCATTTCATGGTGCAGGCCAAGCAGCTCGCCTACCACGACCGCGACCGCCACCTCGGCGACCCGCGCTTCGCCGACGTGCCGGTCGACCGGTTGATCTCCAAGGCCTACGCCGACCAGCGTCGCGGCCTGATGGACCCGGCGCGCGCCGTGCCGTGGGACCGCATCCCCGAGTATGGCAGCCTGGCCGGCGACACCGTGTTCATCGCGGTGGTCGACGGCGAGGGCAACGCGGTGTCGCTGATCCACTCGCTGTACGGCGGCTTCGGTGCCGCCGTCGTCGCCGGCACCACCGGCGTGGTGATGCAGAACCGCTCCGCCTACTTCTCGCTCGACCCGAAGAGCCCCAACCGGCTGGAACCCGGCAAGACGCCGCTGCACACGCTGATCGCCTCGCTGGCGTTCCGCGACGGCAAGCCGTGGGCGGTGGTCGGCTGCATGGGCGCCGACGGCCAGCCGCAGATCCACCTGCAGGTCTACCACGCGCTGGTCGATCATGGCCTCGACATCCAGCAGGCGCTCGACATGCCGCGCTTCCTGTCCGGCCGCTTCGCGATCGGCGAGCCGCGCGACACGCTGCACATCGAGGCGCGCTTCCCGCGCGAGACGATCGACGAGCTCGACCGCCGCGGTCACCTGCTCGACCGCTGGGGCGACTTCGACGAGCTGGCGGGCCATGCCCACGGCATTGTCATCGACGGCAGGACGGGCGAGCTGAGCGGCGGCGCCGATCCGCGCAGCGACGGCGCGGCCGTCGGTCTCTGACCCGGGGCGGCGCCGCGATGCCCAGTACTGCGACAGCAGGCGCCGCCTATCCCGACAGCTGGTACGCCGCGACGCGCGACGCGGCCCCGACGCGGCCGCCGCTGGCGGGCAGCGAGGAGGCGGACGTCGTCGTGGTGGGCGGCGGCTTCGCCGGCCTGCACACCGCGCGCCTGCTGGCCCAGCGCGGCCGGCGCGCCGTCCTTCTCGAGCGGCGGCGCATCGGCTGGGGCGCGTCGGGGCGCAACGGCGGCTTCGTCGGTCCCGGCTACGCCGAGCGCTCGGGCGCACTGATCGACCGGCTGGGCGAAGACCATGCCCGCCGCCTCTATGCCCAGTCGCAGCGCGGCACCGCCATCGTGCGCGCGGCGATCGACGACCTGCAGCGCCCCGACCTGCTGATGGGCACGGCCAAGATCACGGTCTCGCGCACCGACCAGGGCCCGGACTTCGCCGACCGCACGCGCCGGCTGGCCGAGCGGCTGGGCGCGAGCTTCGAGCCGTGGGACACCGCGCGGGTGCGCGCGGTGCTGTCGACGACGCGCTACCACCAGGCCATCCACGACCCGACCTCGTTCCACGTCCACCCGCTCAACCTCGCGCTGGCGCTGGCCGCCGACATCGAGCGCCTGGGCGGCGTGGTGCACGAAGACAGCGACGCGATCGCGCTGGACCGCGACGGCGCCGGTTGGCGCGTGCGCACGCCGGGCGGCGCGGTGACGGCGCGTGCCGTCGTGCTGGCCGGCAACGCCGATCTCGGGCCGGTGCAGAAGCGGCTGGCGGCCGCGGTACTGCCGGTCGCGACCTACGTCGCGGTGACGGCGAAGCTGGGGCCGGCGCTGGCCGAGGCGATCCGCTGGCGCGGCGCGATCTCCGACACGAGGCGGGCCGGCGACTATTACCGCGTGGTCGACGGCGACCGCCTGCTGTGGGGCGGCCGCATCACCACCGACACGCGCGAGCCGCCGCGGCTGCGCGCCATGATGAAGCGGGACATCCTGTCGGTGTACCCGCAACTCGGCGACGTCGCGATCGACTACGCCTGGCCCGGCCTGATGGGCTACGCGCCGCACCGCATGCCGCAGGTCGGCGAGGTCGAGCCCGGCCTGTGGATCTGCTCGGCGTTCGGCGGCCACGGCGTGGCGCAGACTGCGGCCGGCGCCGACGTCGTGGCGGCCGGCATCGCCGGCGAGGACGATCGCTGGACGATGTTCCGGCCGTTCGGCACGGCGTGGGCCGGCGGACCGTTCGGCAAGGTCGCCACCCAGCTGGTCTACTGGCGCCTGCAGGCCAGCGACTGGTGGGACGAGACGCGCCAGGCACAGAACGCCGAGAGGCTGCGGACATGAACCGGATCGGCGATTCGCCGCGCCGCCGCGAGGACGCGCGCTTCCTGACCGGCCACGGCCGCTACCTCGACGACCTTCGCTTCGACGGTCTCGGCCACGCCGTCGTGCTGCGGTCGCCGCACGCCCACGCCCGGCTGCGCGGACTCGACGTCGCTGCCGCGCGGGCCATGCCCGGCGTGCGCGCCGTCCTGACCGCTGCCGAGGCGCGCGCCGACGGGCTGGGGCCGCTGCGGCCCTACGCCGAGGCCAACGTGCAGACCGGCGAGCCGTTCGCCTTCGCAGCCCAGCCGCTGCTGGCCGAGGACAAGGTGCGCTTCGTCGGCGAGCCGGTGGCGCTGGTCGTCGCCGACACCGCCGCGCAGGCGCTCGACGCGGCCGAGGCGATCGTCGCCGACTTCGACCCGCTGCCCGCGGTCACCACCGGAGAGGCCGCACGCGCGACCGGTGCGCCGCAGATCAGCGACGCCGTGCCGGGCAACGTCTGCCTCGACTGGCGCACCGGCGACGGGGCCGCGGCCGACGCGGCCTTCGCCGTCGCCGCCCACGTCGTGTCTTTGCCGCTCGACAATCACCGCGTGGTCGCCAACCCGATGGAGCCGCGCGGCGGCATCGGCCTGTTCGATCCGGCGACCGGCCGTTACACGCTGCACGTCTCCAGCCAGAACCTCCACATCAACCGCAACCACGTGGCGCGCGCGCTGGGCGTCGCGCCGGCCGAGGTGCGCTTCGTCGCGCCGGATGTCGGCGGCGGCTTCGGCGCCAAGAACTTTGCCTACGCCGAGCACGTGCTGCTGCTGTGGGCGGCGAAGCGCACCGGCCGGCCGGTGAAATGGATCGCCAGCCGCACCGAGACCCTGCTGTCCGACCACGCGGCGCGCGACATGCAGGCGACGGCGTCACTGGCGCTCGATGCCGAGGGCCGGTTCCTGGCACTGCGCATCGAGAGCCTGGCCAACCTCGGGGCCTACATGGCGGGCGCCGGCGGCGGCCTGCAGACCTACCAGTACATCCACCTGCAGGGCTCGGTGTACCGCATCCCTGTCATCGCGCTGCGGGTCGGCGCCGTGCTGACCAACACCGCGCCGATCGGCGTGACCCGCGGACCGGGCTTCGCCGAGGCGATCAACGCCATCGAGCGCCTGGCCGACCGCGCGGCGCGCGAGATCGGGCTCGACCGGGCCGAGCTGCGCCGCCGCAACATGGTGCCGGCCGACGCGATGCCGATGACCAACGCCTTCGGCTTCGCGGTCGACAGCGGCGCCTTCCCGCAGACCCTCGACGCGGCGCTGGCCCGCGCCGACCTCGCCGGCTTCACCGGCCGGCGGCGCGCCAGCGAGGCCGCGGGCAAGCTGCGCGGGCTGGGCTTCGCCTACCACGTCAAGGGCACCGGCGGGCCACCCGAGGAAAACGTCGAGATCCGCTTCGAGGCCGACGGCACGGTGTCGCTGGTTACCGGCACGCAGACCATCGGCCAGGGCCACGAGACCACATTCCCGCAGATCGTCGCCCAGCGGCTGGGCATCGCCGACGACCGCGTGCGCCTGCGCCAGGGCGACACCGACCTGATCGCCTTCGGCGGCGGCCACGGCAGTTCGCGCGCCACCTACATGGCGGGCACCGCGATCTGCCGCGCCGCCGACGAGATCCTCGACAAGGGCCGCGCCATCGCCGCGGAAATGCTCGAGACCGCCGAGGCCGACCTGCGCTTCGCCGACGGGCGGTTCGTCGTCTCGGGCACCGACCGCGCGGTCGGGCTGCTCGAGGTCGCCGCGCGCGGCCGCGCCGCGGGGCGCCCGCTCGACACCTATCACTTCTGGAAGCGCGACCACATGACCTTCCCCAACGGCTGCCACGTCGTCGAGGTCGAGATCGACCGCGACACCGGAGCGGCGACGCTGGCGCGCTACACCGCGGTCGACGACTACGGCGTGCTGGTGAACCCGCGGGTCGCGGCCGGCCAGGCGCACGGCGCGATGGCGCAGGGCTCTGGCCAGGCCCTGCTCGAGCAGGCGATCTACGACCCGGCCTCGGGCCAGATGCTGTCGGCGTCGTTCATGGACTACGCCCTGCCGCGGGCCGACGACCTGCCGTCGTTCGACCTCGGCTTCAACCCGACGCCCTGCACCACCAACCCGCTGGGCGTGAAGGGCTGCGGCGAGGCCGGCGCCATCGCCGCCTTCCCGGCGATCGCCAACGCGATCCTCGACGCGCTGGCGCCGTTCGGCATCGAGACGATCGACGGCCCGGCGACGCCCCACCGGCTCTGGCAACTCCTGGAGAAGCACGCATGAAGCGTGAGGCGCCCGCCGCGGCCCGCAACCGCCAGCCGATCCTCGAGGTCCTCCGGACCCGCCTGCCGGACCGCGGGCTGGTGCTCGAGGTGGCGAGCGGCACCGGCGAGCACGCCGTGCATTTCGCCGCCGCCCTGCCCGGGCTCGTCTTCCAGCCGAGCGACCCCGACGCGGCGGCGCGGGCCAGCATCGACGCCTGGGGGACCGACAGCGGCCTGCCCAACCTGCGGCCGGCGCTGGCCCTCGACGCCAGCGCGGCAGGCTGGCCGATCGCCGCCGCCGACGCCGTCCTGTGCTGCAACATGATCCATATCTCGCCCTGGGCCTCGACGGTCGGCCTGGTCGGAGGCGCCGCCCGCGTCCTGCCGTCGGGCGGGCTCCTGTACCTCTACGGCCCCTACCGGCGGGGCGGCCGGCACACCGCGCCCAGCAACGAGGCGTTCGATGCCGACCTGAGGCGGCGAAATCCCGCATGGGGCGTGCGGGACCTCGAGGCGGTGGCCGCCCTGGCCACCGAAGCCGGCTTCGACCCTCCCGAAGTGGTGGAAATGCCCGCCAACAACCTGTCCGTGGTGTTCCGGCGGCCCTGATTCCCGCCATTCCGGGGCCTCGCGCAGTGGCATCCCGGCACTTTATGCGGTAGGGCTTCCCCACTACCGGCTGGGGGAGTTTCGTCCGTTATGAATCGCAGCCTTATCCTGCTGCCGCTGCTGGTCGCCACCCTTGCCGGCTGCAAGCCGGAGAACAAGTTCCAGCCCCCGCCGCCGCCCGAGATCACGATCGCCCTGCCGCTGCAGCAGGAGGTCGTGCCGTTCGAGATCCAGACCGGCAATACCGTCGCCTTCAACACGGTCGACCTGGTGGCCCGCGTCGAGGGCTTCCTGACCTCCCAGAACTACGTCGACGGCGCGATCGTGAAGAAGGGCGACACGCTCTTCGTCATCGAGCAGACGATGTACAAGGCCAAGGTCAAGGAGGCCGAGGCGGGCCTCGACGCCGCCAAGGCGCAGCTGGTCCAGGCCGAGGCCGAGTTCAGCCGCCAGCAGACCCTGCTGCAGCAGAACGTGTCGGCCCAGAACGTGTTCGACCAGGCCAAGGCCAAGCGCGATTCGGCGCGCGCCAACGTCGAGAACAACGAGGGCAACCTGGTCATCGCCCAGACCAACCTCGCCTACACCACCGTCTCCGCGCCGTTCGACGGCATCGTCACCAAGCACCTCGTGTCGGTCGGCGAGCTGGTCGGCAACGGCGTCGCCACCAAGCTGGCGACCATCGTCCAGCTCGACCCGATCTACGTCGAGTTCAACGTCAGCGAGCAGGATGTCCTGACGGTCCGCGCCAACCTCAAGGGCAAGCGGATGACGGTTGAGGAACTGGCCAAGATCCCGCTCGATATCGGCCTGATGAACGAGGAAGGCTTCCCGCATTCGGGCTTCATGAACTACGTGTCGCCCGAGATCGATCCCAACACCGGCACGATCCTGGTGCGCGGCCTGTTCCAGAATCCCAACGGGGTGCTGCTGCCGGGCTTCTTCGCCCGGGTGCGCATGCCGATGGGGCTGGCGGCCGAGAAGGCCATGCTGGTGCCCAACCGGGTGATCGCCGAGGACCAGGCCGGCCGCTACGTGCTGGTGGTGAACAAGGACGACGTGGTCGAGCAGCGCCGCATCACCCAGGGCATGCTGCTGCCCGGCGGACTGCGCGCCATCACCAAGGGACTGAACGCCGAAGACCGCGTCGTGCTGACGACCAGCGGCCGCGCGGTCCCTGGCGGCAAGGTGGTGCCGAAGCTGACGACGCTGACGCCGCCGCCCCCCGGCGACAACATCCTCAAGTAGCGCCGGGACCACACCGATGATCTCGGCATTCTTCATCAACCGGCCGGTCCTTGCCAACGTGCTGGCCATCGTCATCGTGGTGCTGGGCGCCGTGGCGCTCGCCACCCTGCCGGTGTCGCAGTACCCCAACGTCGTGCCGCCGACCGTACAGGTCACGGCGAGCTACCCGGGCGCCAGCGCGCAGACCGTGGTCGACAACGTCGCCCTGCCGATCGAGCTGCAGGTCAACGGCGTCGAGGGCATGATCTACATGCAGTCGACCAGCACCGATGCCGGCACCTACACGCTGACGGTGACCTTCGCGATCGGCACCGACCTCGATTTCGCGCAGGTGCTGGTCCAGAACAAGGTCAGCGCCGCGATGGCCTCGCTGCCGATGTCGGTGCAGGCCCAGGGCGTGATCGTCGAGAAGAAGTCGACCGCCATCCTGCAGATCGTCTCGCTGACCTCGCCCGACGGGACCTTCGACAGCCTCTACATGTCGAACTACGCCACCATCAACCTGGTGAACGAGCTGAACCGCCTGCCCGGCGTCGGCAACACCAACGTGATGGGCGTCGGCCAGTACGCCATGCGCGTCTGGCTGGATCCGCAGAAGCTCTACACCTACGGCCTGACCCCGTCCGAGGTCAGCCGGGTGATCCAGGAGCAGAGCCAGCCGGTCACGGCCGGCCAGGTCGGCGTGCCGCCGGCGCCCAAGGGCCAGGACTTCCAGTTCACCGTCGACGTGCAGGGACGCCTCGCCTCGCCCGAGGAATTCTCCAACATCGTCGTCAAGACCGAGCAGGGCAGCGGCGGCCGCATCCTGCGGCTGCGCGACATCGGCCGCGTCGAGCTGGGCGCGCAGACCTACACCAACACCTACAAGCGCAACAACATGCAGGGCGCCGGCATCGCCATCTACCAGCTGCCGAACGCCAACGCGCTGGACGTCGCCAACCGCGTCCGCGCCAAGATGGACGAGCTCGCCAAGGCCTTCCCCAAGGGGCTGGAATACTCGATCCCGTTCGACACCACGATGTTCGTCAAGGCGTCGATCAACGAGGTCTTCATGACCCTGATCGAGGCCGGCCTGCTGGTCCTGGTCGTCATCATGGTGTTCCTCCAGGACTGGCGCGCCACCCTGGTCCCGGCCACCACCATCCCGGTGACGATCATCGGCGCCTTCGCCGCCATGAGCGCGATGGGCTTCAGCATCAACACCACCACCATGTTCGGCATCGTGCTGGCGATCGGCATCGTGGTCGACGACGCGATCGTCATCGTCGAGGGCGTGGCACGCCACATCGAGCGCGGGATGACGCCGCACGACGCGGCGATCAAGGCGATGGAAGAGCTGATCGGGCCGGTCATCGGTATCACGCTGGTGCTGATGTCGGTCTTCCTGCCGGCCGCCTTCGTGCCGGGCCTGACCGGCCAGATGTTCGCGCAGTTCGCCCTGGTGATCGCCGCGACGGCCTTCATCAGCGCGATCAACGCCGCGACGCTGAAGCCGACCCAGTGCGCCATGTGGCTGCGCCCGACGGTGCCGCCGGAGAAGCGCAACATTGCCTTCCGCGCCTTCAACAAGGTGTACGGTTTCGTCGAGGACGCCTACGCCGCGCTGGTCGGCAAGATGGTGCACCATTCGGGCATCATGGTGCTGCTGGCGCTGGTGGCGGCCGGGGTCGGCGGCTGGGGCGTCGCCCGCCTGCCGACCGCGTTCATCCCGAACGAGGACCAGGGCTACATGATCGTCGGCCTGTACCTGCCCGACGGCGCGTCGCTCGAGCGCACCGACCTCGCGCTGGCCGAGGTCAGCAAGATCGCCATGGCGGTGCCCGGCGTGAAGGAGGTCGTGGCGATCTCGGGCATGTCGATCCTCGACCTCAATGCCCCGCTGGCCAACGGCGGCGTCGCCTACGTCATCCTCGACGACTGGAGCAAGCGCGGCAAGCAGCCGGGCCAGGACCTGCGCTCGATCGTGATGAACATCGCGAAGGGAACCGAGGGCCTGCAGGACGGCCGCGCCTTCCCGCTGGTGCCGCCGGCCATCCAGGGCATCGGCAATGCCGGCGGCTTCCAGATGCAGGTCGAGCAGAAGGACGGGACGTTCGACTGGGTCAAGCTGCAGAACGCCACGAACAACCTGATCCAGCAGGCCGGCACCCAGTCGGGACTGGCCAACCTCGTGACCTCGTACCGCGCCGGCGCGCCGCACGTCTGGGTCGACATCGACCGCATCAAGGCCGAGACGCTGAAGGTCTCGATCGGCGACGTCTTCTCGACCCTGTCGTCGTACCTCGGCTCGTCCTACGTCAACCGCTTCAACAAGTACGGCCTGACCCTGATGGTCTTCATGCAGGCCGAGTCGAAGTACCGCACGCAGCCGCGCGACATCCTGCAGCTCGAGGTGCGCAACAAGGACGGCAAGATGGTGCCGATCGGCGCGCTGGCCGAGCTGCGCCAGTCGTCGGGCCCGCCGCTGATCAGCCTGTACAACCTCTACCCGTCGGCGGCGATCGTCGGCGCGCCGGCGCCGGGCTTCAGCTCGGGCGAGGCGATGGACCTGATGGACCAGGTCGCCAACGCGACGCTGCCGCCGGGCACCGGCTACGAATGGACCGCGATGTCCTACCAGGAGAACATCGTCGGCAACCAGATGCTCTACGTCTTCGCGCTGGCGATCCTGCTGGTCTACCTCTGCCTCGCCGGCCAGTACGAGAGCTGGATCGCGCCGCTGGCGGTGATCTTCGCCGTGCCGCTGGCCCTGATCGGGCCGGCGATCGCCCTGACCGCGGTCGGCCTGCCGAACAACATGTACACCCAGATCGGCCTGATGCTGCTGATCGCGCTGGGCGCCAAGAACGCCATCCTGATCGTCGAGGTGGCGCGCGACGCCCGCCTCAAGGAGGGCAAGGAGATCCTCGAGGCGGCGGTCGAGGCGGCCCGCACCCGGTTCCGCCCGATCCTCATGACCTCGTTCGCCTTCATCCTCGGCGTGCTGCCGCTGGTGACGGCGACCGGCGCCGGCGCCAACTCGCGCATCTCGCTGGGCATCGCGGTGATGAGCGGCATGATGGCCTCGACCTGCCTCGCCGTGCTGTTCGTGCCGTCCTTCTTCACGGTGCTGCAGCGCTTCGAGGAACGGCGCAAGAAGGGCAAGGCCCCCAAGGCGGCGCCCCCGGCGGCGGCCTCGCCGGCCGCCTGAAGCGCGACGCCGCGCCCGGCTTGCACCGGGCGCACGGTATGCTAGTGGGCGGGCCTCACGGAGGCCTGCCCTGAAGAACGCCGTCCTATTCCTGCTGTCGATGCTGTTCAGCGTGGCCGTCGCCGAGGCGGCGGTGCGCCTGCTCGACGGCTACCCGCTGCTGGCGTTCCCGCTGGGCGCGCCGAAGGGCCGCGAGTCGGTCGAGACCTCGATGGTCGACGCGATCCCGCTGCAGCCCGGCGTCGACCGCGCCTGGTTCTATGCCGACCCGCCGCCGCTGCCCAACCGCCGGCCGGTGTCGGCCGAGTGGCAGAAGCTGTTCCACGAGCTCGAGGCCAGCTCGACCGGCGGCATGGCGTTCCGCCCGTCCGACATCTTCAAGGCCTGGAACACCGCCTTCATGGGGCCCGATCCCTGCAAGCACGAGTTCCTGCGCCACGCCCCGGGTCACCTCTGGGTCTACGATCCGCCGGACGGCGCGCCGACGCCGCCCTACCGCTATATCCCCGACGCTACCCAGCCGATCGGCCTGGTCGTGAACCAGATGGGCTGGCGCGGCGCGCCGATCCAGGTGCCGCGTGGCGACAAGGTCGTCCGCATCGTGTTCGTCGGCTCGTCGACCACCGCCGGCCCGCCGCACCTGCCGTTCTCCTACCCCGAGTATGTCGGCTACTGGCTCAACCGCTGGGCCGAGGCGCGCAAGCTGGCGGTGCGCTTCGAGGTCCTCAATGCGGGCCGCGAGAGCATCGTCTCGACCGACACCGCCGCGGTCGTCCGCACCGAGGTCCTGCCGCTCAAGCCCGACCTCGTCGTCTACTACGAGGGCGGCAACCAGTTCCTGCTGCACAGCATCGTGTCCGACGTGAAGAAGGACGTCGCGCCGCCGCCGTCGGCCGCCCCGAGCGGCGACGGGTCCGGCCCGCAGGGCTGGCTGCAGGCTGCGGCACGCTACTCGGCGATCGCCGGTCGCGTGCGCACCGCGGTCGGCGCCGCGGGCAGCCAGCTCGACGGCCGCGAGCCGCCCAAGCCCGACTATCGCCTGAACTGGCCGGCCGGCCTCGACGAGAAGGACCCGGACCTCGCCTACCCGACCCTGCCGATCAACCTCAACACCATCACCCGCGACCTCGACCGGATGCGCACCGAACTCGCCCAGGCGGGCAGCGACTTCGCGGTCAGCTCGTTCCTCTGGATGGTCAAGGACGGCATGGTGCTCGACCCGATCCGGCACCGCTTCATCCTCGACCAGCTGAACATCAGCTACTTCCCGTACCGCTACCGCGACATGGAGCGGCTGTCGGACTTCCAGAACCGGTTCCTCGCCAAGTACGCGAAGAGCCGCGGCATCGGCTTCATCGACACCGCGCGCTACTTCCCGTTCAACCCCGACCTGTTCGTCGACGCCGTGCACACGACGTGGGCCGGCCTGCGGCTGCAGGCCTGGGTGACGTTCAACCAGCTGCTGCCGATCGTCGAGAAGCACCTGGCCGACGGCAGCTGGCCGCGACCGAGCGATCCCGCGACCGCCAGCCTGCCGACCATCGTGCCGCGCAAGATCACGTTCGACTGCAAGCGCTAGCGACGGGCCACCGCGGGCAGGCGTTCGGCGAGGCGGGCCGCCTCGGCCAGCATGCCCTCGATCAGGTCGCGCACGCTCGGCACGTCGTGGATCAGGCCGGCGACCTGGCCGGCCGCCGACTGGCGGCGGTCGTCGCGGCTCTCGCCGTAGCGCGAGGCGCGGACCGCGGCGGCCATCGCCTTCAGCTCGGCCTCCGGCACGCCGCGCGCCACCGCGTCCTCGTAGGCCTCGATCTGCGGCGTGCGGATGCAGCGTACCGTGGCGCCGGTCATGGCGCGCGTCACGATGGTGTCGGTCTCGCGCATCGCCAGCAGGCGGTCGCGGCCCCACGCGTTGAGGTCGGACTCGACGGTCGCCATGAAGCGGGTCCCCATCTGGATGCCGACGGCGCCCAGCGCGAAGGCCGCGAGCATCCCGCGCGCATCGCCGATGCCGCCGGCCGCCAGCACCGGGATCTTCACCGCGTCGACCACCTGCGGCACCAGCGGCAGCGTCGCCACCGTGCCGACATGGCCGCCGGCCTCGGTGCCCGAGGCGACCACGGCATCGACGCCCTCGGCCTCCATGCGGCGGGCGTGCTCGACGGTCGGGATCACCGACACGACGCGGATGCCGGCGTCCTTCAGGCGGCGCACGATGTCCTCGCCGGGATCGGCCCGGCCGGTGGTGACGATCGGCACGCCGAGCTCGATGCAGGTCGCCGCGCAGCGCTCGGCGATGCCACGTCCCATCGGCATGATGTTGACGCCGAACGGGCGGGCCGTGCGGGCGCGCACCGCCGCGATGTCGGCCCTGAGCTTCTGGTCGGTGCCGCCAAAGGTCGGCAGCACGCCCAGCCCGCCGGCCTCGCTGACGGCGGCGACCAGCTCGACGCCGCCGCCGCCCTGCATGGCGCCCTGCAGGATGGGATAGCGGATGCCGAGCAGGTCGCAGGCGACGGTGTGGAACACGGTCAGCCCGCCTTGGTGCCGACGACCCGGCCGAGCGAGCCGGGGATGAAGTCGTGCAGCGCCACGTCGCGGAAGCCCGCCGCCTCGAAGTAGCCGATCACGTCGGACTCCGAATGCGCCAGCCCCAGCGAGTCGGAGATCGCCTGGCCAAGCCCCCAGTAGGCGGGGCCCCATGGCCCGGTGCGCTCGTCGTTGGTCATCTCGCCGACCAGGTGCATCTGGCCGCCCGGCAGCAGCGCGTCGTGCGCCTTGGCGACGACCCTGGCGATCATCTCGCGGCCATACATCGGCAGGTTCGACGCCATGATCGCCACGTCGCAGTCGGCCGGGAACGGGTCGACGGTGAAGTTGCAGGGCCGCGCCTCGACGCGGTCCGCCACGCCCTGCTCGGCGATGAAGTCGCGCGCCACCTCGCAGACCACCGGCAGGTCGAGCACGACGCCACGGATCGCCGGATGCTGCTTGGCCGCCGCGATGCAGTAGGCGCCCGAGCCGCCGCCGATATCCATGATGCGCTTGCGGCCCGACAGGTCGACCTGGCGCACGAAGCGGCGGCCGGCGCCCAGCCCGATCGAGAAGGTCGCGGCGTGGTAGCGGCGCGCATCGGCCACCGTGAAGGTCTCGATCGAGCCCATCACCTTCAGGTTACGCACCCGCAGGTGATCGGCCAGCCGGCCCCACTCGTTCCACTGCGGCTTGGTGAAGGTGATCCAGGGCCCCATGTAGCCGGGCTTGCCCTCGACCAAGTAGCGATCGACGTCGGCGGCGTTGACGTGCCGGCCGTCCTTCTTCTCGACGAGGCCGGCGGCGCACAGCATGACCATCAGCCGCTCGGCGCTGGTCGGCTCGATGCCGACCGCCGTGGCCACCGCGTCGTAGGTGCCGGCGCCGTTGCCGATCGCCGTGAACACGCCCAGTTCGACCGCCGCCATCAGGGCGGCGGACTGGCCATAGGATTGCGCGATGTTCTGCAGGCGGACCGTGGTCGGCGGCGGACCGTCGGTCGAGGCCCGCTGTTTCTGCTCCGCCATGTTTCCTCCGCCCGGTCGTGATGCCGAAAGGACAGCACGATCGGGACGGTCGGACAACGGCCGGTCAGCTCCAGCGGGCGACTTCCGCGGCGTACCTTTCGCGGTGCAGGCAGAGCACGTTCACGAACTCGGGCGCACGGTCGAGCGCCACGGAGTCGAGGCGCGACCGGTTCGACACGAAGTGGCGATAGCCCAGCGCGCCGAAGAAGGCGGCCAGTGCCGCCGGGCTCGAGCCGGCTTCCTTGAGGCGCGGCGGATCGACCTCGAGCAGCACGATCGGGTGGTGATGCTCGAGCACGCCGCGCGCCCCGGCGAGCGCCTTGGGCTCGTGGCCCTCGACGTCGATCTTGATGAAGTCGGCGGCGCGGGTTCCGGCCAGCGCCGGCCACAGCCCGTCGAGCGTCTCGAGGCGCACGGTCGTGTGCTCGGCCGCGTCGGCGCCGATCTGGGCCGAGCCCGAGTTGCCCTGGCGGGCCGCCATCTTCGCCTCGCCGGGCGCGTCGGACAGGCCGACCTGCAACGCCGTGACCTGCTCGGCCATGTCGTTCAGCGCGATGTTGCGCGACAGGCGGGCGTAGTTGTGCGGCATCGGTTCGAAGGCGATGGCGCGGCTCTCGTTGCCCAGCGTGCGCGCGAGGTGGATGGCGTAGTAGCCGAAGTTGCTGCCGATATCGACGACCAGCGAATCGCGCGCCAGCAGGCGCCTGAGGTGCCAGACGTCCCAGAAGTCCTTGGTGCCGTGCCAGAACACGTCCTGGTGGACGAAGTCGGCGGGGTTCAGTGCCCAGCGCGTGCCGCGCCGCCTGACCACCAGCTCGGCGTCGATGTCGGCCTGCGTGATGCGGCGCAGGCGGTTGAGGACGCGGTAGCTGCCGCGGTGGCGGACGTTGTTGCCGTACCAGGCGAGCGACTTGAAGACGAGCGAATCAGCATGCATGCAAGGGGCCTCCGCGGCCCCCGGTACAATCCATGTGCCAAGCCGCCGTCCGCGAGAACCCGCGGTTTTCCGGGCCCGCCGATTCGACCCGCGCCCCCGGGCCGTTGCAGAATGCGAACCGCCGTCGCGAATGGCGAACGGCCGAGGGAAGGAAACGACGATGGGCAGGTCCACCATGCTGGCGGCTGCCGTGACGGCAGCGCTCTTCATCGCGCCGGCGGTGCAGGCCCAGACGGCGGGTGGCCCCGGCCGGCTGCCGACCGGCGCGGCGTGGGGCGACCACGACCTCTCGCCGTTCTATCGCTGGTCGCAGGCGCTGCCGGCCGAGCCCGGCAAGGTCCTGCGCGAGGAGGACCAGCCGGCGCAGCCCGAGATCACGGCGGCCTCGGCCGCACGGCGCCTGCTCTACACCTCGACCGACGCGCGCTGGCGCTCGGGCGTGGTGCCGGTCAGCGGCACGCTCTACCTGCCGAAGGGCGCGGCGCCCGCCGGCGGCTGGCCGCTGGTCGCGTGGGCGCACGGCACGCTCGGCGTGTCGGACCGTTGCGCGCCGTCGTGGACGGGTCACAAGCCACGCGACGCGGCCTACATCAACCGCTGGCTGGAGAACGGCTTCGCCGTCGTCGCCACCGACTACCAGGGGCTCGGCGGTCCCGGTCCGCACCCCTACCTGAACTGGGAGGCCGAGGGCCGCTCGGTGCTCGACGCGGCGCGCGCCGCGCTGGCGGCGCGTCCCGGGCAGATCGCCAACGCGTTGCTGGTCACCGGCCAGAGCCAGGGATCGGGCGCGGCGATCGGCGCGACCCGCATCGCGCCGACCTATGCTCCCGAGCTCGGCCTCAAGGCGACGGTCGCCACCGGTGTCATCTCGCGCTTCCCCGATGCAGCGCACAAGGTGCCGCCGCTGTCGGTGACCTCGCCGGTGTTCAGCATGCTGCTGATGCTGGGCGGTGCGCTGCCCGACGACGGCCCGACCGCCGACAGCCTGGTCTCCGACAAGGGCCGCCCGGTGCTGGCGGCCGGCCGCGACGCCTGCAGCCCCGACATGGCGCAGGTGGCGCGGCGCGACAAGGTCGACGCCACCAACGCCTTCGCCACCGCGCCCGACGCCCTCGGCACGCGGCTGGGCACGGTCGTCGACATGCCGTCGGTGAAGATCGGCGTGCCGATCCTGCTGGGCACCGGCCTGGCCGACAGCCTGGTCCTGCCGCGCCACCAGTTCGGCGCGGTGGCCGCGCTGTGCGCCACCGGCAGCCCGGTGACCTGGAAGTCGTACGAGGGAGCGACGCACAACGGCGGCCTGCATGCCTCGTTCGACGACGCGCTGGCCCTCTATCGGGGCGCCCTGGCAGGGACGCCGCCGGCCAGCAACTGCGGCTCGGTGAGCGAGCCCGGAACGCCCGGCAAGGCGATGGCCGGCATCCCCTACAACGACTGACTTTCGTGCTAGAAGAGCCGCCTCAAGCCATTCATGGACATCGCATGACGAAACCGACCAACGTCCTCATCGACCGCCATCCTGGCCGCTCCACCCAGACGATCGGGCTGGCGCGCGCGCTCGGCACGGATCCCGACCTGATCCACGAGCCGTCGGTCGGCGTCGTCGGCACCAAGGGCGACAGCCAGTGCTACCTCGGCGTGCTGTCCAAGGTCGAGGCGATCCACGAGCGCCTGAAGGCGCGCGTCGGCCAGGGCCAGGGCCAGCTCAAGCTGCGCCTCGTGCAGCCCGAGTTCACGATCGCCACCTCCGACGGCATCCGCAACGGCACGCGCGAGATGCGCTACTCGCTGATCGGCCGCGAGGTCACCAACGACGCGCTGTGCGAGCACCTGAGCGCCACCGGGCTGGCCGGCACGATCGCCGTGGTCGCCTGCGACAAGCCGCCGGTCGGCACGCTGGCCGCGCTGCTCGAGCACAACAAGCCGGCGATCATCATGTCGGACGGCCCGATCCATCCCGGAAAGGATCCCAACACCGGCGAGGCGCTCGACATCGTCAGCGCCTACCAGGTCGCCGCCCATCCCGACGAGGCCTACCGCCACCACATCGCCTGCCACGCCTGCCCGGGCATCGGCAGCTGCGGCGGCATGTTCACCTACAACACCATGCAGACCTTCATCGGCGTGGTCGGCATGCAGCCGCTGCACATGGTGGCGCCGGCGTCCGACGACCCGCGCCGCGTCAAGGAATTCGCCGGCGAGCTGGTCGAGCTGCTGGCCAACCTGATGGCGAAGGACCTCAAGCCGCGCGACATCGTGGTGCGCGACTCGATCCGCAACGCGATGATCGTCGCCATGGCGATCGGCGGCTCGACCAACGTCACGCTGCACGGGCCGGAGATCGCCCGCGCCGCCGGCTTCGCCGACTTCTGGAAGGAAGTCATGACGCCGGAGGAGTTCAACTACCTGTCGCAGCACGTCGTGCCGGTGGTCACCGACGCGCGGCCCTACGGCAAGTACTCGATGGTCGACATCGACGCGATCGGCGGCGTGCAGGTCATCGTGCGCGAACTGCTCGAGGCCGGCCTGCTGAACGGCGACGTGCTGACCTGCACCGGCGAGACGCTGGCCGAGCAGGTCAAGCGGCTGGGCGCCAAGAAGGCCGACGGCAAGGTCGTCTACCCGGTCGAGAAGCCGTACAAGCCGACCGGCGGCCTGCGCGTGCTGGGCGGCAACCTGTCGCCGGACTTCTCGGCGATCCTCAAGCTGGCCGGCGTCGAGGGCGGGCTGGAGAACAACATCTTCCGCGGCACCGCGCGGGTGTTCGAGGGCGAGGCGGCGCTCCTGAAGGCGCTCGACACGACGCCGGAGCGCTTCCAGAACCACGACATGATCATCGTGCGCTACGAGGGTCCGAGCGGCGCGCCGGGCATGCCGGAGATGCTCGACCCGACGTCGCGCATCACCACGCTGTGCCGCGAGCGCAACATCGTCGTCGGCCTGATGACCGACGCGCGCTTCTCGGGCGGCTCGGTCGGCCTGGTGATCGGCCACGTCGGTCCCGAGGCGGCACTGGGTGGCCCGATCGCGCTGGTCGAGGACGGCGACGAGATCGTGGCCGACCTCAACACCAACGAGCTGAACTGCACCGCGCTCGCCGACCCGGCGGTGCGCGCCAAGCGCCAGGCGGCGTGGGACAAGGTGGTCGCCGGCAACGGCGGCATCCACCCGAACTGCGGCATCGCCGACACCCGCCTGCTGCACCGCGCCCGCGCCACGGCCGTACCGGCGACCCGCGGCGGCGGCCTGCATCCCAACCGCGAGGTCTGGGTGCGCAACCCGCGCAAGGCGGAGCGCTCCGCCTTCGTGCTGCGCAACAAGCACCGGCCGAAGGCCGACAAGCGGTTCTAGCGGACCGCGATCAGCCCTTCGGTCCGCGCGCCGCGAGCCGAAGGGCGCTCTCCCCGACCTGGCGGTCGACCAGCACGAGGCTGGCGACGAACGCCGCCGCCGGATCGGCCGGCGGCGTGGCGTCGAGAATGAAGTGAATCCCGATGATGCCGGTCGCCCCCGGCGCGATGACCGGCGGCCGGCGCTCGGTGCCCGCTCCTCCCCCGGCCGACGACTCCAGCGGACAGGCGGAAACCGCCAGCGCGCGGTGGCCGCGCAGCGACGCCCTCGCGAAGCTCCAGGGCGCGTCCGACCGGTTGCTCACCTCGACCCGGATCACCAGGTTCAGGGCGACGCGGTTGGCGTAGCAGGTCTCCGACCAGCGGCCCTCGCACACCGAGAGATCGACGGCGCGCGCCGGCGAGGCGGCCAGCGAGCGGACAGCCCGCGCCACGTCCCCCCAGTGGAACGTCGTCAGCATCACCACGCCGGCCAGCACGAGGATCGCGAGGCCGAGGTTGCTGTGAAGGAGTGTTAGGTCGAGCGGGTTCACGCCGGCGCAGACTAGTGAAACGCCGCGTCGATCCCCTGTGATCCCCCTCACCCTGGCCGGGCGTTTCCGCTACCGTCGTCTCCACGGAGGACCTTTTTCGTGACGCGGAAGACTAGACGAGGCGACCGGTGAGGCCGGCCGGCAAGGGCCCCCTCGACTCGCTGTACTTCGACTACCCGGTGTTCGCCGCCCGCGCGGTCCCGGAGCAGGCCGGCGTCGCGACGCGCCACGACGTGGTGATCGCCGGTGCCGGGCCGGTCGGCATGGCGGCGGCGCTCACGCTGGCCCGCTACGGCGTCCGCAGCGTCCTGCTGGACCGCAAGGAAACCTTCAACGACGGCAGCCGCGCCATCTGCCTCGCGCGACCGAGCCTGCAGATCCTGCAGCGCATCGGCGCGGTCGAGCCGTTCGTCGCCAAGGCGCTGGGCTGGCGCCACGGCCAGAGCTTCTACCGCGGCGAGCGGATCTTCCGGCTGGAGATGCCGCACGGCGACCACGAAAAGTACCTGCCGATGTACAACCTGCAACAGCAGTACATCGAGCAGTACCTGTGGGACGCCATCGCGCGGTGCCCCCTGGTCGACGCCCGCTGGCAGAGCGAGGTCACGGCCCTGCGGCGGGACGACGACGGCATCACGCTCGACATCGCCACGCCGACCGGCGACTACGCGTTGCGCGGCCGCTACCTGCTGGCCGCCGACGGGGCGCGCAGCCCGGTCCGCGGCATGTTGGGCCTGCGGCTGGCCGGCGAGAACTTCGAGGGCCGCTACGTCATCGCCGACGTGCGCATGCGGCACGACTTCCCGACCGAGCGGCGGGCCTTCTTCGAACCGGCCGGCAATCCCGGCGGCACGGTGCTGATCCACAAGCAGCCCGACGACATCTGGCGCGTCGACTACCAGCTGCGCGAGGGCGAGAGCGAGGCCGAGGCGCTGCGCGAGGACAACATCCGCCGGCGCGTGCAGGCGATCCTCGCCGACATCGGCCACGACGGTCCATGGGAACTCGAGTGGTGGAGCGTCTACACCGCCAACACGCTGTGCCTCGACGACTACCGCCATGGGCCGGTGTTCTTCATCGGCGACAGCGCCCACATCGTGCCGATCTTCGGCGTGCGCGGGCTGAACAACGGGCTGGCCGACGCCCACAACATCGGCTGGAAGCTGGCCTACGTGCTGCAGGGCCGCGCCGCGCCCGGCCTGCTCGACAGCTATTCGCCGGAGCGCCGCGGCGCCACGCTCGACGTCTTCGCCAACGCCTCCAAGAGCGCCCGCTTCATGACGCCGCCGACGCGCGGCTGGAAGCTGGCGCGTGCCGCCGCGCTGTCGCTGGCGGTGAAGCACGACTTCACGCGGCCGCTCGCCAACCCGCGCCAGATGCAGGCCTTCGTCTACCCGCCGGGACCGCTGACCCTGCACCCCGAGCGCGACGCCGCGTTCGCCGGCGGCCCGACGATCGGCAGCGCGGCGCCCAACGTGCGCCTCGCCGACGGCGACTTCCTGCTCGACCGGGCGGGCGACGGCTTCACCGGCCTGCTGTTCGCTGGCGAGGCCGGCGACACGCGCGCCGCCGACCTGTTCGCCGCGCTCGGCAGCCTCGATCCCGGCTTCACCGGCATCGTGGCGAGCGGACCGGCGCTGGCGGTCTACGGCGCCGAGCCGGGATCGTTCTACCTGCTGCGGCCGGATCTCCACGTCGCCGCGCGCTGGCGCAAGGCCGACGCCGCCGAGATCCGGGCCGCGCTGGCCACCTGCCTGGGAGCCGCGACATGAGCGCCACGCCGGAGCAACTGGAGCGCATGTACGAGGCGTTGGCGGTCGCGATCGACCGCGCCGGGCCGGACGACGAGGCGCTGTTCCTCGCCCGCCTCGCGCTGGCGCTGGGCAACGCGCTCGGCGACCCCGAGGCCTTCGAGGCAGCGCTGGCGATCGCGCTCGACGCCTAGGACGCCGCCGCGCCGCGGCGCTTCGGCCACAGGCCGGCGACCAGCAGGATCACCGCGACGATGGCGAAGCCGGTCGACAGCTTGCTGTGGAAGAAGATCGTCGGATCGCCGTCCGAGATCGCCAGCGCCTGCCGCACCGAGCGTTCGAAGATCGGGCCCAGCACGTAGGCCAGGATGACGATGCCGAGGTCGAAGCCATGCCGGCGCAGGCCGTAGCCGATGAAGCCGAACGCCACGGCGATCGCCACGTCGACCGGGTTGTTGCTCGAGGAATAGACGCCGATCAGGCAGACCACGAGGATCATCGGCGTCAGGTACGCCCGCGGCACCTGCAGGATGCGCACGAACAGGCCGATCAGCGGCAGGTTGAGGATCAGCAGCATCACGTTGCCGATGTACATGCTGGCGACCACGCCCCAGAAGACCTGCGGCTGGCGCTCGAGGATGGTCGGGCCCGGCGTGACGCCGTGGATGATGAAGGCGCCGAGCAGCAGCGCGGTGATGGCGTTGGCCGGGATGCCCATGCAGAGCAGCGGCACGAAGGCGCCGGCGGTGCCGGCGTTGTTGGCCGATTCCGGCCCCGCGACGCCCTCGACGGCACCCTTGCCGAATTCCTCGGGGTTCTTGGAGAGCTTGCGCTCCATGCCGTAGGACAGGAACGAGGCCAGCACCGCGCCGCCGCCCGGCAGCAGCCCGACCAGGAAGCCCATCACGGTGCCGCGCACCACCGGTCCGACCGAGCGCCGCGCTTCCTCGCGCGACGGCAGGAAGCCCAGCACGCCGGTCGGCGCCGGCAGGACCTTCATCTCCTCCGCCGTCTGGCGCGCCATGAACAGCACCTCGGACAGCCCGAACAGGCCGATCGCCAGCGGCACGAGGTTGACGCCGTCGCCCAGCGCGACGATCCCGAAGGTCAGCCGCGGCGTCATGTTGATCGGGTCGCTGCCGATCGTGCCGAGCAGCAGGCCGAACGCCGCCATCAGGAGGGCGCGCGCCAGCGAGCCCGACGACATGTAGGTCACCATCGTCAGGCCGGCCAGCATCAGCATGGCGTACTCGGCCGGGCCGAAGGCCAGCACCAGCTCGGCCAGCGGCGGCGACAGGAAGGAGATGCCGATCACGCCCACCGTGCCGGCGAAGAACGAGCCGAGGCCGGCGATGCCGAGCGCCGCGCCGGCGCGGCCCTTGCGCGCCATCTCGTAGCCGTCGAGACAGGTCACCACCGACGAGGCCTCGCCCGGGATGCGCATCAGCACCGAGGTCACGGTGCCGCCGTAGGCCACGCCGTAGTAGATGCCCGACAGCATGATGATCGCCGAGGTCACCTCCATCTTGAAGGTGATCGGCAGCAGGATGGCGATGGTGGTGAGCGGCCCCAGCCCGGGCAGGATGCCGACCACCGTGCCGAGCAGCACGCCGACGAAGCAGTAGAAGAGGTTGTCGGCCGACAGCGTGACGGCGAAGCCTTGCAGCAGCGCTTCCATCGGGCCGCCTCAGCGCACGAGGCTGTAGAAGGCGCGCTCGACCGGCCCCTCGGGCAGGTCGACGCGCAGCAGCCAGCCGAAGCAGACCAGCCCGACCGCGGCGCAGGCGACGCCGTAGCCCAGCGCCTTCGCCCACGACTGGCGCTCGGCGAAGCGCACGATCACCACCGACACCGCGACCGCCGTGGCGACGAAGCCGGCGAAGGCCGAGCCGACGGCCAGCAGGACCAGGGCCGCGACGTAGAGCGCGAAGGTGCGGCGGGTCTCCGCCGACTCGGCGACCGCGGCGGCATCGCCCTCCTCGGTCTCGCCAGCCTTGCCCGGCGACACCAGGACCAGCAGCGACAGCGCCACGCAGAGGCCGGCCACCAGCTGCGGGAAGAAGCCGGCGCCCGGCCCGTCGAAGCCCCAGCTGTCGAGCCGCGAGGCCTGCCACAGGCCGACGAGGGCGGCCGCCAGCAATCCCAGCGTGGCCAGCCGCGTGCCGCCCAGCCGGCTCATGCCGGCTTCTTGGCCATGCCGGTGTCCTTCAGGATCGGCACCAGTTCGCCCTCGATCTTCTTGAGCAGCGCGGCGTAGGCCTTGCCGTCGCGCCAGATCGGCTCGATGCCGAGATTGTCGATCTGCTTGCGCACGCTCTCCTCGGCCATGCAGTCGGCCAGCGCCTTCTCCATGCGGTCGCGGATCGCCGGCTCGACGCCGGTCGGGTAGGCATAGCCGAACGGGCCGTTGCTGACCGCGTCGTAGCCCATCTCGCGCAGCGTCTTGACGTCGGGATAGTACGGCCAGCGCGCCTCGGCCGCCGAGGCGAGGAAGCGCAGCTTGCCGGCCTCGATCTGCGGCCGCATCTCGGCCACGGTCTGGATCACCGCATCGACGTGCCCGCCGATCGCCGCCGTCACCGACTCGACGCCGCCCGGAAACACCACCCAGCGCAGCTTGGCGCCGGAGAGCTTGGCCAGCTGGAACATCGCCACGACGTTGGTGACGTTGTTGGAACTGTAGGTCAGCTGCTTCTGCTTGCCCTGCGCCACCAGGTCCTCGATCGACTTGATCGGCCCGTCGGCGCGCGCCCCGATGCCGTAGCGCAGCGCCGCGACCTGGCCCAGCACGTCGAACGCCTTCCACGGGTCGTAGGTCACGTTCATCATGTTGGGCACGGCGACGTGGCTCGAGATCGCCACCAGGCCGAAGGTGTGACCGTCCGGCGCGGACTGGGCCAGCGTGGTCGGCCCGAGCGCCCCGGCGCCGCCCACCACGTTCTTCACGATCACGGTCGCGCCCAGCCGCTTCTCCAGCGCCTGCGCCAGGATGCGCGCCGTCAGGTCGGTCGAGGCGCCGGCCGCGTTGGGATTGATCAGGGTGATCTCGCGCGACGGCCACTTGGACGACTGGGCCAGCGCGGGTGCGGCGACGGCGGAGGCCGCGACGGCAACGCCACCTTTCAGGATCGTTCTACGACGCATCTGTCTTCCTCCCGGGCTTTTCTTCCGTCCTTGATGCCGCTTCGACAGAGCCTATGCAATGGCCAACAGCGAAACGGCGGCGGCTTGTGAGACCGACATTCCGTCCCCTATGGTTGCGGCCGGCGATGTTTCCGCTCGGTTCCAACTATCCCGTCCGCGGACCGACCCCGGTCACCTGGACCATCATCGCGCTGTGCGGCGGCATCGCCCTGCTGCAGGCGCTGCAGGACCCGCCGTTCGCCACCGCGACGCTGCTGCGCTTCGGCGTCACGCCGGCCCTGGTGACGTTCGACCTGTGGCCGTGGAACGCCGACAGCCCGCACATCCTGCTGACGCTGGTCTCGTCGCTCTTCGTCCATGCGAGCCTGTGGCACGTCGTCGGCAACATGCTGTTCTTCCATTGCTTCAGCCAGCCGGTCGAACTGCTGATGGGCTCGTGGCGCTATGCCCTGTTCTTCGTGGGCTGCGGCGTGGCCGGCGGCCTCGGTCACGCGCTGGCCAACCCGTCGAGCGCGGTGCCGGTGGTCGGCGCGAGCGGCGCGGTCGCCGGCGTGCTGGCGGCGCACGCGGTCCTGCTGCCGTGGACCCGCATCCGGGTGCGCGCCTCGCTGACCGGTTCGGACACCCTGCCCGCCTGGGTGTTCCTCGCCGCCTGGACCGCGCTGCAGGCGGTGCCGGCCCTCGACATGGCCAGCCCCGTCGCCTGGATGGCCCATGTCGGCGGCGTCGTCGCGGGCCTGCTGCTCGCGCCGCTGTTCAGCCGGCCCGGCGTGCTGGTGATGGCGCCGACGCCCGGGACCGACGACGCGACGGAGCACGGGCCGGGCATCAGAGTGGCGACCCTGCCGGCCGCGCTGCTGGCCGGGCTGCTGGTCGCCGGCGCCTGGGCATGGCTGGCCGGCCTGCAGCAGCGCGCCGCGCCCGACATCGTGCTGGCCGCCAAGCGGGTGATCGCCCGCCATCGCGTGGCCGGCCTCGTCGTGCCGCGCCAACCCGACTCGGCGCTGGCTCTCTACCGCGAGGCGGCGGCCGGCAACCCCTACGCCGCGCTCGAGTTGGCCCGCGCGCTCGACCGGGGCGGCGGCCTGCCGACGGACCGCGCCGAGGCGGTGCGCTGGTATGCCCAGGCGGCCGAGGCCGGGATCGACGAGGCACGGTTCGCCTACGCCGTCGCGCTGCTCGACGGCGACACCGTTGCGCGGGACAGCGAGCGCGGGCTGGCGATGTTGCGCCTGCTGGCGCGCGGCAACGCGCCCGCCGCCCAGGCCGAGCTCGCGCGCCGCCTCGAGACCGGGACGGCGACCACCGCGGCAGACCCCGTCGAGGCGGCCCAGGCGTACCGCGCGCTCTGCAATGCCGAAGGCGGCGGCACGCGCGACCGCAAGGCGGCGCTGCAGGCCTGCACGCGCCTCGCGCTGATGCTGTTCGCGGGCAAGGGCGTACCGGCCGACCGCGACGAGGCCATCCGGCTGCTCGAGCGCGCCGCCGCCCAGAACTACCCGCCGGCGCAGAACGCGCTCGGACTCTGGCTCGCGGCGGACGATCCGGAGGCCACCGAGTTCGACGACAAGGTGCGCCCGGGCGACAGCCGCGCGCGCGGCCTGTTCCTGATGGCCGCGATCGCCCGCGACCCCGACGGCATGTACGACGTCGCCCGGATCGAGGAACGCCGGCCCGGTCCGTTCCCGATGTCCGACGCCGACAAGCGCACCTGGTACGAGCGCAGCGCCGCCGCCGGCAACGCCCGTGCGGCCCAGCGGCTGCAATCTCCCTGACGCCTCAGTCGGATATCGTGAAGCCGCCGCGCCGCAGGATCGCCTTGAGCTCCGGGATGCCCTCGTCGTAGCGGCCCTGCTGGCAACGATGCAGCGCCAATTCGGCCCGCGCCTTGTGACCGTCGTGGTGGAAGGTCCAGTGCTGGTCGTAGCGTGCCCAGGTGTTGAACAGGCGCGTGCACTCGGCGAGCCGTTCCGGCGAGGCCGGGGGCGCCGACGCGCAGGCACCGACCAGAAGCACCAGCGCCAAGCGGCGGTGCCCGGTCATGGCGCCGGCCTTACGCAGGCACGGCGCGGTCGCCCGCGCCCGGCTGGGGGTGTGGCTCCAGCAGGCCGTGCCCGGCCAGCCAGCCGGCCAGCGCCGCCTCACCGACCGGCAACTCGACGGCGAGCGGCCCGGCGAAGGCGCGAAACTGGTCGAGGTTGCGCATCGGCACGCCGACCAGCACCGGGATGTCGCGCTCGACCGCCTCGGCGATGGCGTCGCGCAGCCCGCCGCCCTCGGCCTCGGTCTTGCCGAACTTGTTGATCACCAGCAGGCGCGGGGCGCCGCTACGCACGCCGGTCACCACGCTCTCCGCCAGCTCGGTCAGGAGAGCGACATCGAGCTTGCAGCCGCGCGCCTGGCGGCCGCGATGCTCGGCGATCGGCGTGACGTCGCCGGTCGTCAGGTCCTCGATCAGCAGGTCGCAGGGATGGCGGTCGACCGCGTCGAGGATCGTGCACTGCAGGGCACCGGCCATCGTCACGCCGCGATCGCGCAGGCGCTCGACGGCGCGGGCGATCACCCGCTCCGGGTAGACTCCGTTGGCATAGACCAGCGCGGCGATCAGGGCAGTCATGTCGGCCTCCGTGGCTCGGGGTCAGTCGTGTGAACAGCAACCGGACGGGCCACCGCGATCGTGGCGCAGCGACCAGTGCAGCATGTGGCGCAGGCAGGTGGCAGCCGAATCGTCGGCGCGCTCCAGTGCCGTCATCAATCCCAGCCAGTCTTCGTCTCCGGCCAGCGCGGTGAAGCGGCCGACCGCGTGGACCGCGTAGTCAGACGCGCTCTCGCCGAACGCCTGGCCGACCGTCTCGATCTCGACCATTAGCGGCAGGTCGTCGAGGCCGAGCAGGGTCTCGGTGGCGAAGGTCTCGTCGCCGAGCCGGTCCAGCACCTGTCCGAGGAACATCGCGGCCTCCTACTGGACCAGCGGGCCGCTGGCGGCGCCGAAATCGACACCGCCCAGCGTCGCCCGCCCGGCGAGGATCGCCACGTACTGGTGCAGCGCGCGGCGCTGCACGGCTTCCTCGAGGTAGTCGGCGATGCGCTCGCGCACCAGGTCGAACGGCAGGTCGCGGCCCTCGATGCGACGAGCGACGCGCACCACATGCAGGCCGTAGCGGCTCTCCACCGGCTGGGCGGCCACGGTGCCGACCGGCAGGCCCGGCAGCGCCGCCTCGAACTCCGCCACGGTCTGGCCCGGGCCGATCTGGCCCAGCGACCCGCCCTGCTTCGACGACGGGCAGGCCGAGTGGGCCTCGGCCAGGGCGGCGAAGCGCTCGGGATGGGCCTGCAGTTCGGCGACGATCGCCGCCGCGCGTTCGCCGGCTCCCTCGCCCTTCGGCAGCAGGATATGCGCCACCTCGAACAGCGTGGGCGAGTGGAAGCGGGCGCGATTGGCCTCGTAGTAGCGACGGCAGGCCGCCTCGTCGGCGCGCGGCACGACGACCTCGCGGTCGACCAGCGCGCGCAGGCGGGCTTCCTGCGGCGTCTCGCGGCGTCCCTCGGCATCCTCGAGCGGCTCGGCCTCGATGCCGAGGCGGTCGGCTTCCTGCCCCAGGAGCTCGCGCAGGGCGAGCGCCCGGGCGGCGAGGTCCCACGCGACATCGGGATCGGACGCCTCGTGGTGCTGGGTCTCGCGCGCGATGTCGGCCGACGCGATCGTCACGCCGTTGACGGTCACCGGCACGAACTTGCGGATCGGCCGTCGTGCCCGCGGCGCACTCATGACCGGTCTCCCACCACCCGCGCGGAGGCGGGCGCACGACGCGAGCGGACGACCTGGTAGCCGCGACGACCGAGGTACCAGACCGGCGCCGACCAGATGTGCACGAGGCGGCTGAACGGGAACACCAGGAACAGGGACATGCCGAGCACGAGGTGCACGAGGTACGGCCAGGCCAGCCCCTGCAGGGTGCGGGCGTCGACCGGGTGCAGCGTGACGATGCCCTGGGCCCAGTGCGACAGGATCAGCATCACCGACCCGTCGAGATGACCGAGCGAGAAGGGGATGGTGAGCAGACCGAGCGACAGCTGGACCCAGAGCAACACGAGCAGGGCGATGTCCATGCGGGAACTGGTGCTGCGGATGCGCGGATCGACCAGCCGGCGGTGCAGCAGCATCGAGAGGCCGACGAAGCACAGCGTGCCGGCGATGCCGCCTGCCGCCACGGCCAGCACCTGCTTCTGCTCGACCGTGACGAGCAGCGTGTAGACCGAGGTCGGCGTCAGCAGCCCGACGAAGTGCCCGCCCATCAGGAACAGGATGCCGACGTGGAACAGGTTGGACCCCCAGCGCAGCTGGCGCTTGCGCAACAGCTGGCTCGACCCGGCGCGCCACGTGTACTGCTCGCGGTCGAAGCGCACGAGGCTGCCCAGCAGGAAGACGGTCAGGCAGATGTAGGGGTAGCCGGTGAACAGCAGGTGAAAGGCGTAGTCCTTCACGGGGACACTCCCTTGTCGGAGGGAACGGCGGCCTGCAGGCGGCGGGCCATGCGGTCGACCGGGCAGCTCGCCGCATCGGTGCCGATGCCCGACGCGATGTTCGAGCCGGGGCCGAAGGTGACTTCCTCGTCGGTCCACGCGGCGTCGAGCGCCGCGAGGTCGTCAGGCTCGGGATCGGGCTCGGCGCGCAGCGCCGCCAGCGCGGCGGCGTCGGGCTTCGCCTTCGAGAGCGCCAGCAGCGCCGTCATGATCGCGCCGTAGGCCGACTGGCGCTTGGCCAGCCGCTCGGCCAGCGCCGCCAGCACGTTGGCCGGCTGGCCGACCAGCGCGATCGCCTCGGCCGGTTGGCGTGTCGAGGCGTACTCGAGGAACAGCGGCAGGAAGTCCGGCAGCTCGTTGGCCACCGGCATCCAGCCGCTGTCCTGGTAGAGCTTCAGCAGGTCGACCATGGCCTGGCCGCGGTCGCGGCTCTCGCCGTGCACGTGCTCGAACAGGTGCAGCGACAGGCTGCGGGTCCGGTCGAACAGCAGGCCGTAGCGCTCCTGCAGGTCGTAGAGATCACCGCCGCGCAGGTCGTCGACCAGGCGGCCGAGCGCGGCGCGCTCGCGCGCCGGCAGCAGGTTCTCGCGATCGATCGCCTGCCCGATCTCGTCGAGCGCGTCGATCATCGGCTGGGTCGGGTAGGCCAGCAGGGCGGCCAGGGCACGCAAGGTCCTCATCACGCCACCTCCGCCGGGTTGCGCGGCCGGAGCTTGCCGCCCGCGAACAGGTTGCCGCCGTCGTCGCCCGGCGAGCATCCGTTGCCGAAGCTGAAGCCGCAGGCGCCGCGGAGCTTGTAGGCGTCCTCGCTGACCTCGCGGTGGGCCGTCGGTATGACGAAGCGGTCCTCGTAATTGGCGATCGCCATCACGTGGTACATCTCCTCGATCTGGGCCGGCGACAGGCCGACCCGGGTCGCCAGCGCGGCGTCGATCACGCCGTCGACCGTCTTGGCCCGCATGTAGCCGCGCATCGCGAGCATGCGCTCGAGCCCGCGCGCCACCGGCTCCTCGTCGCCGGCGGTCAGCAGGTTGGCGAGGTAGCGCAGCGGGATGCGCAGCGAGCGTACGTCCGGCATGGCGCCGTCGACGCCCATCTTGCCGGCCTCGGCCGCCGACTGGATCGGCGACAGCGGCGGCACGTACCAGACCATCGGCAGCGTGCGGTACTCGGGATGCAGCGGGAAGGCGACCTTCCACTCCATCGCCATCTTCCACACCGGCGAGTGACGGGCCGCCTCGAGCCACGCCTCGGGCACGCCGTCGCGGCGGGCCTGGTCGATGACGCGCGGATCGCTCGGGTCGAGGAACAGCTTCAGCTGCTCCTCGTAGAGCGCCTTCTCGTCGGGCGCCGAGGCCGCCTTCTCGATGCCGTCGGCGTCGTACAGCACGACACCGAGGTAGCGGATGCGACCAACGCAGGTCTCCGAGCACACGGTCGGCTGGCCGGCCTCGATGCGCGGGTAGCAGAAGATGCACTTCTCCGACTTGCCCGACGACCAGTTGAAATAGATCTTCTTGTACGGGCAGCCCGAGACGCACATGCGCCAGCCGCGGCACTTGTCCTGGTCGATCAGGACGATGCCGTCCTCCTCGCGCTTGTAGATCGCGCCCGAGGGGCAGGCCGCCGCGCACGCCGGGTTGAGGCAATGCTCGCACAGCCGCGGCAGGTACATCATGAAGGTGTTCTCGAACTGGCCGTAGATCTCCTTCTGCACGCCCTCGAAGTTGGCGTCGGCCGAGCGCTTCGAGAACTCGCCGCCCAGGATCTCCTCCCAGTTCGGACCCCACTCGATCTTCTCCATGCGCTGGCCGGTGATCAGCGAGCGCGGCCGCGCCGTCGGGAAGGCCTCCAGCTCGGGCGCCTTCTGCAGGTGCTCGTAGTCGAAGGTGAAGGGCTCGTAGTAGTCGTCGATCTCCGGCAGGTCGGGATTGGCGAAGATGTTGGCGAGGATCCGCCACTTCGAGCCGATGCGCGGCTGGATCTTGCCGTTGGAGCGGCGGACCCAGCCGCCCTTCCAGCGCTTCTGGTTCTCCCAGTCCTTGGGGTAACCGATGCCGGGCTTGGTCTCGACGTTGTTGAACCAGGCGTATTCCATGCCTTCGCGGTTGGTCCACACGTTCTTGCAGGTGACCGAACAGGTGTGGCAGCCGATGCACTTGTCCAGGTTGAGGACCATCGCGATCTGGGCGCGTACCTTCATGACGCTACTCCTTACTCGGCCGCGTGGGCGACGGGCTGGGTCGCGGCGTCCTTGTGGGGACGCTCCAGCCAGTCGACGCGGGCCAGCTTGCGGACGACGACGAACTCGTCGCGGTTGGTGCCGATCGTGCCGTAGTAGTTGAAACCCCAGGCCTGCTGCGCGTAGCCGCCGATCATGTGCGTCGGCTTGAGCACGGCCCGCGTCACGGAGTTGTGGATGCCGCCGCGCTGCCCGGTCATCTCCGAGCCGGGCACGTTCACGATCTTCTCCTGCGCGTGGTACATGAAGAGGGTTCCCTCCTTCATGCGCTGGGAGACGACCGCGCGGGCCACCAGGGCGCCGTTGACGTTGTAGGCTTCGACCCAGTCGTTATCGACGATGCCCGCCTTGGCCGCGTCGACCTCGCTCAGCCAGACGATCGGTCCGCCGCGCGACAGCGTCAGCATCATCAGGTTGTCGGTGTAGGTGGAGTGGATGCCCCACTTCTGGTGCGGCGTGATGAAGTTCAGCACGACCTGCTTGTTGCCGTTGGGCCGGCTGTCGATCACCGGCTTGACCGTGCGCAGGTCGAGCGGCGGGCGGTAGACGCACAGCCCCTCGCCGAAGGCCAGCATCCACTTGTGGTCCTGGTAGAGCTGCTGGCGGCCGGTCAGGGTGCGCCACGGGATCAGTTCGTGGACGTTGGTGTAGCCGGCGTTGTAGCAGACGTGCTCGCTCTCCAGCCCCGACCAGGTCGGCGCCGAGATGATCTTGCGCGGCTGCGCGACGACGTCGCGGAAGCGGATCTTCTCGTCTTCCTTGGGCAGCGCGAGGTGGGCGTGCTCGCGGCCCGTCGCCTTCGACAGCGACTGCCACGACCGCACCGCGACCTCGCCGTTGGTCTCCGGCGCCAGCGTCAGCAGCACCTCGGCGGCCTCGATGTCGGTCTCGATCTTCACCAGGCCCTTGGTCGGGCCCTCGAGCACGGTGCCGTTCAGGCGCTTGAGCAGCTCGACCTCATGCTCGGTCTTCCAGGCGATGCCCTTGATGCCGTTGCCGACCTTCTCCATGAGTGGGCCGAGCGAGGTGAAGCGCCGGTAGAGGTTGGGGTAGTCGCGCTCGACCACCGTCACCGCGGGCATGGTCTTGCCGGGGATCGGCTCGACCTCGCCCTTCTTCCAGTCGCGCACGTCGGTCGCCTGGGCGATCTCGCCCGGGCTGTCGTGCAGGATCGGGGTGAGGACGACGTCCTTCTCGACGCCCAGCACCTCGGGCGCGACCCGAGAGAACGCCTTGGCAATCGCCTTGTAGATCTCCCAGTCGCTCTTCGCCTCCCACACCGGGTCTACCGCCGCGGTCAGCGGGTGGATGAACGGGTGCATGTCGGAGGTGTTGAGGTCGTTCTTCTCGTACCAGGTGGCGGTCGGCAGGACGATGTCGGAGTAGACGCAGGTCGTCGACATGCGGAAGTCGAGCGTGACCAGCAGGTCGAGCTTCCCGCGCGGCCCCTCGTCGTGCCACACGACCTCCTGCGGCCGCTCGCGGCCCTCCTCGCCGAGGTCCTTGCCCATCACGCCGTGCGACGTGCCGAGCAGGTGCTTCAGGAAGTACTCGTGGCCCTTGCCCGACGAGCCCAGCAGGTTGGAGCGCCACACGAACATGTTGCGCGGCCAGTTGCGCGGGTTGTCGGGGTCCTCGCAGGACATCTTGAGGTCGCCCGACTTCAGCTTCTGGGCGACGTAGGCCGCCGGCTCGAGGCCGGCGGCCGCCGCGGCCCTGGCGATCTCCAGCGGGTTCTGCTGCAGCTGCGGCGCCGACGGCAGCCAGCCCATGCGCTCGGCGCGCACGTTGTAGTCGATGATCGAGCCGTCCCAGCTGCCCGGAGGCGCCGTCGGCGAGACGATGTCGCCGACGTTGATCGTCTCGTAGCGCCACTGGTCGGTGTGGGCGTAGAACGCCGAGGTCGAGTTCTGCTGGCGCGGCGGCCGGCCCCAGTCGAGGGCGAAGGCGAGCGGCGCCCAGCCGGCCTGCGGCCTGAGCTTCTCCTGGCCGACATAGTGCGCCCAGCCACCGCCCGACTGGCCGATGCAGCCGCACATCGCGAGCATGTTGATCACGCCGCGATAGTTCATGTCGGCGTGGTACCAGTGGTTCATCGCCGCGCCGATGATCACCATCGAGCGGCCGTTGGTCTTCTCGGCGTTGGTCGCGAACTCGCGCGCCACCTGGATGATCTTGTCGCGCTCGACGCCGGTGATCTTCTCGGCCCAGGCCGGCGTGTAGGGCACGTCGTCGTCGAGCGAGGCCGCCACGTTCGGGCCGCCCAGCCCGGCGTCGACGCCGTAGTTGGCCAGGAACAGGTCGTAGACCGAGGCGACGGCGACCTCGCCGTCGACCAGCTTCAGCGTCTTCACCGGGACGCGGCGGCGCAGCACGCCGTCGTGCGAGGTCGAGGTGAAATGCTCGTGCTCGATGTTGCCGAAGTACGGGAAGCCGACCTCGACCACGTCGTCGCGGATGTCGGCCAGCGACAGGCGCAGCGCGGTTTCCTTGCCCGCGGACTCGCGCTCTTCGAGGTTCCACTTGCCGCTCTCGCCCCAGCGGAAGCCGATCGAGCCGCGCGGCGCGACCACGGCGCCGGTCGCCTCGTCGAACGCCACGGTCTTCCACTCGGGATTGTTGCTCTCGCCCAGCCCGGCATCGAAGTCGGAGCAGCGCACGAAGCGGTCCGGCACCAGGTAGCCGTCCTTGGCGACCAGGCGCACCAGCATCGGCATGTCGGTGTACTGCCGGACGTAGTCGCGGAAGTACTTCACCTGGCGGTCGACGTGGTACTCCTTGAGGATCACGTGGCCCATCGCCATAGCGAGCGCCGAGTCGGTGCCCTGCTTCACCGACAGCCAGATGTCACCGAACTTCGACGCTTCCGAGTAGTCGGGGCAGATCACCGCGCTCTTCATGCCGCGGTAGCGCGCCTCGGTGTAGAAGTGGGCGTCCGGCGTGCGGGTCTGCGGGACGTTCGAGCCCCACAGGATGACGAAGCCGGCATTGTACCAGTCGGCGGATTCGGGAACGTCGGTCTGCTCGCCCCAGGTCTGCGGCGAGGCCGGCGGCAGGTCGCAGTACCAGTCGTAGAACGACATGCAGACGCCGCCGAGCAGCGACAGGTAGCGCGAGCCCGCGGCGTAGGAGACCATCGACATCGCCGGGATCGGCGAGAAGCCCAGCACGCGGTCGGGCCCGTAGGTCTTGGCCGTGTAGGCATTGGCGGCGGCGACGATCTCGGTCGCTTCCTCCCAGCCGACGCGCACGAAGCCGCCGTGGCCGCGCTTGCTGGTGTAGGCCTCGCGCTTGGCCGGGTCCTCGACGATCGAGGCCCAGGCGGCGACCGGGCTCATCGTGGCCCGCGCCTCGCGCCACAGCTTGAGCAGGCGGGCACGGGCCAGCGGGTGCTTCACGCGGTTGGACGAGTACAGGTACCAGCTGTACGAGGCGCCGCGCGAGCAGCCGCGCGGCTCGTGGTTCGGCAGCTCCGGCCGGGTGCGCGGGTAGTCGGTCTGCTGGGTCTCCCAGGTGACGATCCCGCCCTTGACGTAGATCTTCCACGAACACGAGCCGGTGCAGTTGGCGCCGTGCGTCGACCGCACGATCTTGTCGTGCTGCCAGCGCTTGCGATAGGCGTCTTCCCACCCGCGATCCTCGTGGGTGGTGATGCCGTGGCCGCCGGCGAACGGCTCGCGGCTCTGCTTGAAGAAGGTCAGGCGATCGAGGAAATGCGACACGGTACTGCTCCGCAGGTCATTCGGCGGGGGTGATGGCGGCGGCGCCGACGCGGCGCCGCTCGATGTCGTGCAACAGGCCGCCCCGGCGCGTGTAGACGAACCAGGTGAGCGCGATGCAGCTCAGGTAGAAGGCGATGAAGCCGTAGAGGGCGAAGGCGGCGCTGCCGGTCGCCGCGATCGACGAGCCGAAGCTCTTGGGGATGAAGAACGCCCCGTAGGCCGCGATCGCCGAAGTGAAGCCGATGATCGCCGCCGACTCGCGCTCGGCCGACACCCGGCGCTCGTCGGGCGACGCGCCCGGCATCAGGCGCTCGAGGTCCTTGCGCATGATCGCCGGGATCATCTGGAAGGTCGACGCGTTGCCGATGCCGCTCGCCAGGAACAGCAGCATGAACATCGCGAAGAAGCCGGTGAAGTTCTGCGCCTGCAGGAAGTGGACGACCCCGTAGGCGCCGATCGCCATGGCGACGAACACCCAGAAGGTGACGCGGCCGCCGCCCCACCTGTCGGACACCCAGCCGGTCAGCGAGCGCGACAGCGCACCGACCAGCGGACCGAGGAAGGCGAACTTCAGCGCGTCGACCTCGGGGAACGCCGTCTTGGTGAGCAGCGGGAAGGCCGCCGAGTAGCCGATGAACGACCCGAAGGTGCCGGTGTAGAGCCAGCACATGATCCAGTTGTGGCGGCGCTGGAAGATCACCGACTGCTCGGCGAACGAGGCGCGCGCCGAGGCGATGTCGTTCATCCCGAACCACGCCGCGAAGGCCGAGGCGGCGATGAACGGCACCCAGATGAAGCCGGCATTCTGCAGCCACAGCCTGGTCGTGCCCGAGGCCGCCTTGACGACCTGCGGCTCGCCGCCCAGCCAGCCGAACACGCCGGCGGTGATCGCCATCGGCACGACGAACTGCACGACGCTGACGCCGAGGTTGCCGAGGCCGGCGTTGAGCGCCAGCGCGTTGCCCTTCTCCGCCTTGGGGAAGAAGAACGAGATGTTCGACATCGACGAGGCGAAGTTGCCGCCGCCGAAGCCGCAGAGCAGCGCCAGCACCAGGAAGATCCAGTACGGCGTCGCCGGGTTCTGCACCGCGTAGCCGATGCCCACCGCCGGAAGGATCAGCGACCAGGTGGCCAGCGTCGTCCACAGCCGGCCGCCGAAGATCGGCACGGTGAAGGAGTAGAAGATGCGCAGCGTGGCGCCCGAGACGCCGGGCAGCGAGGCCAGCCAGAACAGCTGGTCCGTGGTGTAGGTGAAGCCGATCGACGGCAGCTTGGCGACCACGACCGACCACACCATCCAGATCGCGAAGGACAGCAGGAGCGCCGGGATCGAGATCGCGAGGTTGCGATGGGCGATGCGGCGGCCCTTCTCCTCCCAGAACTGCCGGTCCTCCGGCCGCCAGTCCTCGAGTGCATGGCCGGACAGCTTGCCGACATGCTGCGGACCGTGGATCGGCTCCATCTCCGGCAGCTCGGGCAGCCGGGCGAGCGCCTCGCCGGCCTTCTCGCGCTCCATGGCGACGATCGAGACGTGCATCCAGACCAGCGACAGGGCGGCGATGGCGAACAGCAGCATGAAGCAGCTGGTCCAGATGCCGGTGAGGTCGTTCAGCGCGCCGAAGGCGATCGGCAGGACGAAGCCGCCGAGCCCGCCGACCATGCCGACCACGCCGCCGACCGCGCCGACATGCTTGGGGTAGTAGACCGGGATGTGCTTGTAGACCGCCGCCTTGCCGAGGCTCATGAAGAAGCCCAGCACGAAGGCGATGACGACGAACGGCACCAGGCCCATCTCGAGCGTGAAGGCGATCGGGCCGGTGATGCCCTTCACGATGTACTGGGTCGGCGGGTAGGCCAGCACGAAGCAGGTCGCCACCGAGACGCCGAACGTCCAGTACATGACCCGCCGGGCGCCGAACTTGTCGGACAGCACGCCGCCGTAGATGCGGAACAGGCTGGCCGGGATCGAGTAGGCGGCGGCCAGCATGCCGGCCGCGGTGATGTCGAGGCCGTAGACGCCGATCAGATAGCGCGGCAGCCACAGCGACAGGGCGACGAAGCCGCCGAACACGAAGAAGTAGTAGAGCGAGAAGCGCCAGACCTGCACGTTGCGCAGCGGCTCGAGCATCGCGCTGACCGGCTCGGGCTTGATGCCGGCCTTCTTGCGCGCCGCGAGCTGCGGGTCGTCCTTGGTGGTGAACAGGAAGACCACCGCCATGACGACCAGCGCGGCCGCCCACACCAGGGCGACCGTCTTCCAGCCGTAGGCGACCATGACGAAGGGCGCGACGAACTTGGTCACCGCCGCGCCGACGTTGCCGGCGCCGAACACGCCGAGCGCGGTGCCCTGCTTGCCCTGGTCGTACCAGCGCGAGACGTAGGCGATGCCGACCGAGAACGAGCCGCCGGCGATGCCGACGCCCAGCGCGGCCAGCAGGAAGGTCGGGTAGTCGTAGGCGAAGGTCAGCAGCCAGGTGGCGATCGCCGCGGCGATCATGACGCCGACATAGACGAGGCGGCCGCCGTACTGGTCGGCCCAGATGCCGAGCATCAGGCGGATCAGCGACCCGGTCAGGATCGGCGTGCCGACCAGCAGGCCGAACTGCGTGTCGGTGAGGCCCAGCTCCTTCTTTATCTGCACACCGATGATCGAGAAGATCGTCCACACCGCGAAGCACACGGTGAAGGCCAGGGTGCTCATCGAGAGCGCCATCGTACGGCCGGGCTGTGCCGGGAGGCTTGTCGCGTTCGCTGTCGCCATGGGTCTCGCTCCGTTTCGAGCGGACAGTCGCGGCGGCGGACCGGGTGACGGTTGATGTGAATCAAGCGGCCGCCCGGCACCGCCTTTCTTTCGCGCGGCGTTAACAAATGTGAACAATGCCCGTTCACATTTGCGAACGGCTGGTCTCAAATCGCTGCGGAAATGCGGCCCACCGACCTGCCCCTCATCCGGCGCTCCCGCCTGTTCGCCCAGCTGTCCGAGGCCGACCTCGCCGCCGTGCTGGCGGACTGCTTCGTGCAGTCGCTGCCGCGCGGCGCCATTCCCTGCCGCCAGGGCGAGCGGCCGGACTTCCTGCATGTCGTGCTGTCCGGCGCGGTCGGCCTGTTCGCCGAGGGCGCGCGCGAGGAGGTGCTGGTCGAGTTCTTCGGGCCCGGCGACGGCTTCATCCTGCCGGCGGTGGCGCTCGACGCGCCCTACCTGATGAGCGCAAAGTTGCTGGAGGAAGGCCGCCTGCTGATGTGGCCCGCGGCGGCGTTCCGCGCCCGCCTGAAGACCAATGGTGACCTCGCCTACGGCTCGAGCCTCCTGCTGTCGAGCTACTGGCGCACGCTGATCGGCCAGATCCGCGACCTCAAGCTGCTGTCGGCGGTGGAGCGGCTGTCGGCCTTCCTGCTGGCGCTGTGTCCGCGCGACAGCGGGCCGGTGACCGTCACGCTGCCCGGCGGCCGACGCCTGATCGCCGGCCGGCTGGGCGTCACGCCGCAGAGCCTGTCGCGCGCCTTCGCGATGCTGCGCCCGCTGGGCGTCACCGGCAGCGGGCGGCAGGTCGCGATCGCCGACCCGGCCCGCCTGCGCGGCGATCGTCTCCCTTCGGGATGATTGCGCCACATCAATAGGCCGGCGCCGATTGCGAACGATAATCGGTCATCATGACCGACATCCCGCGCGCCTATTCCGGACCCGCCGTGCTGTCCCACGGCTTTCGCCTCTTCTTCCTCCTGGCCGCCGCCTGGGCAGCCCTCGAGGTGCTGGCCTGGTTGCCGATGTTCCGCGGCGACCTCGCGCTGCCGACCGCGTTCGGCCCGCGCGACTGGCACGTCCACGAACTGCTGTTCGGCTTCCTGCCGGCGGTCATCGCCGGCTTCCTGCTCACCGCCGTGCCCAACTGGACCGGCCGCCTGCCGTTGCGCGGCGCGCCGCTCGCCGGGCTCGCGCTGCTCTGGCTGGCCGGCCGCTATGCCGTCGCCTTCTCGGGCCGGATCGGTCCGCTCGGCGCCGCCGCCGTCGACAGCGCCTTCCTCGTCGTGCTGACGCTGGCGATCGCCCGCGAGATCGTCGCCAGCGGCAACATGCGCAACCTCAAGATCGTCGGGCTGCTCGGCCTGCTGGCCGCCGCCAACATCGGCTTCCATGTCGAGGCGTTCGTCGACGCACCGGCCGCCCTCGCCACCCGCGCCGGCCTCGCCCTCGTGCTGATGCTGGTCATGGTGATCGGCGGCCGCATCATCCCGAGCTTCACCCGCAACTGGCTGATGCGCCAGGCGCCGGGCCGCCTGCCCGCGCCGTTCGACCGCTTCGACGTCGGCTGCCTGGCGGCCAGCGCCGCGGCGCTCGTCGCCTGGATCGCGCTGCCCGACGCAGCGGTCACCGGGGCCGCGCTGATCGTCGCCGCGGCAGTCAACGCCGCGCGGCTGGCGCGCTGGGCCGGCGAGCGCACCGCGAGCGACCGGCTCGTGCTGGTGCTGCACGTCGCCTACGCCTTCGTGCCGCTCGGCTTCCTGATGGTCGGGCTGTCGGCGCTCGAGGTGTTGCCGCCGAGCGCCGGCCTGCACGCCTGGACGGCCGGCGCGATGGGCCTGATGACGCTGGCGGTGATGAGCCGCGCCAGCCTCGGCCACACCGGCCGCCCGCTGGTCGCCTCGCCCGCGCTGCAGGCGATCTATGCCGCCGCGCTGGCGGCCGCCGTGCTGCGCATCGCCGCGGCGCTGGCGCCGGACGCCGCCGCGCCGTTGCTGATGGCCGCCACCGTGGCGTGGGTCGCCGCGTTCGGCGGCTTCGCCGTGCTGTACGCGCCGTTCCTGCTGGTCGGCCCGAAGAAGCGCCGCGCCGCCTGAGGCTCAGAAGCGCAGGCTGGCGCCGATCAGCGGGCCGTGGAACACGGCGTCGATGCCGGCCGTGTTGAGGCCCCAGCCCTCGCTGTAGCTGACGCCCAGCGCGCGGTAGCCGACCAGCGCCGCCAGCGAGTAGCCGGTGAATTGCCAGTTGTAGGAGTAGACCGCCGCGGCCTGCCAGGTGAACGCGCTGCCGAAGCCGAAGCCGCCGATGTCGCCGCGCAGCATCACCTGCTGGCTGGGCGTGAACTGGTGGCGCAGGCGCAGGCCGAGAATCGGGTCGACCCAGTCGACGCCGTTGGCACGCGCCACCGAGAAGGCGCGGCCGAACTCGAGGCCGAGCGCCGGCACGTTGACCGAGCCGATGATGTTGAGGTCGATCTCGTTGGCGATGTTCCAGTAACGGAACCCGAGGATGCCATCGAGCGAGGTCGCCGACCCGCCGCCGTGCTGCCAGCGGCCGAACTCGTAGAAGCCGCCGGCCTCGAGCACGGTCAGCGTCGTGGTCAGCGCGGTGTTGGTCGTGGCACTGAGCTGCAGGCCGGGCAGCGGGTTGCGGTACGACGCCATCCCCTTGTCGAAGCCCAGCTTGGCCCACACGAAATCGCCGTAGACGCCGACCCGGCCCTTGCTCGCCTCGACGTTGCCCATGAAGGCGGCGATCGAGTCGCTCTTCTGCATGATCTGCGGGAAGGTCGCGTTGACGTCGACCGTCTGGCCTCGCGCCGTGACGTTGCCGGAGACGCCGATCGCCCAGCCGTACAGGGTGCCCTGCAGACGCCAGGGGTCGGGATCGCCCGCCGGTTCGGCGGCCTGCGCCGTGTCGATGGAAACCTGTTGCGCCTTCTCCGGCGCCTCCTGCGCCAGGGCGGGGCCGACGAACGGCAGCAACAGCAGGGACGACAGGAGGGGCAGGCGACGGATTTTCATGGCGCCATTTTACGAAAGCGTACCGCCAGAGCGACAAAATCTTGCACCTCGGGCGCAAGCTTTGGGACGCTCGGCCAAGGCGTTTCTTGGGAGAACCGCCTAGAGTGCGGGCACAAACTACACTGAAATTGAGGAAAACATGATCACCCGTCGCAACCTCGCCGGATCGCTGACCGCCACGGGCATCGCGCTCGCCGCCGCCGGCAAGGCCGTCCTCGGGTCGGGCCAGGCGCTGGCCCAGGTCGCGCCGCCGCCGCGGCCGGACGGCCACTTCGATCCCAAGGGCAAGGCGCCGTCGCGCTTCACCCTCGAGGCGCTGCAGCGCGCCCGCACCACCCTGCCCTTCGCCGACCAGCGCGACTTCGAGGAGCAGAAGCGCGGCTTCATCGCTGCCATGCCAGAGTCGAAGATCATGGCCGACGCCGGCCACGTGGCGTGGGACATGGACCGCTTCAAGTTCTTGCTCGAGAAGCCGGACTACGACTCGGTGCACCCGTCGCTGAAGCGCATTTCCGTGCTCAACATGAACTACGGTCTCTACGAGGTCGTGCCGGGCATCTACCAGGTCCGTGGCTTCGACCTCGCCGACATCTCGTTCGTGCGCGGCAAGACCGGCTGGATCGTGATCGACCCGCTGACCGCCACCGAGACGGCGCGCGCCGCGCTGAAGCTGTTCCGCCAGCATGTCGGCAAGGACCTGCCGATCACGGCGGTGATCTACTCGCACAGCCACGGCGACCACTGGGGCGGCGTGCGCGGCATCGTCGACGAGGCCGACGTACGCGCCGGCAAGGTGCAGATCATCGCGCCGCGCGACTTCATGCAACACACGATCTCGGAGAACGTCTACGCCGGCAACGCGATGAACCGCCGGCTGTTCTACCAGTACGGCCTGCTGCTGCCGGCCAGCCCCTACGGCTACGTCGGCCAGGGCCTCGGCCAGGGCGTGGCCTCCGGCATGGTCGGGCTGATCGCGCCGACCCGCATCATCGACAAGGACATCGAGGAGCTCGAGGTCGATGGCGTGCGCATGGTGTTCCAGAACACGCCCGACACCGAGGCGCCGTCGGAGATGAACACCTGGATCCCCGACCTCAAGGCGCTGTGGATGGCGGAGAACGTCACCGCCACCATGCACAACATCTACACGCTGCGCGGCGCCCCGGTGCGCGACCCGCTCAACTGGTCGAAGTTCATCGGACAGGCGCTGTACCGCTTCGGCTTCGAGGCCGAGGTGATGTTCGCCTCGCACCACTGGCCGCGCTGGGGCAATGCCCGCATCCAGGAAATCCTTCGCGGCCAGCGCGATCTCTACGCCAACCTCAACAACCAGGTCCTGCACCTCGCCAACCAGGGCGTGACGATCAACGAGATCCACAACGTCTACCAGATGCCGGAGAGCCTAGTCCGCAGCTGGGCGAACCGCGGCTACCACGGCTCGCAGCAGCACAACAGCCGCGGCGTCATCCAGCGCTATCTCGGCTTCTGGGACGCCAACCCGGCGACCCTGATCCCGCTGTCGCCGTCGGACTCCGCGCCACTCTACGTCGAGATGATGGGCGGCGCCGACAAGATCATGGCGCGCGGCAAGCAGCTGCACGACGAGGGCCAGTACCTGCTGGCGTCGGAGATCCTCAACAAGCTGGTCTATGCCCAGCCGCGGAACCAGGCCGCCAAGGACCTGCTGGCCGACGTGTTCGAGCAGATCGGCTACCAGCAGGAGAACCCGGGCCTGCGCAACAGCTTCCTGGCCGGCGCCTACGAACTGCGCCAGGGCATCCCGGCCGGCGCCGCGCCCAGCTCGAGCAGCCCCGACGTGGTGCGCGCCATGTCGACCGAGCTGTTCCTCAACTTCCTCGGCATCCGCATGGACGGCCGCAAGGCCGAGGGCCTGAAGTTCACGATCAACCTCGTGACGCCCGACAACGGCGAGAAGTTCGCCATCGAGCTCGACAACGGCACGTTGACCAACACCGCCGGCTTCCTCGCGGCCAGGCCGGACCTCACGATCACGGTCAACCGCGCCGACCTCGAGCCGATCATGGCCGGTCAGAAGACGGTCGAGGCGCAGGTCGCGGCCGGGCTGATGAAGCTCGAGGGCGACGCCACCATCCTCGGCAAGCTCGGCACCCTGATGGTCGACTTCGACCCGCGCTTCCAGATCATGCCGGGCACGCGGGTGCGTACTGCGGCGGTGCAGAAGACCGAGCCCTTCGAGGTCTCGCCGAAGACGACGATCGCCGAGTAGGTGGCGTCAGGCGGCGGGTTTCGGGCCCGCCGCCTCGAACGCCTGCCTCACGGCGGCCATCGCCGCCGGGTCGATCGCGAGGTCGATCGCCGTCATCGCCATCGCCTTGGCCGAGTCGAGGATGCAGGCCTCGGCGGCCGGGCCGATCGAGGCGGCATGGAACTCGTGGCTGTGCGGCGGCACATCCCGCCCCGTCATGGCCATCTGCGGCTGGATGGTCGGCACGAACCAGCTGACGTTGCCGGTGTCGCCCGACCACGCGCCCGACAGCTCGTCGCGCGGGCGCGTGACGCGGCCCAACGCGCGCAGGTTGGCGTCGAACAGGCCGGCCATCGCCGGGTTGCTGCACAGCTCGCGCCCGGGCTTGTCGCGCCACGTTCGCTCGAGGCGCGCGCCGGTCATCTGGGCGGCGCCCTGCAGGCAGGCATCGACCCGCGGGATCACCGCGGCCAGGGTCTCCGGGTTGTTGGCGCGCACCGTCAGCACCGCCGTGGTGTGGTCGGGCACCACCTGGGGCAGCGTGCCGCCCTTGGTGATGATGCTGTGGATGCGCACGTCCGAGGGCAGTTGCTGGCGCAGCGCGCTGATGCCGTTGAAGGCCAACAACAGCGCGTCCAGCGCGTTGACGCCGAGCTCGGGCCGCGCCGCGGCGTGTGCCGCCTTGCCGAAGTAGGCGACCTGCACCCGCGTCGCGCCGACGGTGCGCGAGTGGGCGATGTTGTCCATGCCGGGATAGACCAGCATCATGGCGTCGATGCCGGCGAAGAAGCCCTCGCGGTACAGGATGTTCTTGCCGCCGCCGCCCTCCTCGCCCGGCGTGCCGAGCGCCATCGCCGTGCCGCCGGTCTGGCCGACCACCGCCGCCAGGCCAATCGCGGCGCCGACGCCGGCCGCCGCCACGACGTTGTGGCCGCAGCTCTGGCCGTAGACCGGCAAGCCGTCATACTCGCAGAGGAAGGCGATGCAGGGGCCGGGGCGCTGCGGGCCGACGGTGGCGCGGAAGGCGGTCTTCAGCGAGCCCAGCCCTTCCTCGACCGCGAAGCCCGCCGCGCGCAGCGCCGCGCACTGCCAGGCCTGGGCCTTGACCTCCTCGAAGGCCAGCTCGACATCGGCATGCATGCGGTTGCTGATGTCGAAAAGAGTCGGCGCCGCGGCATCGATCGCCGCGCGCGCCGCCGCCTTCAACCCGTCCCGGTCCGTCACGGATGGTGCTCCTGCCAGTGGCGCGCGATCTCGATGCGCCGGGCGAACCACACGTCGGGATGCGACTTGGCGTAGGCGATGAACTTCGCCACCGCCGCCGCCCGGCCGGGATGGCCGGCCACCCGCATGTGCAGCCCGATCGACATCATCTTGGGATGGGTCGCCCCCTCCTTGTACAGCCGGTCGAAGGTGTAGCGCAGGTGCTCCTCGAAGTCCTCGGGCGGCCCGAAATGGCCCTGCGAGAAGCGCGAGTCGTTGTTCACCAGCGAGTACGGGATCACCAGGTGCTTCTTGCCGCCGACCGTCGTCCAGTAGGGCAGGTCGTCGTTGTAGGCGTCGCTGTCGTAGAGGAAGCCGCCCTCCTCGACCACCAGTTCGCGGGTGTTGACGCTGGGTCCGTAGCGGCAATACCAGCCGAGCGGCCGCTCGCCCGTCGTCTCGATGATCGACTGCACGGCCAGCCGGATGTGCTCGCGCTCCTGCTCGCGGCTGAGCAGCGTGACGTCTTCCCAGCGATAGCCGTGGCAGACGACGTCGTGGCCCTTCTCGCGGATCAGCCGCGCCGCCTTGCGGTTGCGCTCCAGCGCCAACGCGCAGACGTAGAAGGTGCTCTTCACGTCGTGCTCGTCGAATATCTGCATCAGGCGCCAGAAGCCGACGCGGGCGCCGTACTCGTACATGGTCTCCATGGCGAGGTCGCGCTTGCCCTCCGGCCACGGGCGCACCGCCGACTCCGACAGGCCGCGCTCGGTCGAGGTGTCGCCGTCGCCGACCGCCAGCTCCGAGCCTTCCTCGTAGTTGACCACCAGCGAGATGGCGATGCGGGCGCCGTTCGGCCACGTCACCTTGGGCGGCTTGCCGTTGTAGCCCACCACGTCGCGCGGCGGGCCGGGGATCTGGGATACCGACATGACGTCTCCGTTCAGGCGTGGTGCGCCATCCAGTGGCGGGCGATCTCGATGCGGCGGGCGAACCAGACGTCCGGGAAGGACCGGGCGTACTCGATGAAGTTGGCCAGCGCCTGGGCCCGGCCGGGATGGCCGACGATGCGCATGTGCAGGCCGATCGACATCATCTTCGGATGGGTCGCGCCTTCCTTGTAGAGCTGGTCGAAGCTCGCCTTGAGGTGCTTCTCGAAGTCGACCGGCGAGCCGAAGGCGCCCCAGTTGAACTTGCCGTCGTTGTTCATCAGCGAGTACGGCACCACGAGGTGCTTCTTGCCCTTCACCGTCGTCCAGTAGGGCAGGTCGTCGTTGTAGGCGTCGCAGTCGTAGACGAAGCCGCCCTCCTCGGCGACCAGCTCGCGGGTATGGACGCTGGGTCCGTAGCGGCAGTACCAGCCGAGCGGCCGCTCGCCGGTCGTCTCGGCGATCGATTCGACGGCGAGGCGGATATGCTCGCGCTCCTGCTCGCGGCTGAGCAGCGAGACGTCCTCCCAGCGGTAGCCGTGCGACATCACCTCGTGGCCCCGCTTGCGCATCTCGCGGGCGGCGTCGCGGTTGCGCTCGAGCGCGACGGCGCAGGCGTAGAAAGTGCACTTCACCTGCTGTTCGTCGAAGATGTCGAGCAGGCGCCAGTAGCCGCAGCGCGAGCCGTACTCGAAGTGCCCCTCGCCGGCGAGGTCGCGCTTGGAGAGCGGCCACGAGGCCGGGCCCGAGGGCTCGCGCGTCGCGTCGCCGTCGCCGATCGCCAGTTCCGAGCCCTCCTCGTAGTTGACGACCAGCGAGACCGCGAGGCGCGCGTTGTTGGGCCACGTCACCTTGGGCGGCTGGCCCTCGTAGCCGACGAGGTCGCGCGGCGGGCCCTCCAGGGGCGGCTTTGGAAACGACATGGCGGGTCCTTTCTTACTTCAGCCGCAGGTAGGCGTAGCGGGCGTAGGGATCCTGCGAGAAGGTCACGCCCGTGATCTTCGGGCTCACCACGATGGTGCGGCCGACCAGGATCGCCGGGTTGGCGGTGGCCGCCGCCTCGGCGACCTTGTCCTGGATCTTGCGGTAGGCCGTGGTGCGCGCCGCGACGTCGCTCGAGTTGCGGTACTTGAGGTGCAGCTCGTCGACCTCGGGATCGCTGAACCGCGCCCAGTTGGTGACGCCGCCCGTCGCCGTCTTGGTCACCATCGCGAGGTTGGTGAGCGTCGACGGGTCGTTCAGCCAGATCACGCCCTCGTTCAGCAGCATGCCGCTCATGTTCTGGTCGACGCCGTTGATGCGGGCGCGAAAGGCGTCGAGCAGCTGCAGCGCCGGCGTCGGCTTGAGGTTGGCGGTGACGCCGATCGACTTCAGCGAGTCGGCGATGATGATGGCGATGTCGTTGTTGTAGGGCAGCGCGTTCGAGTACCAGAAATCGAACGCGAAGCTCGGCTTGCCGGCCTCCTTCAGGAGCGCCTTCGCCTTGTTGAGGTCGAGCTTGTAGCGCTCGAAGGCGTCGTTACAGGTCGGGTCCTGCATGTTGTACAGGCAGGTCTGCCGCTTGCCGCGGCCGGCCAGCGCGGTCTTCAGGATGCGGTCGTGCGGGATGGCGTAGAGCATCGCCTGGCGCACCCGCACGTCGGTGAAGGGCTCCTTGTCCATCGCCATGGCGATGCGCATGATCGACGGCGTCTCGCCGTGCAGCACCGGGAAGCCGGCCGCGGCCAGCGCGTCGTACTGGCGGCCGGTCAGGCCCTCGGCGGCGTAATCCACGACACCGCCCTTGATCAGGGACACCAGGTCGGCGTTGCCGATGACGCGCAGCACGACGTCCTCGAACGCCGGCTGCTTGCCCGACCAGTGATTGGGCACCGCCTTCAGTTCGAGCTGCTGCCCGAGCGTGCGGTTGGCGATGTAGTACGGGCCGGTGGTGGCGAGGTTCTTCATCAGCCACTGGTTGGCCCACGGGTCCGCCGTCGTGGCGTGCTTCTTGACCTCGACCGAATCGATGATCGCGAACTGCTGGAACTTCATCGAGGTCAGGGCGACCGGCACGGCGGTCGGCGTGCCGGCGCCATCGGTGAAGGTGATGCGCACCGTCATCGGGTCGACGGCCTCGACCTGCTCGGCCTTGAAGATGCCGGCGATGCCCGCCTGGTTGCGGCCGTTGCCGGTGATGCGCACCAGCCGCTCGAAGCTGTAGCGCACGTCCTCCGACGTCACCGGGTTGCCGGTGGCGAAGAACTTCACGCCCGGACGCAGCTTGAAGGTGATGACCGGCCCGTCGACCGTCCACGACTCGGCCAGTTCCGGCTCGACCGCGACCGGGTCGGCCATCAGCGTGCCGTTCGGCTGCGGCAGGAACTTCATGCGCACCAGGCGCTCGTAGACGTTGACCCCGATCTCCTGGTCCTGCTGGCCGCGGATGTCGGCCGGATCGAGGCTCGCGATGTCGGCCGGGATGGCGTGGACCAGCGGCTTGGCCGCCGCCGCGCCGGCGGCGAACAGGCCGGCCAGCAGGGCCGCGCCGATGGCCAGGCGTCTGTGCATCAGCATGAAGGGATCCTTTCCGCGACAGGTTGGGGAAGCGTGTCGATGACCACGGGACAGGCGATGGACCGGCCGTCGCCGGTGCCGACCAGCGCGGGTTTGCCCTGGCTGCAGCTCGGCCGCGCCAACGGGCAGCGGCCGACCAGCCGGCAGGCATCGGGCGGGTCGATCGGGCTCGAGATCTCGCCGGCCAGCCGGGTGCGCGTGCGCTTGACGCCCCAGCGCGCGACCGGCGCGGCCGACAGGAGCGCCTGGGTGTAGGGATGCCGCGGCGCGGCGAAGATGGCCTCGGTCGCGCCCTGCTCGACGATGCCGCCGAGGTACATCACGGCGACGCGGTCGGCGACATGCTGCACGACCTGCAGGTCATGGGTGATGAACAGGTAGGCGAGGTTCAGCCGCTGCTGCAGGTCGAGCAGCAGGTCGAGGACCTGGCCGCGCACCGAGACGTCGAGCGACGAGGTCGGCTCGTCGAGGATCACCACCTCGGGCGACACCGCGATGGCCCGGGCGATGCCGATTCGCTGGCGCTGCCCGCCGCTCAGCTCGTGCGGGTAGCGGTCGAGGTGGCCGGTCGTCAGGCCGACCATCTCGATCAGCTCCTGGACCCGGCGCGCCCGCTCGCTGCGCAGCAGGTAGAGGTGCAGCCGCAGCGGCTCCTCCAGCAGCTGGCGGATGCTCATGCGCGGGTTGAGCGAGGCGTTGGGGTCCTGGAACACCATCTGGATCCGGCGATACATCGCGGTCAGGCGGCTGGCCGGCAGGCCCAGCATCGGTTCGCCGCCGATCGTGATCTCGCCGCCGGTCGGCTCGACCAGCCGCAGGATGCAGCGCGCCACCGTCGACTTGCCCGAGCCGCTCTCGCCGACCAGCGCCAGCGTCTCGCCGGCAGCGATCTCGAGCGTGACGCCGTCGACCGCGAACAGCTTGCGGCCGCCCGCCACCGGGAAGACCTTGGCGAGGTCGCGGACCTGCAGCAGGGCGCGGCCGGGGCTCATGCCGCCTCGACGAGCACGCTGGAGGCCAGCAGGCGCTGCGTGTAGGCGTCGCGCGGCCGGGTGAAGATCGCCTCGGCCGAGCCGCTCTCCACGACCCGGCCGGCATTCATCACCACGACGTTCTGGCAGGTCTCGACGACCACGCCGAGGTCGTGGGTGATCAGGCAGGTGGTGAGCCCGCGGGTGCGGCTCAGCTCGACGATCAGCTCCATGATGTCGGACTGGATGGTGACGTCGAGTCCGGTCGTCGGCTCGTCGAGGATCAGCAGCGACGGCGCGCAGACCAGCGCCGCCATGGCGATCATCGCGCGCTGCGCCATGCCGCCGGAATACTCGTGCGGGTACTGGCGGGCGCGCCGCTCCGGCTCGGGGATCGAGACCCGGCGCAGCGCCTCGATGGCCTGGCCCATTGCCGCCTTGCGGCTGCCGCCGTGCTGCAGCTGCCAGACGTCGGCCAGCTGGCGGCCCACCGTGAAGACCGGGTTGAGCGCGGCGCGCGCATCCTGGAACACCATGCTGATCTCGGCCCCGCGCACCCGCCGCAGGGCCCGCTCGTCGAAGCCGCACAGGTCGTGGCCGCGGAACAGGATGCGGCCGCCGGTGCGTTCGAAGGCCGGTGGCTGGATGCCGAGGATCGACAGCGCCGTCAGCGACTTGCCGCTGCCCGACTCGCCCACCACGGCGGTCATGAGGCCGGTCTCGAGCGCGTAGCTGACGCCGTGCAGCACCGGCGCGAGGTCGCCGGTCTCGCCGCGGAAGGCGCCGCTGAAGTTCTCGACCTCGAGCAGGATGTCGCTCATTGGCGCCGCCGCCGCGGGTCGGTGAGGTCGGCCAGCGCGTCGCCCAGCAGGTAGAGCGCGCCGGTCAGGCCGAGGATCGCCAGGCCGGGGAAGAACGAGACCCACCACTGGCCGGTCATGATGCCGTCCTGGCCGCGCGCGATCATGTTGCCCCACTCCGGCACGTTGGGGCCGAGGCCGAGGCCCAGGAAGCCCAGGCTGGCGGTGACCAGCGCGGCGAAGGCGGCGTTGATCGAGGTGAAGGCCAGCAGCGGGCCGATGCTGTTGGGCAGCAGGTGGCGGAAAGCGACGCGCCACGGCAGGTTGCCGGCCAGCCGCGCCGCCTCGGCGTACTGCCAGCTCTTCTTGGCCTGGATCTCCGCCCGCGCCAGCCGCAGGTAGTCCGGGATGCCGACGAACGACAGGACGAGGATGACGTTGACCAGGCCGGCGCCCACCGCCTGGACCACCAGCATGGCGAACAGCAGCCCGGGAAAGGCCTGGAAGATCTCGACGCCGCGCATCACGACGGTGTCGAGCGTGCCGCCGAAGTAGCCCGACAGAACGCCGATCGTCGTGCCCACCGACAGGGCAATGGCGACCGCGACCGCGGCGATGCCGAGGTCGTAGCGCGCGCCCGCCATCAGGCGCGACAGCATGTCGGCGCCGAGCCGGTCGGTGCCCAGCGGAAAGGCAAGGCTGGGCGCGTCGTAGCCATCGCCGATGCCGGGGGTCAGCGGATCGTAGGGCGTCCAGAACACCGACAGCACGGCGACCAGCGCGTAGAACACCAGCACGGCCACGCCGATGCGCAGCGTCCAGTAGGAGCGCGGCCGGTGCCGGCGGCGCGCCGCCGGCTTGCCGCGGGCCAGCGGCGGCGCCACCGTCTCGACGGCCTCGCCGTCCCTCATGACGCCCGCACCCGGGGGTCGATGAACATGTAGAGGAGATCGACCGCGAGGAACGCCAGCACGTAGAGCAGCGAGGCGTAGATCACGAAGCCCTGCAGCGCAGCGAAGTCGGAGCGCTCGATCGCCTGCAGCGCGTACTGGCCCAGCCCCGGCCAGGCGAAGATCGATTCGAGCAGGACGGCGCCGGCGAAGATGTGGCCGGCGATGCCGCCGATCAGCGTCACCACCGGCAGCAGCGCATTGCGCAGGCTGTAGCGGAACCACACGACGCGCTTGCTGTGGCCCATCGCGATGGCGGTGCGCACGTAGTCGCTCTGCAGCGCCTCGGCCATCGCCGAGCGGGTGACGCGGGCGATCGGCGCGGCGGTGCTGAAGCCCAGCGTCAGCGCCGGCAACGCCAGCTGCCGCACCGCCTGCCACCACAGCGAGAAGTCGCCGGCCAGCAACGTGTCGACCAGCAGGAAGCCGGTGATGCGCGGCGGCGCGGCGACACCGATCGGCAGCCGCCCGACCGGCCCCGGCAGCACCTGCAGGTCGACGAAGAAGATGCTGATCAGCACCAGGCCGACCCAGAACTGGGGCAGCGCCATGCCGCTCAGCGTCGTGCCGCGCACCAGGAAATCGGGCCAGCGCTCGCGGTGCACGGCCGCCACGACGCCCAGCGGGATGCCGACGACGATGCCCAGCAGCAGGCCCGCGAGGCCGAGCTCGAGGGTCGCCGGCAGGCGGTCCCAGAGGTCCGAGGCGACGCTCTGCTGGGTGGTGAACGAGATGCCGAGGTCGAAGCGCAGCAGGTCGCGCAGGTAGTGGACGAACTGGATGGGCAGCGGGTCGGCGAGGCCGAGCCGGGCCCGGATCTGGGCCCGCAGTTCGTCGGTCGCCTCGGGCGGCGAGTAGAGCTCGGTCGGGTCGCCGTTCAGCACCCGCGCCATGAAGAAGGTCATGGTGACGACCCCGAACGCGACCGGGAACACCCAGAGGACGCGGCGCAGGATCATCTTGCCGAGCGGCGGCATCAGTCGGCGAGCAGGTTGTCGCGGAAGTGTTCGTGGGCGTAGGCCGTGCGGCTGAGGCCCCGCTTCTGCAGCGCCGGAACGATGCCGTCGGTGATCTCGGCGACGTAGCGCCGGGTCACCGTGCCGGTGAACATGAAGCCGTCACCGCCCACCTCCTCCATCAGTTCGCCCATCTGGCGGGCAATCGTGTCGGGCGTGCCGACGAGGTCCTCGTAGCCGTAGCGGTAGTTGGCCGCGATCTCGCGCAGCGTCTTGCCCTGCTTGAGGAAGCGCTTGAGCGTGCCCTGCTGGCCGTTGGTCGTGAGCTCGGCGATCGGCGCGTCGATGTCGAAGACCGAGAAGTCGATGTCGGTCAGGCTGCCCATCTGGGCCAACGCCATCTCCGGCGCCTTCTCCTTGGCGGCCTGGCGCCGCTTCACCCGCTCGGCCGCCTCGGCGTCCGTCTCGCCCACCGTCGGCATCACGACGTACAGGACCTTGCAGCTGTCGGGATCGCGCCCCGCGGCCGCCACCTTTTCGCGCAGGCTGGCGCGGTAGGCCTTCATCTCGGCCGCGGTGCTGACGGCGCACAGCACGATGTCCATGTGCTTCGACGCGAAGGCCTGGCCCTGCGGCGAGTTCCCGGCCTGCACCAGCACCGGGTGGCCCTGCGCCGGCCGCGCCGTGTTGAGCGGCCCGCGCGACGAGAAGAACCGGCCCTTGAAGTCGATCGGGTGGACCTTGTTGTGATCGACGAAGACGCCCTTCTTCTCGTCCATGACGATCGCGTCGGCGTCCCACGAGTCCCAGAGCTGCTTCACGAGGTCGACGAACTCGTCCGCCATCTCGTAGCGCAGGTCGTGCTCGATATGGGCGTCGAGGCCGAAGTTCTGGGCGGCCCGCTCGGCCGTCGAGGTCACGAAGTTGCAGCCGACGCGGCCCCGCGACATCAGGTCGAGCGTGGCCATCAGGCGGGCGAGCAGGTACGGCGGGTAGAACGAGGTCGAGATGGTGGGCACGATGCCGAGGCGTTGGGTCGCCTGGACGAGCAGTGGCACCAGCGGCAGCGGGTCGTTCTTGGGCGCGCGCAGCGCGCGCGACAGGTAGAACTCCATCGAGTTGCCGTAGTTGTCCGGCACGAACAGCGAGTCCTCGAGCAGCATGAAGTCGAAGCAGGCCCGCTCCAGCGCGCGCGCGAGATCGACATGGAGATCGGGTTGCCACCAGTCGCGGGGCCCGGTGCCGGCCCACGGCTGCGACCAGCCATGGACGCCGAAACTGTTGCCGAGGAACCAGCCGAGCTTGATGGGTTTCACCGACACGCATGCCCTCCCGTCTCGGCAAACACGATGCAATTCGCAGACCAGCGAATTTTACGGTTGCGACGGATGCCGAGCGCGGCAGCCGCGCGAGTCGTGCAACCGTGCTGGCGCGCTTCGTGCTGGCCCCTCTCGCGCCGGCCCATCTCGTGCTGAATGCCGGCACACTCTCCGGGGAACATGCGGATGACGACAGGCGACGAGATCGGCGTCTTCGAAGCGATCTACAGCGCGCGCTCGCTGCGGCACTTCAAGCCCGACCCGGTGCCCGACGCCCTGGTCGAGAAGGTGATCGACGCGGCGATCCGGGCGT